>JAZQNI010000087.1:0-26018 GCA_045627265.1 Candidatus Cryptobacteroides sp.
ATGCCGTCAGTATGGCATCAACTATTCTCAGTTCATGGGCCAGCTCGCGAAGAAGAACATCGGTCTCAACCGCAAAGTACTTGCAGACCTTGCTATGAATAATCCTCAGGCATTTGAGGCTATCATCAAATCTGTAAACGAATAGTTTGACCGTGGGCTTGAAGGACTTGAGACATAACAGATGGGTGAGGCTCGGATTCTGGGGCTTGCTCTATACGTTATGGGTCATCTGGCTCGGAAACTATTGGTGGCTCTTCGGCCTGATCATCATATTCGATCTGATCGTAACGAAAAAAGTCAAATGGCTTTTCTGGCAGAAAGAATATAAGGAAGGCGAGAAGCACAATGCGGCTCTCGACTGGCTTGACGCAATCATCTTCGCAGTCGTAGTTGTCACGTTCATCAATATTTTCTTCTTCCAGGCGTTCAAGATTCCTTCATCTTCGATGGAGAGTTCGCTCTACACTGGAGACCACCTCTTCGTCAGCAAGGTCGCTTACGGCCCGAGGCTTCCTGAGACTCCGCTCACGATTCCGTTCACGCATAACGTGATCTTTGGAAAAGAGTCCTATTCGACTCTCATCCATAGGGATTACAAGCGTCTGAAGGGATTCCGCGAAGTAAGGAAAGGCGATTGCGTGGTGTTCGGATTTCCGAACGGAGACACGATCCTCACAAAAGCTCCTGTACAGGATTATTATTCCGTATGCCGCGAAGTGGGACGTGACCTGGCGATCGAGAAGCTCGGACCGGTCAAGGTCAGACCGGCGGACAAGAAGGACCATTATGTGAAACGTTGTGTAGCCACACCGGGCGATACCCTTCAGGTAATTGATGGCCTGGTATGGATCAACGGGGAGCAGCAGCCGGTCTATCCGGGGCTCCAGCTCACATATGAAGTCAGGACTTCAGGCCAGAAGATAAACTCCAAGATCATTGAAAAACTTGGGCTCAACATCGGTGAGCTGTATTTTGACAGCAGCCTTCCGGGCTATCCGATGATGCCGCTGACATCGGCGATGATCGACCAGATAAAGGCCGTCAGCAATGTCGTCAGCGTGGAGCCGAACCTCGATGTCTTCCCTCCGGATTATCCGGATTCCTACTCGGGCTTGTTCCCGTTCTCGGAAGATTATCCTTGGACACGTGACTATTTCGGTCCGTTGTGGATTCCGCAGAAGGGGGCCGTCGTCAAGCTTGACGCGACCAACCTGCCGCTTTACCAGAGGATCATCTCCGATTACGAGCACAACACCCTGGAGGTTACGGAAGACGGGAAGTTCATCATCAATGGCGAAGAGACAGACAGCTATCAGTTCAAACAGGACTATTATTTCATGATGGGAGACAACAGGCACAATTCCCTCGATTCACGTTACTGGGGGTTCGTTCCTGAAGATCATATAGTCGGGAGACCTGCTTTGATCTGGCTCTCAACTGACGGGGACAGGAAATTCCCCAACAACATCAGGTGGCGCAGATTCCTCAAATTTGTTTAGGGCAATTTGCATATCACAAAATTTAGAGCGATATTTGCAACCCTGTAAATAGTTTTGAATCAAATATAAAAGTATAATAATTATGGCAAAGGTTTGTCAAGTTACTGGACGAAAGAGAATGAAAGGCAACAATGTGGCCCATTCCAAGCTGCGCACCAAGCGCGACTTCTCTCTCAACCTCAAGACCAAGAAGTTCTGGTCAGAAGAGGAGCAGAGGTTCATCACATTGAAGGTTTCTTGCAAGGGTATGAGGATCATCGAGAAGAATGGTCTCGAGGCTACCATCAAGGAAGCTCAGAAGAAAGGATTAGTTAACCTTGTTTAATTTTGGAGAATTATGGCAAAGAAAGCTAAAGGTAACAGGGTGCAGGTCATCCTCGAGTGCACTGAGCAGAAAGAAAGCGGTGTACCTGGAATGTCAAGATATATCACCACAAAGAACAAGAAGAACACCCCTGAGCGTCTGGAGCGTAAGAAATACAATCCTTTCCTCAAGAAGGTCACTGTTCACCGTGAGATCAAATAATTTTAGGAGGATTTAGATATGGCAAAAAAAGCAGTCGCTACATTCGCAGCCAAGGCTGGTGCTAAGAGCATGGTAAAGTGCATCCGTATGGAGAAATCTCCTAAGACTGGTGCTTATGTCTTCACAGAGCAGCTCGTTGAAGAGGCAAAGGCAAAGGATTTTTTCACAAACAAGAAATAAATCCTGTGTAATATAGCTTGAGAGAAGCTGGCCGGATGGCCAACTTCTCTCTTTGGTTTGTAGAAACACAAATATTAATCATACAGATGAAACGCTATTTTTTGATTTTCTGCGTCGCTCTTTGCTCTGGAATGCTTCTTTCTTCCTGCAAGACCGACAACAAACTGACCAGGGCTGAAAAGGCTGAGGGTTGGGAACTCCTTTTCAACGGTACGGACATGACTGGTTGGAGAGATTACAACGGTGATTCGCTCACGGGCTGGTCCGCAGTCGACGGCTGCATCCAGGCAGCTGGTACTGGAAGCGATGCTTCCGGATATATCGTCTATGACAAGATCTACAAGGATTTCGAACTTGTATGGGATTGGAAACTCGCATATGGCGGAAACAGCGGTATGATCTACCATGTCTTCGAGGATCCATATTTCCAGTATCCATACGTCACCGGTCCTGAGTATCAGCTTATCGACAACGAGGGCTGGGAGGAGAAATATGCACCGAAGACACTTCAGGAGTGGCAGAAGCTCGGCGTAGACTACGCTATGCATCTTCCTGACTACACCAAGATGAACGTCAATCCGCAGGGCGAATGGAACACCTCCAAGATCGTTTATGACAACGGTCACGTGGAGCACTGGCTCAACGGCGAGAAGATCCTCGAATTCGAGGCCTGGACCGACGAATGGTTCGAGCTCAAGAACTCCGGCAAATGGTCTCATTGCCCTGAATACGGCCTCTCACACGAAGGCCTGATCTGCCTCCAGGATCATGGCGATCCGGCTTCTTTCCGCAACATCAAGGTCAAGGAGCTTCCTCACAAGGGTGGACAGCAGGTGTCCCTGTTCAACGGCAAGGACCTCACAGGCTGGGAGCCTTTCGGCGATCTCAACTGCTATGTCGATGAGGAAGGTAACCTCGTCACCGAGAATGGCGACAACAAGCAGTACGGATACCTCTGCACAAGGGCATACTACAAGGATTTCGACCTCACCGTGGATTTCTTCCAGGCTTCCAACGGCAATTCCGGCCTCTTCTTCCACTCATTCATCAAGGACTTCAACACAGTCCAGGGATGGCAGTGCGAGGTCGCTCCTAAGGGCAACGATACTGCCGGCATCTATGAGTCTTACGGCCGCGGCTGGCTCGTTCAGATTCCTGATGAGAAGGAGGAGATCCAGAAAGAGAACGAATGGAATACTATCCGTCTCAGAGTTGAGGGCAACCATATCCAGACCTGGCTCAACGGCGAGCCTATGGTCGATATGGAGGACGAAAAGATCGGCGCAGCCGACGGCCGCATCATGCTCCAGATGCATGACGGCAACGATATCAAGGTTCTTTGGAAGAACTTTGCCCTTACCGTTCTTTAATGACGCTTTTATCTCCTTTTTTCACTATATTTGTGGGTTAATGAGATAATCTGCCCATGGGATTGTTTGATAAAGGAGTACAAAAGACAAAAGAAAGTTTTTTCCAGAGACTTTCCCGCGCTGTTGTCGGGAAGTCGAAGGTGGATGATGATACTCTCGACGCCATAGAGGAAGCGCTTGTCGCCTCCGATATGGGCGTCGAGACTACTTTAAAGATAGTTGACAGACTCGAGGAGAGAGTCCAGAAGGATAAATACCTCTCATTCGAGGAACTCGTGGGCATGCTCCGTGAGGAGATTTCCGATCTTCTGAATGTCAATGGTGACGGCGGGGCCCCGGTGCAGCCTTTCGATTTCGGCAAGAAGCCGTACGTGATGATGGTGGTCGGGGTGAACGGCGTAGGCAAGACCACGACTATAGGCAAGCTCGCCTCCTCCCTCCGCAAACAGGGCAAGAAGGTCATAATCGGCGCCGCCGACACATTCAGGGCAGCGGCTGTCGACCAGCTTGAAATCTGGGCCGAGAGAGCCGGAGTCGATATTGTGAAGCAGGGTATGGGTGCCGACCCGGCATCTGTCGCATATGATACCCTGTGCTCGGCCGTTGCAAAACAGGCCGATGTCGTGCTCATCGACACAGCCGGCCGTCTTCACAACAGGATCGACCTGATGAACGAGCTGACCAAGATCCGGAACGTGATGCGCAAGGTCATCCCTGATGCACCTCACGAGGTGCTCCTCGTCCTTGATGCATCCACCGGCCAGAACGCCTTCCAACAGGCCAGGGAGTTCTCCAGGGCTACTGACGTCACAGCTCTGGCCGTGACCAAGCTGGACGGCAGCGCCAAGGGCGGAGTCGTGATCGGTGTCGTCGACCAGTTCCAGGTGCCTGTCAAGTTCATCGGCATCGGCGAGGGCGTCGATGACTTGAAGGTGTTTGACAAGAAGGAGTTTGTGGAGTCGTTGTTCTCCATCGATGATTTGACGAAATGATAAAAAGTAAATGATATGAAGCTTTCTTACAATTGGCTAAAGGATTACCTTGATTTTGATCTGACACCGACCCAGGTGGCTGATGCCATCACGTCGATCGGTATTGAAGTGGACTCTGTCGAAGAGCAGGAAGAGATCCCTGGCGGTTTGGCCGGTGTGGTCGTCGCAGAGGTGCTGGAGTGCGTTGCACATCCTGATTCTGACCATCTGCACATCACCAAGGTCGATGACGGTACAGGAGAGCCTCTGACTGTAGTCTGCGGTGCTCCAAACGTTGCTGCCGGACAGAAAGTCCTTTTCGCCCGCCTCGGCACTGTTCTTCCTGGTGATTTCAAGATTAAGAAGTCAAAGATCCGCGGTGTCGAGTCTTTCGGCATGATCTGCGCGAAGGATGAGCTCGGCATCGGTGAAGACCATTCAGGAATCATGGTCCTCGAGCCGGAAGCGGTCGTAGGCACTCCGGCCAAGGAGTACCTGCACCTCAAGACCGAGGCCGTCATCGAATATGAGATAACCGCAAACAGGGTCGATGCTGCATCACACATCGGCGTGGCCCGAGACCTGTACGCATACCTCCGCCTGAACAACATCCCTTGCGAACTCAAGTACCCTGACGTTTCCGCATTCCGCGAGGGCGAAGGAGAGGGATTCGGCATCAAGGTCGAAGATGCGGAAGGCGCACCACGCTATTCCGGCATCACGATCAAGGGCGTGACCGTCGGCCCGTCTCCGGAGTGGCTTCAGAAGAAGCTCCTCTCCATCGGTCTGAGGCCGATCAACAACATCGTCGACATCTCCAACTTCGTGCTTTTCGAAGTCGGCCAGCCTCTGCACACCTTTGACGCCTCCAGGATCGACGGCGGCACCGTCATCGTGCGCCGTGCAGCCAAGGACGAGCTCATCAAGACCCTCGACGGAGTCGAGAGAAAGCTTTCCGACAGAGACATGGTTATCGCCAACGCCAATGCACCGATGTGCATCGCGGGCGTGTTCGGCGGCGAGGATTCCGGCGTGACCGACACCACCGTGGACGTGTTCCTCGAGAGCGCCTACTTCGATCCGGGTTCGATCCGCAAGACCTCCAAGACCCAGGGACTCCAGACCGATGCCTCATTCCGCTACGAGCGCGGCGCAGATCCGGAGATCACTCCGTTCGCGCTCAAGAGAGCTGCGCTCCTCATCTGCGAACTCGCCGGCGGTCACATCGTCGGAAAGGTGCAGGAGAACTATCCGGTCAAGATCGAGCGCAAGCAGATCGACCTCGATTACAACCGTATCGAGGCGTTCATCGGTCAGAAGATCGGTCATGAGACCATCGAGAACATCCTCGGCTGGTTGAATTACGATTTCATCGAGAAGACGGCGGACGGAGCCAAGGTCGCCGCCCCTACATACATGGTCGACGTCACCCGCGAGTGCGATGTGGTCGAGGAGGTGCTCCGCATCTACGGCTACAACAATATCGACCTCCCGAAGCACATGAAGATGTCTGTATGCGCGTCCCCTTCACCGGATCCGGAAGCCATCAGGAACAACATCTCCAACTTCCTCGCGGCTAACGGCTTCGTAGAGACCATGAACAACTCCCTCACCAAGGGCGACTACTACACCGGCCTCACAACCTTCCCTGCAGAGAAGAGCGTGCATATCGTCAATCCTCTCAGCTCGGATCTCAACGTTATGAGACAGACCCTCATCCTCAATGGCCTCGAGGTCCTCTCATACAACATCAACAGACAGATATCGTCTCTCAAGACATTCGAATACGGCTCGGTTTACCAGAGGAAGCCGGAAGTGGAAGGCACGACCCTGGCAGGCTACGAGGAGCATCCTTGCTACGCGATGTTCATAACCGGTACTCCTGACAAGGCATGGAGGAACGAGGCGGCCAAGAGCAACTATTTCCAGCTCAAGGGCTATGTCGAGCTCCTTCTCCGCCGTTACGGCGCCGACCTCTACCAGATGTGGACAGACCCTGCACCAGCAGACATCTTCTCCGAGGGTGTCGTATACAGCCTCCCTGGACAGAAGAAGCAGCTTGCAGTCCTGGGTACCATCAATCCTGCACTCGCGCGCAAGTTCGGCATCAAGCAACCTGTCTTCGCGGCAGAGATCAACTGGGCCACGCTGTTCGAACTCGTGAAACGTGACAAGGTCGCTTTCAAGGAACTTCCTAAGTTCCCTGAGGTGCGCAGGGATCTCGCCCTTCTTCTCGACGAGTCAGTCTCATATGCAGACCTCCAGACAGCTGCTGCCAAGGCGGCCAAGAAGCTTCTCAAGCAAGTCACCCTCTTCGATGTCTACAGAGGCGACAAGATTCCTGCCGGGAAGAAGCAGTACGCCATGAGCTTCGTTCTCCAGGATCTGGAGAAGACCCTTACCGATCAGGATACCGAGAGGACTATGGAGAAGATTCTCTCCACCTTCCAGAACCAGTTCGGTGCAGTCCTGAGATAAATGAAGAGAATCTGGACATATATCGCGCTGGCCGCGGTCGTGATGCTTTGCCTTTCTTCTTGCTCGAAGAAAGGCAAGGTCATACCTCGCGGCACCATGTCCGAGATATATGCGGATATCTTCATCGCGGACCAGTGGCTCCGCAAGGGTGGCGCCGACGCCCGCTCTGTCGATACTCTGCTTTTTTATGAGCCGATTTTCAACGAGTACGGATATACCACCGAAGATTTTATCGGCAGCGCCGGCTATTATCTGCACGATCCCCGCAGATTCACCAGGATACTCAAGAAATCGTCCGCCATGCTGGAGGCGAGGCACAAGGAGTTGGAGGCCCTCTTTGACAATATAGAGAACCACGAGGCAGAGATACTCGAATACAGGGCTTCGACCCCTGAAGTGCCGGTGTTCTTCGATTCGTTGTTTTTCGAGCAGGCCCTGGACCGTGTAGTCGACATCCAGATGAACGGTTGGAACGTCTATATGCCAGTCTACGATATTCCGGTACCGGAGGATTCCCTCGCACTGTGCGACAGCCTGGCGGTGTGCGACAGCCTGGCCGTGGCAGATACCCTTTCCATCAAGGATACGGTCGTTGCGGCTGTTCCTGTGGCAGTTGAGGCTCCACGTCTGCTGGAGAACAAACCTTTCCCTGCCCGTTCCGGACGGGAAAAGCCGGAAAAGGCCAGAATGGACATGAAGGAGGTCCTTCCTGTTGCGAAATGATGAGGGAGGAGATAGTGTTCGGCCCGATACGCAGCCGTCGTCTGGGCTCTTCCCTGGGCATCAACCTGCTGCCGGAGAAGGGCAAGATATGCAATTTCGACTGCATCTACTGCGAATGCGGCTGGAATGCGGACGGACGTGAGGACAAGTCCATTCCAGACGCGTCCCAGCTCGAGGCGGCTCTGTCGGCCAAGCTGGCGGAATGCCGCAGAAACGGCGTCTGCATCGATTCGATCACATTCTCGGGAGACGGCGAACCAACCTTGAACCCCGCTTTCCCGGAAATCATAGACATTACCCTCGCTTTGCGTGACAGCTACTATCCGGAGGCGAAGGTGTCCGTGCTCTCGAATGCCACCAGGCTCGGAGTACCCGAGGTCGCTGCGGCGTTGAAGAAGGTGGACAACGCGATCTTGAAGCTGGATGCTCCTACCAACGGACTTGTCCGCAAGATAAACCGCCCGCAGGGGCATTATGATGTGGCTGAGGTGGTGGAGAACATGAAGCGCTTCGGTGGCGCTTTCGTGCTGCAGACCATGTTCCTGGAGTCGGATGACTTCGATTCGGCGGATCCGGAGTCGCTCTCGGCATGGATGGATATCGTGCGTACGGTTAAGCCGCGCGAGGTCATGGCTTATACTATCGACCGTCCGACGCCGATGGACAGGCTCCGCAAGATATCTCCGGAGAGGATGGAGTTGCTGCTGAAACCGCTTGTTGATGAAGGTTATAAAATCAAGATATATGGATAGTTTTTTTGAGAAATATGGTTATACGCCAGATGAAGAACAAATAGGGAGGAACCTTGAGATGATGGCTTCGAACCTCGAGGCCGTCTCCTCGGAACAGACATTGAAGACCTGCTTCTCGTTCATGGACCTCACGACCCTGAAGTCCAACGACACGGTCGCTTCCGTGCAGAAACTGGTCGCAAAGGTGAACGGCCTTGCATCAAGCTATCCATCCTATCCGCTTCCTGCTTCGATCTGTGTCTATCCAAACTTCGCCGCGACGGTGGCCGAAGGAAGGACGACTCCGGAGCTCCACGTGACGACGGTGGCCGGCTGCTTCCCGACATCGCAGAGCTATGTCGAGGTCAAGGCTCTCGAGTGCCGCATGGCGGTCGAGAACGGCGCGGATGAGATCGATATCGTGCTGGCCTTGAATTCCTTCCTTGCTGGAGATTTCGAGCGTGCGGCTGCAGAGATACGCGCACTGCGCGCAGAGATAGATGCTGCCGGTGCCAAGGTCGGCCGCAAGATCGTGCTCAAGGTCATAATTGAGACGGGCCTGCTTGTCACTCCGGAAAACATCGCCAACGCCTCATTCCTCGCAATGGAGGCAGGAGCCGATTTCATCAAGACTTCCACCGGCAAGGTCGAGGTCAATGCCACACCTATGGCTGCATACATCATGTGCGAGTGCATCAAGGCATTCTATGGGAAGACAGGCAGGATGGTCGGTTTCAAGGCTGCCGGTGGCATCTCCACAGCCAAGGACGCCCTTGTGTATTACTCCATAGGATCCACGGTGCTCGGCAGACAATGGATGGACAAGAAATACTTCAGGTTCGGCGTCAGCCGCCTTGGCAACAGCCTGATGTCTGCCATAGAGCAGAACACAGTATCTTATTTCTGACATCCTCTCGGAATTTCAGCATAAAAAGCGGCCCTCCAACAGTCTGGAGGGCCGCTTTTGTCAATTAGCCGTTTTAATTTTCCTAAAACGGCTGTCTCAAGATAATTTTGCCGTTGACCTTTAGAACTTGAGACTATGAAAAAAACCTCAGTCATGTGTCTTGCCGCTTTATCCGCAATGGCGGCGGTATGCTGCACGCACGCGGACATGGACGACGGCCGCGACGAAACAGACCATCTCTCCGCCGTGACGCACGAGATGATCGTATTGGGGGACAGGTTGGAAGACCCATATACCGTGGACAACATGGAGAGGGCGCTCAACAGCCTGTATCCGACCAAGGGCTCCCGTATCTCCCTCAAGGAGACAGATCTGTATGTCCGTTTCCTTCCATCTGGTGATGCCCAATACCGCACTCTGGAATCCCTGGGAGTCAAGATGATAGACCATCCGCTCGATTACCAGATCGTGCAGGATGGAGACTATTACCACGATCCCGGGGTGCCTCAGGAGTCCATAACATGGCAGTATGCCGTTGTCCCGGCCGGATTCGTTTTTCCGGAAGGTATAAGATATGAACTTCTGGATAAGTGCTATATTTCTGAAAATGACGTTGCTACAAAGGCGGAAGATGTCGATTGGGGGGCTGTGGAGAGAGAGGCCTTCCGCCTGACCGGCAATGAGGAATGCCTCGTACCTCGGACCCGTGCGATGTCCAGCCGCCCTTCAGGCCGGATCAGCATTGTGGATGAATCCTGCAATGGCGGAGAACCCGTCGGTGTCGCCGGTGTGCAGGTTTGCGTGAACTCGTTTGTGAAGATAGCGGTCGCATATACCGACGATGAAGGATATTATGAATTCGACAAGTCTTTCAGCTCTGACATCAGATACCGGCTGGTGTTCAAGAACCGGAAAGGTTTCGGCATCGGTGTGAACCTGCTTCTTGTGCCGTCATCGATCTCGGCCATGGGCAAACATGCTCCGGATGGGGTCGACCTTATCGTGGACAAGGAGTCTGACTGGAAGATGTTCACGCGCTGCGTCGTGAACAATGCGGCGCACGACTATTATGCCTGCTGGGCTGAGGACAAGTCTGCGGTTTACGCACCGCCGGTGGATCTGAGGTTCTGGATTTTCCGTAACCTGCCGAAAAGCGTATCCCCTATGCTTCAGCATGGCACGGCGATAGACAACGGCCGTCTCGCAAAATATCTCGGCGAATACAAGTCCCTGGTGAAGATGTTCCTCCCGGATGTAACCTTGGGCCTCAAGGGTACGTCATCCTACAAGGATATATATGCGTTGACCAGCAGGGAACTTGCGCATTGCAGCCATTTCATGAAGGCGGGCACCGACTACTGGGACAAATACATGGCCCATCTGCTCAAGGCGTTCATATCCTCGTCAGGAAGGAATTATGGCTCCCAGTCCGACGAGAATGCGGGATACTGTGCCGTAGCTGAGATGTGGGCATATTTCATGGAATATGTTGTTTTGAGGGAGCGGTATGGGAACGGAGTGTCTCCGGAGGGCCTGGACTATTGGTTTTTTCCTCAGGTCCTCTTGTATCTTGATGAGAGGGGGATGGGTGCTGACAGGATTTATGATGCGCTGCGCCCCGACGTGACTGATGTCAACAGGCTGAAGGAGTCGTTGATGGATGAGTGTCCCGAATTCACAAGCTTGATAGAACAGGCGTTCGACAGATATGGATATTGATATGAAGAGATTTTTGGTGATTGTTTTGGTGGCGCTGAACGTGGAATGCGCCCAGGCACAGAAAGTGGCTGTTTCCACCAATCTGGTCGATTATGTGAATTATGCGACCTTGAATGCGGATGTCTCGTATGCGGTTGCGCAGCATTGGAGCCTGTCGGTCGGGACCAGGTACAATCCTTTCAATTTCCCGGGAGGAGTTGAGGGCGGTCAACGCCAGAACCGGCAGAGGACATTCTCGTTGGAGTCCAGATACTGGCCCTGGCATGTCTATTCAGGATGGTGGGCCCTGGCCAAGGCTCAATATCAAGAATACAATTACGGTGGGATAGAGGCCTTGGAAACCCATGAAGGGGACAGAGTCGGGGCAGGACTTGCCGGCGGGTATGCCTATATGCTGGGGAGGCATTTCAATGTCGAAATGGGCTTGGGAGTTTGGGGCGGTGCGGACAAGTACAAGGTCTATGCCTGTCCGACATGCGGCCGTACTCTGGAGGAGGGCAACAAGTTCTTCGTGATGCTGGACGAAGTCCTGCTTTCTTTGGCATATGTGTTCTGAGTACAAGCTGCCGGCGGTGGCCCTGGCTGTCGCGCTGATCTGGCTGGCGTCCTGCTCGGTGAGGGAGGAAAGGGGCCCTTGCCCGCGTTTCCTGGAAGTGGACTTGTCTGCCAGGGAGGAGGCCCGCCTGATGGAAGATGGATTCGCGGAGGTCAGCTGGTGTCTGGACTATCTGTCGGGAAGCGTGGAGGGTACGATCGAGCTGGACGGGATTCCTGACACCTTGCATCTGGAGATTCCGGTGGGGGAGGAAGCATTCTTTTCTGCCTGCTGCTCCGACGGAGGGTCTGTCAGTCCCGGCCGTGGACTTTCGATCCGGCCGGGGGAGGCCTGCCCGGAGTTGATGACATATGGATCGCTGATAGATCTGGCGGACAAGGAGCCGGACAGGCATCTGCTCCTTCACAAGAACCACGCTGCGGTCGTCATTGAGCTTCGTGACGATTATCAGTCCGGGTGCGAGTATGCCGTGCGTGGGAATGTGTGCGGGTATTCAGGACGCTGGCTGCCTGAAGCCGGGGAGTTTGAAGCCCGTCTGTCACCGGATGCGTATGGAAGATGCCGTATAGTCGTGCCGCGGCAGGTCGATGGGTCATTGAAATTGTGTGTATATGCCTCAGGTGTGATGGAGCGCTCCTTCTCGCTCGGGGAGTTCATACTGGACAGCGGCTATGACTGGAACGCCGAGGATCTCGAGGATATTGCCATTTCGGTGGATTACACCCATACAAGCGCATCGTTCACCGTGGACCAATGGAAAAAGACAATTGTTTTCTCTATTGTCGTTTAGAAAAATGTTTGTATATTTGCAGTCCTGTCGCGCGGGTGGCGAAATGGTAGACGCGCTAGTTTCAGGAGCTAGTGGGGTAAAACCTGTGTGAGTTCGAGTCTCATCTCGCGCACGACGTCAAGGTCCGGATCATATGACCCGGACCTTTTCTGTTCTATTGTGCTTACTTTTGCGGTTTTTCTTTTCTTGAAAGATCGAGCAGGTAGCTGTAGATGGCAAGGTGCTTCTTGATGCCATCGCGGTAGCCGTCCACGTCCCTTTTTTTCAGGAACTCCAGCAGATCTTCATGAGTCACCTGGAGGCCGCTCTTCCTAAGCTTGATGTTGTAAGGCTCGATCGTGCTGTTGAATTTGGTCCTGAGGAAGGCCATGATCGGGTGTATGATCTCCTGGAATTGGAAAATCGTCTGGTTCCCCGTGATCTGGTACAGCTTGGTGTGGAATGAATAGTCGCTGTTGAGGACGTAGATGTTGTTTTCAGAAAGCGAACCATTCTCGATTATCGACTCGAGCTCGGCGATATCCTCGTCGGTGATCTTCTGCACTATTGCTTCAGAAATGCCGATCTCGATGGCGACGCGTAATTGCAGGATGTCGTATATGAGGCTTTCTCCGAAAAGATTGGGGTTGATGGCGCGCCTGAGACCGCCGAACAGGTTAGGTTCATGCAGCACCATACCTCTCTTCGTCCTGGACTCGATCATGCCGAACATCTTGAGCCGGCTGAGTGCCTCTCTCAGTACAGAACGTGCCACACCGAGTGAAGCCGCCAATTCCGTTTCCGTCGGGATTGCGCTTCCGCTGACAAGATTTTTCTCTTTGAAATAGTCCAGTAGTCGATCTTCTACTTGATCGACCAAAGTGACGGGTGTGTTATCGATGTGGAGATTTTCCATGAAGGTCACGGATTACTATATCGTATACGATTTTTTTTGTAAACTGCGTAAAGTTAACTAAAAATATTTTGATATATCCAATTATTGTTTCTAAATTAGTCGGACAAATCAGTTTAATAAGGAAAAATCGCACATACTAATCCTAATTTATATTAATTATGACATTATCAAGCAAAACAATGAATTGGTCCTTGAAGGTCATCGCTTTTGTGGTGTCTTTTGGATTGATGGGTTCCCTGACCGCTTTTGCACAGGGGATCACTGTCTCCGGTAACGTCAAAGACGAAGCAGGTGAGCCACTCATCGGCGTCAGCGTGCTCCAGTCCGGGACTTTGAACGGAACCATGACTGACCTTGACGGTAATTACACCTTCAAGCTCGGCCAGGGACCAGCTTCCCTCACATTCTCTTACATCGGTTTCGCTGAGCAGACAGTGGAGGTCGGTAAGAGCAACGTCGTCAACGTAGTCCTCAAGGCTGACGCCCAGAGACTTGACGATGTAGTTGTCATCGGTTACGGTACAGCCCGCAAGAAGGATTTGACCGGCGCCATCTCATCAATCAATGCAGAAGACCTCAAGGTCGCTGCTCCGAGGACTGTCGAAGACCTCATGCGCGGCAACACTGCCGGTGTCGGTATCGAGATGAGTAACACCGCAAAGGGCCAGGCCCCTATCCAGGTCCGTGGTGAGACGTCCCTCAAGGCTATCGGATCTCCGCTCATCGTCCTCGATGGTGTGATCTACAGCGGCGAACTTGCGGATATCAACCCTAACGATATCGAGAGTATCGACATCTTGAAGGATGCGAGCTCCGCAGCTATCTACGGTACGCGTGCTTCCAACGGTGTGATCGCCATCTCGACGCGCAAGGGTAACCTTTCTTCAAAACCGACCATCAACTTCAATGCTAATACTGGTATTGCTGTTGCTGCCAATATCCCTGAGGTTTACGGACCGGAAGGATATCTCAAGTATCGTGAGGACCTGCAGCTCCGTCTCAATGGCGCTACTGCTGAGAAGAACCCTCAGTACTTCACAAATCCTGCGAATCTCTCAGGAGTGAGTGCGCTTGATTGGTACAACTATTCAGCTTCTACACCGGCGACAACCGTTCCTAGTGCAGAAGAGCTGACCAGGACCTGGCTCAAGAGACTTGATCTCAAGGATCCAGAAATCGCGAATTACTTCGCTGGCAATATCACAGACTGGGAGAAAGAGACTTTCCGTCCAGCTCTCCTCCAGGACTACACCGCCAGCATTTCCAAGAAGAATGACGATATGTCATACTATTGGTCAATCGGTTACACGGACAGAGAGGGTATCGCTTATGGCGATGAATTCCAGGCTTTCCGTACGAAACTCAATTTCGAGACCAAGGTTACCAACTTCCTTACAGTGGGTATCAACGGTAACTTCGCCATGAAGGACCAGAGCGCCATCGCTGTGGGTATCCATGACGGCTTCTCTCCTTATATGAGCAATGATATCGATGATCCAGACAGTGCGTATCGTCAGTATCCTAGTGGACATACCACTCCTCAGAGCGGTTTCTACGTAAGGGAGATGAAGGATCAGCTGAACAAGTATTATACTGTCAACGCCAATGTCTTCGCCAAGGTGAAGCTTCCGTTCGCAATCGAATACCAGTTCAACTTCACTCCTTACATGATGTTCCACGAGAAGTTCTACCACGAGTCAGCGGCTTGGGACAGAGCTCAGCAGAAAGACGGTTATGCTCAGAGAACCAACGATCATACCTACAACTGGTCAATCGATAACATCTTCACATGGAAGAAGGAATTCGGCAAGAACAAGATCGACGCGACCTTCGTTTACAATGCCGAGAAGAATCAGTCATGGCAGACCACTGCCACCGGTTACGGCTTCACTCCTTCTGATGGTCTGAGCTATCACAGAATCAACAACGGTACAACACAGACCGTTGCGTCCGTGGATACATACGATACCGGTGATGCAATGATGGGCCGTGTTCAGTATCAGTATGACGGCAAGTACTTCCTTTCTGCATCTATCCGTCGTGACGGTTATTCAGCTTTCGGTGCGAACTGCAAGAGAGCCTGGTTCCCTTCAGTTTCCGCCGCATGGGTATTCACAAAGGAACCTTTCTTCGCCAACTCAAGCTGGCTTACATACGGAAAGCTTCGTTTCAGCTGGGGTGAAAACGGTAACCGTAGTATCGGCCGCTACGCCGCCCTTCCTCTTCTCAAGACTTCCAAGTATGCCCACATGCTGAGTGACGGTACCATCGAGAACATCTCACGTTACACTCTCGGTATGGTCAACAATGACCTCAAGTGGGAGAGGACAGGTGCTTACAACCTCGGTCTCGACTTCGGTATCCTTGATGATGTCCTCACCGGTAGTATCGAGGCTTACACCGGAACGACCACCGACCTTCTCACTTCCATGTCTCTTCCTGATATCATCGGTACCAGCAGTGTAACCACAAACATCGGCTCCCTCAGGAACCGCGGTATCGAGGTCACCCTCAACTCGACCATCATGAACAGGCCAAACTTCAAGTGGAACGCAGGTCTCACCTTCTCAATGAACCGCAGGGAGATCGTATCCCTCTACGGTGATATGGAAGACATCCTCGATGAAAAGGGCAACGTGATCGGCCAGAAGGAAAAGGACGATGTCGACAACAACTGGTTCATCGGCGAAGACCCTGACCGTTACTACACTTGGGAGTATGATGGTATCTGGCAGACCAATGAAGCTGAGGAGGCCGCCAAGTATGGCATGGCTCCTGGTGACTTCCATGTGATCGATCAGAACAAGGACGGCATTCTCGACGCCAGTGACAAGGTGCATCTCGGATACAAGACCCCTAGGTCAAGGTGGACATTCCGCACCAACTTCACTCTCTGGAAGAATTTCGACATCGCTGCATCATTCTATGCCAATATCGGACATTCACAGGAGTTCGGTTTCGCATGGGTTTACAACGAGCCTAACCACAAGAACCACTTCGTGGCCAATTATTGGACTCCTGAGAATCCTACCAACGACGCTCCTAGGATCCAGTGGACCAACAACCTTGCCGGTTTCACTCCTATCATGAATGCATCGTTCATCAGGTTCGACAACCTGTCATTCAGCTACAGGGTACCTAACACATTCACCCAGAAGGCAAAGATCAGAGACATGCGTATCTCTCTCAGCTGCAGGAATGTGGGCGTATGGGCTCCTTACTACCTCAAGGGATGGTTCGATCCGGAACTCAACGAGGCCTCCAACGATACCCATACCAATGGATATAACTCAAGGACCTTCAACCTTGGTGTGAATTTCTCATTCTAACACTAAAAAAATTGAATCATGATTAAGAAAAATAATATCTTGTTGGTTGCTCTCCTTTCGACAGTCATCTTCGGAAGCTGCAAGGAGGAATGGCTTGATACTTATGATCCTTCAGATCTTACAGCTGAGGGTGTGCTTGTCAACAAGACTTCAATCGATGCGCTGCTGCTTACCTGCAGCCGTACGATGAGAAACGAGTGGACTGCTCACGGCAGCCGTATCTGCACCGAGTTCCAGCTTTCAGATATGGCAGTGGACGGTGTCGCCGACAGCCAGGATTCTTTCATCAATCTGGACTTGCAGATGCTGCCTTCCGGAAACCTTTCTACGAATGACGGTGTCCGTATCCTCGACTCTTGGGAGGAACTCTTCACCCAGGTGAAATATGCCAACCTCGTGATCCAGAATTCAGCGAATCTCAAGGATGAGACCGAAGCTGTCAGGAATTCAGTCCTCGGCTCAGGTTATTTCCACAGAGCATACGCTTATTACAGACTGATCACTCAGTTCGGTGATGTACCATACCTCGACTGGGCTGTCTCAAGTGTCCGCAAGGACTATAACTCGAATGACAGATGGGGTATCCTCAAGAGAGAGTGCGAGAACCTCGAGTTCGCATACAAATGGTGTACTGACAATGAAGAGCGCGGCCACGCCACCAAGGGCGGTTCCGGAGCACTCCTCATGAAGTACTACATGCTTCTCAACAGATTCGACGATGCCATCAAGGTCGGTCAGGAAATCGTCAAGGCTCATCCTCTCATGACCCAGAGGTTCACTGCCAACAAGACAAAGCCGGGTACGAACCTCATGTTCGACCTCCACAGTGTCGAAGCCAAGAAGGACATGTCCAACACCGAGGGCTTGATGTATGTGGTTTCAGAGTACAAGATGGGTGGCGCATCAGTGTCCAACAGCATGGCCAACTGCGTGCCTAAGTGGGCAAGAACATCCGCAACCCTCACTCCTGACGGGCAGACCGGATGTACGACCAAGTGCGATGCCAACGATGCAAAGGCGAATCCGGAGTACGATATCCTTCACACTTACGGCCAGGGTAACGGACGTGTACGTCCTACATACTATTTCCAGTATGGCATCTGGACTGACAAGGAGAAGAACGACCTCAGAGGTGTCTACAACAGGGACAGCTGGAAGTGCACGGAGGATCTTATCTACAATGCCACAGCCCTCAAGGGCAAGAGCGAGTACTACGGTCAGCATGTCGTCCGTCCTGCTAAGATTTCTGTAGAGGATTCTATCCAGTGCTACTACCAGTGGCCACACTACAAGGTATTCGTACCGGATCCAACAGCAAACGTATTCGGAGGCAACACTTGTACATATGTATATCGTTCTGCAGAAGTTTACCTTCTTATGGCTGAGTGCTACTACTGGCTGAAGCAGAATGACAAGGCAGCCGAGATGATGAACGTTGTCCGTCAGCGTGCAGGTGCGGATCCTCTCAAGGGTTCCGACATCAACATCGGTGAGATCCTCAATGAGAGAGCCCGTGAGCTCTACATGGAAGAGGCCCGTCACGATGAGCTCGTACGTATCTCTTACATTTACGCGAAGTATGGCTATCCTTGTGAAGTATTCGGTGGCAGGAAGTACAGCATGGACAAATTCTCCGGTGACGGCGGTACCAACGCCAACATCAAGAAAGAAGGCGTGAACTTCTACTATGACTGGATCATGAAGGTCAATGACTTCTACAACAAGGGTGTCAAGCAGAACTATGGCGAATACAAGATGAGTGTCCACCATGTCCTCTGGCCTATCCCTCAGAAGTCCATCCTTGCGAATGCGAACGGCGTCATCAACCAGAACGTCGGCTATCCTGGAGCAGAGAATAATATTACTCCGCAGCCGGTTCCTGAAACAGGCCGTCTTATCCAATAGAACTCATAAGGGTTAGTTAATAATAGTGCTGGTGATTGTTGCCGTCGGCGTGTGTTGGCGGCAACAATTTTTTTAATCTTAAACAAAAGCTGAGTATCTTTGGTCTATGAAAATCTTGACCCCCACAACCATACTTGTACTTCTGACCGGCCTGATGGCAACCGCATCAGTCTGTGCCGCCCAGAACAATAATAAGGAAATCCTTTACAACGGCATCGAACTTCCGGAGCAATGGCCGCCGCGCTATACCATGCCTGCCGGAACCTCGAGGATGCCTCTGCCTTACATCGACCACAAGCCTGAAGTGATTCCGATCAATGTCGGAAGGCAGCTTTTCGTGGATGATTTCCTCATCGGGAGCACGGACATGGAGCGTGTCAATCACCACGCCAGGATGTATGAGGGCAACCCTGTGCTAATAGCTGATTGTCCGACAGACTTCCGCATGGACGGCAAGCTTCCGTTTGCGGATCCGTTCAGCGATGGAGTATGGTACGATGAGGCTGAAGGAGTGTTCAAACTATGGTATCGCTCCGGGGAATGGGAGCACGACGGGAGAAAGGGGCTCTACACGAGTTACGCAATCTCCAAGGACGGCAAGCATTGGGAGAAACCTGCTCTTGATGTTGTCCCGGGCACGAATGTGTGTGACACAATCGACCATGATTCCCGCTCAATCTGGTTCGACAAGCAGGAAACCGATCCTTCCAAACGCTATAAGTCAGTGTATTCGCGTTGTGGCAAGGACAAGATAAAATACGACCTCCGATATTCGGCAGACGGCATCCACTGGGGTGAGACCAAGGCTCTTTCCGGCCGCATCTGCGACAGATCGACGGTGACTTACAATCCTTTCCGCAAGAAATGGATAGCAAGCATCAGGGTGTTCACTCCTATGAATCCGAGCCTGCGTTGCCGGGCTTATGCCGAGGACAACGACCTTGAGAGTCTGATCCACCGCGTACACTGGTTCCAGAACGAACTCGACTATGTGCGTGACAGCGCACTTACCGACTATGTCAGCATCGACAAGGACGAGGTCCTGTGGTTCGGCATAGACGAAGATGAACTCGAACATCCTGATCCGACCATAGGCAGGAAATATATCCCCGCTATTTACAATTTCGACGCTATTGCCTACGAGAGCGTCATGGTGGGCGAGTATTCCGTCTGGCGCGGGCCTGAGAATGACGAATGTGATAAGCGCGGCATACAGAAGCTGAACGAGTTCTGCCTGGGCTACAGCCGTGACGGATTCCACTACTTCAGGCCGGACAAGGAACCGGTCATGGAGAGCGTGCAGGAGCCGGAAGTCTGGAATTACGGCAACATGCAGCCGGCTATCGGCAATCCGCTCATTGTCGGCGACTCGCTCTATCTCTATTGTGGCGGTCACAAACTGAACGACGTGATGTGGGATGGCTGGACATCCACCGGCCTCGGCATACTCAGGCGCGACGGTTTCGTCTCGATGAGGGCCGGAAAAGAAGGCTACATCGTCACCCAGCCGGTATCATTCGATGGCAAATATATGTTTGTGAACGCTGAGGCGTCAAACCTTGCCGTTGAGGTCCTCGATGTCGACGGGACGCCTCTGAAAGGCTACACGAAGGCTGCCTGCAAGCCTCTGGCCGACATCAACGGCACCAAGGTCGCAGTCCGCTGGAAGCACCACAAGACCCTCGAGAAACTCGCAGGCAAGACAGTACGCTTCAAGTTC
Source organism: Candidatus Cryptobacteroides sp. (assembly GCA_045627265.1). Classification (GTDB taxonomy): domain Bacteria; phylum Bacteroidota; class Bacteroidia; order Bacteroidales; family UBA932; genus Cryptobacteroides. The sequence continues at coordinate 20,300 of JAZQNI010000087.1, forward strand.
TATGTCACGGAAGGTGATCTGTATTCGTTCTGGGTGTCTCTTTGGGAGACCGGCGAGAGCAGAGGATTCCTCGGCGGCGGCGGCCCTGGCCTTAACCCGCTCGGCATCGATGTTCCGCTTGACCTGCCTGAGAGCGAGGCTCGTGGATATCTTGAGACTTTCAAGCAGCATCCTATGCCTGAGGAGAAGGCTCAGAAGACCTTCCAATGCACGGATCCTCTCATCCAATGGACGTATGAGCTTGTGGCGGAGGTCGTCGCCAATCCGGCAAAAGCTGTTGAGTGCTGGAGGAAATTCCTCGCCTTGAACGGGACACCGGTACTTGACAAGTATGATCCGAACATATCCAAGCGCTTGAAACTCAGGAGCGTGTGGACCAATAAACGCGGGATGAAAAACAGACTTGAATGGTTCTACAAAGTGCCGGGAGGCATCGTTCCTCTTACCGAGGACTATAGCAGCATCACTGTGGAGCCGGTTCAGGACCTCGGACTTGAATGGGCGAAGACTACCGTTGCCACTAAGTTCGGCCGTATCATCGTGTCCTGGGATACTGGAGGAGACATCCCGAGATTGTACGTCTTTGCACCGGAAGGTGTGCACGTGAAGACCGCTTTCGGCGAGTTCGATGGCGACGGCACGGGACATGATTTCCCTGATTTGTCATACCCTTGGTAGTGTTGGTTTCAGTAACTTGATGGAAAATGAGAAAGATTGGTTTTATCTTCCTTTCGATCGTACTGCTTGGCATCTGTGCATGCAACGGTACAAGAATATATGTGTCGCCGGATGGCCTGGACAGCGCTTCCGGCACTGAAAGACAGCCGGTTCAGAGTATAGCGAGGGCTATGGAACTCGTTTCTGGCAGCGAAGATCCTGCAAAAGTGATCTTGCGCGCCGGACGTTACGAGTTTGCGGAGAGTTTCGTGCTTGATGGAGTAAGCGATGTGTCCATCGAAGCATATCCCGGAGAGGATGTGACCATTTCCGGTGGTGTGCTGGTGCCAGCGGATGCTGTAAAACCACTCGAGGACGAGGCGGTGCTGGCAAGAATGAAACCGGAGGCCCGTGCTAAGGCCAAGGTGCTGGAAATCAAGGATGTCCCTGCGAAATTCGTCGGCATGATTCCGATGGGATTCAATTGGCCGTTGTCATCTTCAAGAACGGAAATCTTGATCGACGGCAAGGCTCTTACTCCTGCAAGATGGCCGAAAGGACGCGAGGAAGGCATTGACAAGGTGCTGGAGATGGGAAGGAAACGACGCAAGAATGACACCACTCCGGTGAAGATGCCATGCATCGGATATGACAATGACACGGTTTCGACCTTCGCCGGGAATGAGGGCTTGTTCATCTGGGGCTATTTCGGCAACGGCTATTCTGCAGAGACACTGCCTGTTGCGGTCATCGACAAGGCGGCCAGGACCATGACAATGGGGGCGACAGCAGGATATGGCTTCCATGAAAACACTGAGACGGACAAATGCCGCCGCTGGGCCTTGCTGAATGTATTGGAGGAGATGACTGAACCTGGGGAGTGCGTTGTCGATACGTCCGCCGGGCGAGTCTATTTCATAGAGCCGGAAGGCGGTCTTGGAGAAATCGAGGCGACTGTGCTCGACACGACGCTGGTCATGATGAACGGATGCTCGAATGTCACTTTCCACGGCATCACCTTCCAGGGCGGTCGTCATGACGGTATTGCCATGGAGGGCTGCTCGGACTGTGTCCTCGACCATTGCACCGTGCGCAACTTCGGAAGGCTCGGAGTCCATATCGGCAGAGGTGCGGAGTCGGTCAGAAATGGATTGCGCTATTGCGAGCTCCATGATCTCGGCGCCGGCGGCGTCGAATTGTTCGGAGGAGACAGAGTGACTTTGTCAAGAGGGGACTGCTTCGTGGAGAACTGCTCTATCCATAACGTCAACAAGATGTCGCAGTCATACAGGCCTCATGTGGAATTCGGCGAATGCGGCAACAGGGTGTCCCATTGCGAGCTTTATGATGCCCCGAGCATGGCCATCCTGTTCAACGGCAACAACCAGCTTATCGAATATACCGACATCCACGATGCCTGCAAGCAGATTTCCGACCAGGGGGCCATCTATTACGGGCGCAACCCTACTGAGCGTGGCCTCAAAATCAACTACTCATATATCCATGATGTCCACAGCGGGTTCACGAATGCCATCTTCGGCATCTACCATGATGACGGAGCTTGTGGCCTGGCGGCGTATGGGTGTATCCTGAACAACATCGAGGCCGGTGCTGTCGATATCGGAGGAGGCAGCGACATCAGCTACCAGAACTGCATATTCATGAACACTCCTGCCGCGTTCTACATCGATGACCGCATTGCAATCAACGGTACCGATGTCCGCAAGCTGTACGGAAAGAAATTCGATGCCGTGAACTCCGAGAATGCGCCTTATGTCAACGAGTATCCTGAGATCAGACATTATTTCAGGGAGCATCCCGAGAAGCCGAAGAGGATTATCATCAAGAACAACATCTTCTACAACATAGACAGGTTCTGGGAGGCATACGTACTGCACAGCGTCGATTATCTGGATAACTGGGAGAGGTATGGATACGACCTCCACACCAACCCGGGCTTCATCGATCCGGAGGATCCTATGAAAGGCCTGGATATGAAGGCGGTCAACGCCATACTCCCTGATTTCAAACCAATTCCGTTCGACAAGATCGGTATTGAAAAATAGATTTGTATGAGAAAATGCATGCTTTTCGCGGCGCTTGCGCTGCTTGGACTTTCTCTTCCTTGTCTGGCTTCAGACATCAGGAAGGGACATCTCCCGAAGGACTTCAATCCGGAAAAATATGAACTCCGGCAGCTGGTGGAATGCACTCCGAGAGACGGACTGCCGAATTTCTATCATAAGATAAAGAAGGGACAGAAGGAGTTGAACGTAGTCTATCTGGGAGGCAGCATCACCGAGCAGGATGGTTACAGGGTGCAGAGCTGCGAGTATCTGCAGTCTTTGTATCCGGACATCAGATTCAACGGAATAAAGGCTTCGATCGGAGGCACCGGATCCTACCTCGGGGCGATGAGGTGCGGACATGACGTGGTCAGGCAGAAGCCGGATCTGGTGTTCGTCGAGTTCGCTGTGAATGATGGCGGCGCAAAACCTGCGAGCCTGATCAAGAGCATGGAAGGCATAGTCCGCCAGATATGGAAGGCGGACCCGCATACCGACATCGTGTTTGTCTATACTGTGACAGAGGGCATCATGGACGATGCTCTCGAGGGCAATATGCACAGGGCGGCCAGCGTTGATGAGGAGATCGCCGATTATTACGGCATCCCGTCCATCCATCTGGCTGTCGAGGTGACCGATTTGTTGAGACAGGGGAAACTGGTGATGAGACCGAAAGGCGGCGAAGTCACACATGTCGCCGGCGAGGCATTGAACCAGACGGCCGGAGACCAGCCGATGCTGGTGTTCTCTCCGGATGGCGTGCATCCTTTCCCGGATACCGGGCACAAACTCTATACGGAAGCGATCAAGAGGTCGCTGCCGCTGCTCGGACGCTCCACCAGGGCGCGTGCGCATAAGCTTTACGCTCCGATGATGCCGGATTGTATCGAAGGGGTGACAACGGTGTATTTCGATGATCCGCGCGTGAAGGTGACCGGGGATATGACAAGGTATGGTGGTGGCCGTCCGGAACTGGACTATTTCAGCCATCTGACCGAGTTCGACATTTTCGAGCCGGGCTCAGAGATCTCTTTCAAGTTCAAGGGCTCCAAGGTTGTCCTTTATGACATCCTCGGCCCGGAAGGAGTCGTGCTGGATGTCAAGGTGGATGACCTTCCGTTCAAGGAGTTCGTCAGATTCGACAAGCATTGCGGTTACTGCCGCCTCAGTTTCGAGACCGTGGCCTCCAATCTGGACCCGGATATGGTCCATATCATCACGATCCGTGTCACTGACAAGCCGATAGACAAGCGCTCAATCCTTGGGGATTCCGCCAAGGTCCTGTATGACAAGTACACGGATGTCTATCTGGAGAAGCATTATTATTCCGGCAATATTTTCCTTTTTGGCGACCTCTTGTAGTTCAAAAACGCAAAAAAATGAGTACTTTTGCAAGATTTATTGTTGAAAACTACTGATTTTTATGCAGGAGATTAGGAACATCGCGATTATCGCGCACGTTGACCACGGCAAGACGACGCTCGTGGACAGGATGATTTATCAGGCGAATCTCGTAAGGCAGCCGGAAAACCTCGGCCAGTTGATCCTCGACAACAACGACCTTGAAAGGGAGAGAGGTATCACCATCCTTGCGAAGAATGTGTCTGTAATATACAAGGGAGTGAAGATCAATATCATCGACACTCCGGGGCATAGCGATTTCGGCGGTGAGGTCGAGCGCGTGCTCAACATGGCCGACGGCGTGCTCCTGCTCGTGGACGCGTTCGAGGGTTGTATGCCTCAGACCAGGTTCGTGCTCCAGAAAGCCCTCCAGATGGGCAAGAAGCCGATCGTGGTCATCAACAAGGTGGACAAGCCGAACTGCCGTCCTGACGAAGTTCAGGACGAGGTCTTCGACCTGATGTTCAATCTCAATGCCAACGAGGACCAGCTTGATTTCAAGACTGTCTATGGCAGCGCGAAGCAGGGCTGGATGTCTCTCGACTGGAAGCAGCCGACAAACGACATCACCCCGCTGCTCGATACCATCCTCGAAGTCATTCCTGCTCCAGAATACAAGGAGGGAACGCCTCAGATGCTGATTTCGTCGCTCGAATACTCACCATACGTCGGCCGTATCGCAGTCGGCCGCGTCACCAGGGGCAAACTTACTTCAGGTATGAACATGAGCCTCTGCAAGAGGTATGACATCATACAGAAACAGAAAATCAAGCAGCTCATGGTATTCGACGGTCTCGGGAAAGCCAATGTCGAGGAAGCATGCTGCGGTGATATCTGCGCGGTCGTAGGTATCGACGGTTTCGAGATCGGTGACACCATCGCCGACTTCGACAATCCTGAGGCGCTCCCTCCTATCGCCATCGACGAGCCTACGATGAGCATGCTTTTCTGCATCAACAACTCGCCATTCTTCGGCAAGGACGGCAAATATGTGACTTCTCGCCATATCAAGGAGCGTCTTGAGCGCGAACTTGAGAAGAACCTTGCCCTCAGGGTGAAACCAGGAACCAGCGCTGACTCGTTCGTCGTCTACGGCCGCGGTGTCCTGCACCTCTCCGTCCTCATCGAGACCATGCGCCGCGAAGGATTCGAGCTTCAGGTAGGCCAGCCGAAAGTGCTTGACAAGACCATCAACGGTCAGAGATGCGAGCCTATCGAGGATCTTTCCATCGAAGTTCCTGAAGAGTTCGTTGGAGCAGCCATCGAGATATCCACCCGCAGGAAAGGTGCACTTCTCCGCATGGAACCGCGCGGGGACAGGACACTGCTTGAGTTCGAAATCCCTACCAGAGGTCTCATGGGTCTCAGAAGCAACATGCTCACAGCCACCCAGGGAGAGGCTATCGTTGCCCACCGCTTCAAGGAGTACCATCCGTTCAAGGGTGAGCTCGAGCACAGGAACAACGGTTCCCTCGTATCCCTTGAGACAGGAGAAGCCATCGCCTACTCCATGAACAAGCTCCTCGACAGAGGCCGTTTCTTCGTGGAACCGGGAGAAGAGATCTATGGTGGCCAGGTACTTGGAGAACACACCC
>JAZQNI010000088.1:0-31329 GCA_045627265.1 Candidatus Cryptobacteroides sp.
ACCAAGCAGGGCATCCGCAGCCTCGTGTGTGGACGGGAGCAGTGTGACCGTGCATGGGTCAGCGCCGGCTTTTGCGAGCCCTGCGCGTATGATCCTTTCCGCCTCACGGTTGGAATTGTCGGCATCCCTGCCGCCCTTCAAAACGCAGGCGCTGCCGCTCTTGAAACAGAGAGAGAACACGTCGAAGGTCACGTTGGGACGGGCTTCGTAGATCACCCCGATCACCCCGAAAGGGACACTTACCTTGCGAAGCCTGAGTCCGTTTGGCAGGGTCCTGTCATCAAGTATCCTGTCCAGAGGGTCGGGAAGATCTGCCACATTCCGCATATCGGCAGCAATGCCTGCTATACGCTCAGGGGTCAGCTTCAGCCTGTCGTAGAGCGGGTTGGCGGGATCCATAGCGGCCAGGTCGCGGCCGTTGGCATCAAGCAGCGCACCGGCGCACGCCTCGAGTTCCGAAGCCACTGCCAATATGGCATTGTTACGCTCCTGCGCACTCATTCCCAATATGTTGCGGCTTGCCTGCCGTGCCTTGCGGAACAGTTCTTCCATATCCTATTCGCTTACAAACAATGTATGAGGGACCGATTCAGGGTCATTTATCAGCGAGGTCAAAACGCCATTCCTGCGGCCGCAGGCTATTATAACCGGAATGCCGCTGGCGCTTATCTGCTGGGCGGTGTGGCACTTGCTCAGCATGCCTCCGCGGCCGGCGCTGCTCTTTTCTTCGCCGATGAAAGCTTCCATGCCGTCGCCGGGATGCACAACAGGTATCACGGTGCGGGACCCGCAGTCGCTATAAAGTCCGTCCACGTTGCTCAGTATCACCAGCAGGTCGGCCTGCATCATGGATGCCACCAGCCCGGACAGTTCGTCGTTGTCGGTAAACATAAGTTCGGTGACGCAGACCGTGTCGTTTTCGTTGATCACGGGTATCACTCCGTTCTCCAGCATCACTCCGATGCAGCCACGCTGATTGTCATACTCCACGCCCGGCTCGAAGTTCTTCTTCATGGTGAGCACCTGCCCGATGGTGATGCCGTACTCGCGGAACAGCTGCGAATAGTGGTTGATCAGACTCACCTGGCCCACTGCGGAGTAAAGCTGTCTCTGCTCCACACCGTCCAGCGAGTGCCCGGGCTTGAGAATGGAACGTCCGCATGCGACCGCGCCGCTGGTGACTATCAGCATCTCCATTCCGGAGCGGTAGAGTGCCGCCACCTGGTCGACGAACGCTGACATGCGTGTCACATCCAGCGAGCCGTCGTCCCTCGTCAGCACATTGCTGCCTATCTTGACTACTATCCTTTTCATTTTGCCGCCTTCAGTCCTTTGATCACGGCATTGGTAAACCCTGCCTCCTCCATGGCGTTAAGACCTTTGATCGTGATGCCACCCGGGGTGGTCACACGGTCGATCTCCACTTCGGGATGGCTTCCATGCGCCTCCATGAGCTTCATGGCACCAACAACTGTCTGCTCCACAATCTCCAGGGCCACATCAGGCTTGAACCCGAGCTGCACTCCACCTTCTGTGGCCGCACGTGCGTACCGCATGGCGAATGCGATACCACAGGAAGCCAGGGCCGTACCGGCCGGCAGGTGCGCCTCGTCCACGACAAAGGTCCTTCCAAGTTTGTCAAACAGAGCCCGGACCACGCCCAGCCTTGCCGCACTGATGTTCACCGGACAGAGGAAAGTGACGCTCTCCCCTATCTCGATGGCAGTGTTGGGGATGACGCAGACCAGATCCACGGAATTTCCCAGTCTCCCCGAAAGATCCCTGTTGTCCACTCCGGCAGCCAGGCTCACAACCATCTGACGCCCCTGGGAGAGCACTTCCTTTATCTCATCCACAACATCTCCGATCAGCCAGGGCTTCACCGCCAGCACCACAATGTCAGCGTCACAGGCTGCACTCCTGTTGTCCGTGGTGAGATTGCAGCCGAGCCCGGCATATTTTGCCAGAGACTGCTCATGTGCTGTCGTGAGAGTGAGGGATGAGGGCTCCAGCGCCCCTTTTGCCACCAGCCCGCGGGCCATGGCACCGCCGATGTTGCCGGCACCGATGATTGATATCTTCATAAATTCATACACTACCTGTTCCGCAAATATATCCATACTGTTCCATAAAAGCAATATTCCCATGGTTACTGACACTCATGGGCTCTCCATCTGGCATGGAACTTGGATGTCAACTGATGCTATATTTTAAAAAGTTCAAACATGAAAAAAATCTTGACAATCGCAGCTGCGACGATTCTTTTCGCAGTATCAGCAAACGCACAGACATATTTCAACCTCGGTTACGGACTTGGCAGAGACAAGACCACCTTCGGTTCTTTGGAGCCTGACACTTCAAAATCAAACACTATCTTCGCAGGTGTTTCGCATAATTTTGGTATTGCAGGAAACTTTGGAGTCGAGCCGGGTGTAAACTATGTCTTCAACTTCTCAAAGACCGGAGATGAACTGAGTGCCAAGAACCAGTACCACGGAATCCAGATCCCTATTCTCCTCAACTATGCCTTTGTCCCTTCCAGCGACATCGCTTTCAAGCTTTTCGCAGGACCGTCCGCAAATTACGGACTTTCTGACAAGAGTACAACATATGTCGGAGATACCAAAGGAATTGAAATCGACAATTATGCAGATGATTCCTACAACCGTTTCGGTATTTCAGCATCTTTCGGCCTTGCAGCCGAGTTGCACGACTCCATCCGTCTCAAGATTGGATACGACCTCGGTCTGACCGACCTCAACAAATCAGACAAAGTCAGCTACAAGCAGAATCTGCTTACCTTCTCAATCGGGTACATGTTCTAGTATTCATCAAGTGTCAAAAAACAGCATCAGGATCGAGGAAGTGGACTGAGCCGGAGATTGTGGGAAATAACGGTTTTTGATGCCGGTTTCGAGAGGTCGACCCCAATGGGCGGCCTCTTCTTTTTATATGAGCGGAGCTCCGCATAGTATTGGGGAAAAGATTTTTTTGTAACTTTGGTCATCTTACGATGAATGATAAATCATGAAAAGGACAATACTATCTATGATTGCGGCCATATGCGCCGCGTCGGCTGTCTCATGCACATCAGGCAGCGGTCGGTCGATGAAAAGCGACATCGAGTATTTCAACGCGAGGATGGCGGAAATCGGCGCCGACTCCACGCTGACGGCCGAAAACGCCGAAGCCATGGAGGCCGCGCTCTGCGAAGAGATATACGGCCGGCATCCAGATGATTCGCTCGGAGCAGTCGCGTTCAAGAACCTGCTCACCAACTTCTGGGAGCCGGACAAAGGGCTCGCCGAATTCGACAATGCGTCCGAGTACATCCGTTCCAACGAACTGATAGCTGCAAAAGCGGCAGCCATACGCAAGATGCCACTGTGCGCAGCCGGCAACCCCTATGTCGACATCACGGCGCCCAACGCCATCTCCGGCGAAAGCGAGAACATCAGCAAATATCTTGGCGACAAGCCCCTCCTGCTTGATTTCTGGGCATCGTGGTGCCCCCCATGCCGTTCGCTGATCAAGAGCGGGCTCGTGCCTCTCAACGCCACGGGCAAGGTGGACATCCTGGGGATCGCCGTCTGGGAAAAATCGCTCGACAACACTCTCAAGGCCATGTCAGAGCTCGGCATCAACTGGCCCGTGCTCTACACCGGAGGACGCAAGAACTCCCCTTCCATCGACTATGGGATACTCGGCATACCGACCATCGTGCTGGTCGGCACTGACGGCCGTATCCTCTACCGCGGCCACGAGCTCGAGGAAGCTCTGGCATTGATCTGACACAAGCAACACCATCGATATGCGAAAGAATCTGATACTTATCATGACGCTGACTGTGCTGGCCACAGCCTGCTGCAGCAAAGCAGAAAATACCGGAGATATGGACAATCCAGTGATAGAGGCGATAATGGCACGCCGCTCGATACGCCATTACAAAGACACGCCTGTGGAGCGTGAAAAGCTCCTCAAACTCGCAGAATGCGGCATCAACGCTCCAAATGCGATGAACAAGCAGGAATGGGAAGTGCGCATCATCGACAGCAAAGAGTACTTCGACGGCATCACGGAAGTCATGCGCAAGGAGATGCCGTTCTTCGTTGACGAAAAAGACCCGCGATTCCGCAACGCATTCCGCAACGCGACCGCCGCAATCGCCATCGCCTGCCCTGCAGATGGCGGTACAATGCAGCACCAGAACGTCGGATTGATGAGCGAGAACATCTGCCTGGCGGCATATTCGCTGGGGCTTGGAACATGCATCATGGGCGGCCCTGTCATGGTTCTCAACGGCTGCGAGGCAGCAAAACCATGGCTTGACAAACTGGGATTCAGCGAGGGATACGAACTGCAGATCATCATCGCCGTCGGCTATCCGGATGAAGCACCTGAGGCCAGGCCGAGAGACGCTGGTAAAATCAAATTTGTAGATTGACGATGAAAAAAACTATTCTCTCCATAATCCTCTTCCTCCTGCTCGTCCCGGTGCTTTCCGCCCAGGTCGAGTGGAATGCGGCCGGCGAAAAGATCGACGGCGACATCTACAGGATCACCATCACAGGCACAATCCCGGCGGAATACCACATCTACGACACATGCGAGTATCCTGACGGTCCCAACCCGACCATGATCACCTTCGAGCCGGCCGACAACTACGAGCTTCTGGGTGAGCTGCAGACCATTTCCGAGGTCAGGAAGACGTTCGACGAGACATACGGTGCGGAGATCGGATGCATCTACGAAAAAGCCATCTTCACGCAGGAGGTCAAGTTGAAAGGGCAGAGCGCCGACATCCGGCTGAATGTCGAGTGGATGTCCTGCACGGAAGACTCCTGCACCCCTCCGGACGACCGGGACCTGACAGTGACCATCGGTGAGCCGGAGGAATCCGACACGCACGCTCCAGCGTCCGGCCGCACCCATACCGGCGACGGCGGCCTCTGGGGCATGATCCTGGCCGCAATACTTTGGGGTCTTGCAGCCATCGTCACCCCATGCGTGTTCCCGATGATCCCGATGACCGTGTCATTCTTCATCAAAGGCAGCGAAGACAAGCACGCCGGGCGCTTCCGCGCATTTATGTACGGCTTCTTCATCGTGCTCCTGTACACCCTGCCGATTGCGGTGATCATATTGCTCACCCGCATCATCGGCGGAAATGCCGTGACCGCGGACATTTTCAACTGGCTCTCGACACACTGGCTTCCGAACATCCTGTTCTTCGTGATCTTCATGGCATTCGCAGCCTCATTCTTCGGAGCGTTCGAAATCATACTGCCATCCAAGCTCGTCAACGGCTCGGACCAGCAGGCCGACAGACGGAAAGGCCTCGGCGGCATCTTCTTCCTCGCCCTCACCCTCGTGCTGGTGTCATTCAGCTGCACCGGTCCTATCGTGGGCAGCGTGCTCATCAAGTCGACCTCCGGCGAATTCTGGGCACCGATCGTGACGATGCTGGTATTCTCGGCCGTATTTGCGCTTCCATTCGTGCTTTTCGCGCTCTTCCCTGGATTCCTCAAGAAACTTCCGAAGAGCGGCGGCTGGCTCAACAGTGTAAAGATCGTCCTCGGATTTGTCGAAATCGCCCTCGGCTTCAAGTTCCTGAGCACCGCGGACCAGGTCTATCACTGGGGACTGCTCGACCGCGAAGTCTATCTCGCGATATGGATCGTATGCTTCTCCATGCTTGGATTCTACCTGCTCGGCAAGCTTAGATTCAAGAACGACTCCGAAATCAAATATGTCAGCACCCTGCGTCTCGCCCTCGCCATCATCGACTTCACCTTCGTGGTCTATATGATACCTGGCATGTGGGGCGCGCCGCTCAAGGCCCTGTCCGGCTACCTGCCACCGATGGAGACCCAGGATTTCGTGCTCGGTCAGCCGGGTGCGGGGCTCATATCCCCCGTCGGGACCAAGGACGACGCACCCAGGTACTCCGACATCCTCGAGCTTCCTCTCGGACTCTCCGGATATTTCGACCTGGAAGAAGCCGAGGCTGCCGCAAAGGCTGCCGGCAAGCCTCTTTTCATCGATTTCACCGGCCACGGATGCGTCAACTGCCGCGAGATGGAAAGCCGGGTATGGAGCGACCCCCGAGTCCTGGAATTACTACGCAACGAGTTCATAATCTGTGCCTTATACACTGACGACAAGCTCGAGGCCCCACAAGGGTCATGGAGAACGAACGCCTCAGGCAAGGTCCTCAAGACAATAGGCAAGATAAACGCAGACATAGCACTCACCAGATACGGCGTCGCCGCCCAACCGAACTATGTCATCCAATCCCCCGACGGCGACATCATCTGCCCGGCAAGGGGCTACAACCTGGATATCAACGATTTCATCACCTGGCTCCGCAGTGCTCTCTGAAGCACGCGGCCGTAATACGATCCAACTGGAACAGATATGAAGAGACTCATCGCATTGTTTATCGCAACCGCAGCCGTCTGCAGCTGCGCAAGTTCAAGTTTCAGCACATACGACCTCAAATGTGAAGGGCTCGTCGAGCCTTTGGCAACAGATTCAGCAGAGCCGCATTTCAGCTGGAAGATCAAATCCCCGTCTGCAATGACCCAGGAAGGATACGAAATCCAGGTCGCCTCGTCAGAAAAGCTGCTGAGAAAAGGCGTAGCGGACCTCTGGTCGTCCGGGCACGTCGCAAGTCCCGACCAGATCATGGTCGGATACGAGGGCAGCGACCTGGCCCCGCGCCAGCTCTGCTGGTGGAGAGTGAGGGTCTGGAATGAGGACGGGAAGCCATCACGCTGGAGCGCCCCCCAGAGATTCGCCGTGGGCATCATTGCACCGGACACGATCCAGGGCAGCTTCATCGGCATGGCCCCGGAAAGCGATGACGCTCCCCTCCTGCGCAAGCAGTTCAGCTACGACGGCAAGTGCGACCTGGCCCTGCTGCACGTGAATTCGGCCGGCTACCATGAAGCGTACATCAACGGCACGAAAGTCGGCGACGCAGTGCTCACGCCGGCCGTATCGCAGTTGAACAAGCGCTCGCTCATAAACACATACGACGTGACCCCGCTCCTGCACAAAGGCGCAAATGAGATCGTTCTCTGCACAGCGTACGGCTGGTACCGCACCGACGCATTCGGGCTCGATCCGGACACGCCGCTGGTCAGAGCGGAGTTGGACATCCTCACCGACAGCGGCTGGGAATGCATCCTGGGCACCGGAGAAGGCTGGATGGCCGCTCCGAGCGGATATCGCGACAACGACCATCATCTCAGAGAGCAGAATGGCGAGACAATCGACGCGCGGCTGGTTCCTGCCTCATTCGACGCGGGAACGCTCGACCAGCTGAACTGGGTGCCGGCGGCCGTGAAGGAAGACGTGGACATCCCTGCCACTCCACAGATGTGCGAACTCTGCCGCATCCAGGAGACAATCTGCGGCGTCAGCGTGAAGCAGACCGGCGACAGCTGCTGGACCGTGGACCTCGGCCGCGTGGCCAACGGTCTCTTCGAGGCCACCATCTCCGCTCCAGCAGGAAGCGAAATATCCGTCAAGGTTCTCGACTATGAATTCGAGGAAGTCCCGTGGCGTGACACCTTCGGCAAATACACCCTGATATGCTCCGGTGCGGAAGGCGGAGACCGGTTCGTCGGCCGCTTCTGCTCCAACATATTCAGATATGTCCGCTTCTACGGACTGGCAGAAGCCCCGGACCCGGCATCTGTCAAGGTGCACAGGGTGCGCACGGACTACGCGTCAGCCGCGACCTTCGAATGCTCCGACCCAGAACTTCAGAGCATCCATGACCTGGTACGCTACACGATGGAGAATCTCGCATTCAACGGCTACATGGTCGACTGCGCCAACCTCGAAAGGCTCGGTTACGGCGGTGACGGCAACGCATCGACGCTGTCGCTCCAATACATGTTCGACGTCGCACCGCTCTACGCCAACTGGCTCGAGGCCTGGAATGACGCCACCTGGGAGGACGGAGGCCAGCCGCATACCGCTCCTTGCCCTTGGCGCGCAGGCGGCGGCCCGTATTGGTGCACCTTCCTCACCCAGGCTCCATGGCGCACATACATGGCATACGGTGACAGCCGAATGCTCGAGAAATGCTACGACAACATGAAGCTTTCGCTGGACTATGTCCATGCCTACTCTTCCGACGGACTCCTCCGCAGATGGCCGGATCCGATCTACAGAGCATGGTATCTCGGCGACTGGCTTGCTCCGAAGGGCATCGACGTCGATGCAGAGGAGACCGTGACCCTGGTCAGCAACTGTGCGGTCTGCCAGCAGCTGGCCGACCTCGTGGAGATTGCCAGGCTTCTGGGCAAAAACGAAGATGAAGCAAGATTCAAGGCCGAGCTTGAAGCCCTGCGCAAACGCATACACGAAGCATTCTACCACCCTGAGAGCCACACCTACGGGACCGGCACCCAGCTGGACATGTCTTATCCTATGCTCGTCGGTGCAGTGCCTGAAGATCTGCTGGAAAGCGTCAGCAGATCGCTCATCGAGCGCACCGACACCATCAACGGCGGTCACCTCGGAGTTGGTCTCGTCGGAATTCCGGTCCTCACTGAATGGGCCACCCTGGCGCATCAGCCGGACTTCATGTACGGAATGCTGAAAAAGCACGACTACCCGGGCTACCTATTCATGATTGACAACGGAGCGACCGGCACCTGGGAAAACTGGGATGACGCGCGCAGCCATTTCCACAACTGCTACAACGGAATCGGAAGCTGGTTCTACCAGGCTCTCGGAGGCATCGTCCCTCTCGAGCCGGGATACAGGAAAGTCCTCATCGACCCTCAGATGCCAGCAGGTCTCGACTGGGTCAAGGTCACGAAAGAGACCCCTTACGGCACCATCAAGGTCAGCTGGGACAACACCGACGGCAAGGCCGCAATCACGATCGAGGCTCCTGTCGGCGTGACTGTCGTCAGGCCTGATGCAAGCTCAGGACAGAACTGATCGGAACTGAATAACACACCTGGATATGGATAGAAGGCACTTCCTCAAGACTGCGGCCGTCAGCGCCGGAGCATTGACACTCGGCACCACAGCATCGGCCGAGATCAAGGACAAGAAGGTCAACACGCCCCTCGAGGCCAAGGAATATATTAAGGAGTCTGCCAGGAAGCTGCCGGTAGTGGACAGCGCGGACGTTGTAGTTGCCGGCGGCGGACCTGCGGGATTCGCAGCGGCCATCGCTGCCGCACGCCAGGGCATGGACGTCCTCCTGCTCGAGAGGCAGTACTTCCTCGGCGGCCTGTTCACAGGCTGCGGTGTGACTCCGATCATCAACATGTTCACCCCGACCCATAACGGACGCGAACAGGCGATTTTCGGCATCGCCGAAGAACTATGTCAAAGACTCGACAAGTACAAGATGCTCTCACTGGAAAACGTCAAACCGAAGGTGGATCCGGAAGCGGCCAAATACTTCATGGAAGAAATGCTTGAAGAGTGTGGCGTACGCATACTCTACGGCGTGCAGGCGGCCGAAATCGCCATGTCGGGCGACAGGATCGACGCAGTGGTCATCGAAGGCAAGAGCGGCCGCGTCGCAATCAGGTCCAAGTTCGTCATAGACTGCACCGGAGACGGAGACATACTCGACTGGGCTGGCGAAAACTTCACCGTCTACAAGGACGACATCGGAGCGATGTGGAGGATAGGCAACGCAGAGAACAGCAAAACAGGCACCCTCACCCCTATCAGAGGAGTCCGCACACGCCACACCGTCGGTGAGCGTGACCAGGACGGACTGGACATCTACAACCTCACCCGCATCCAGCTCAAGCTCAGAAAAATGATGTGGGAGGACTCCCTCAAGCTCAAGCAGCAGGAAGGCTGCGAGGACCTGTTCCTGCTCGACACACCGGGCGTGGTCGGCGTACGCATCACACGCGTGTTGGACAGCGTCGCCAACGTCACGGCGTCAGGAGCGGCGGACGGCCGCAGCTACAAGGACGTGATCGGATTTGCCGGCTCTGACTCGACGCTCAAGTTTGACGGCAGGAGCATCAATTCGAAGGACCGTAAGATCTGGCAGATCCCCTACAGCGCCATCACCCCGAAACATGTCAGCAACCTGCTGGTCGGTGGGCGCTGCTTCGGATTCGAACGGCCTCTCACATACGACGCACGTGAGGTCGGCACCTGCTTCATGACAGGGCAGGCAGCCGGTACTGCCGCAGGACTTGCCGTGCTCGGCAGGCGTTCCTGCCGCGACATCGACGTCAATGAACTACAAGACCGTCTGCGCAAGCAGAATGTGAAACTGGATTGGTAAGTATCAACAATATGATGAAGAAACTGATTGTCGCATCTTTGATGCTATGCTCTCTGGCGATATGCTTGTCCGCCCAGGACGAGGAGCAATTCAAATCCATCATCACAGAGCTCAGCTCAGCCAGATATCAGGGCCGCGGCTATGCCAGGGACGGCGTGGTCAAGGCCGGGAAATACATCGCGGACGAGTTCAGGAAGGCCGGAGCGGACGAAGTGACGATGCAGCCGTTCTGCATCGACATCAACACCTTCCCCGGCAAGATGAAGATGTCCGTCGACGGACACAAGCTGACGCCGGGGCGCGATTTCGTGGTCAGGGAGTATTCTGCCGGCGCGAAAGGCCGTGGCGGCCTGTATTTCATCGACACCCTCAACTACGACTCCGCCGGGATTTTCGCGGACCTTGCCAAACCGGAGAACGCAGGATGCTACGTGGTCTGCGATTTCTGGTTCACATACAAGCACGGCCAGGATTTCAAGAAGATGGAAGCCAAGGGGGAATGTCTGAACGCAGGAATGATCTACACATGGAACACCCCGCTGAAATTCTACAAGGCATATGGCGATAAGGTCAGGGACAAAGTGATAATCTGGACCACCGCAGAAGTGCTGGAAGGCGCTGAGGAGGTGAAGGTCAATATCGAGAACGAGTTTCTAGGGCAGTACGAGAGCAGCAACGTCATCGCCAAGGTCGAAGGAGAACGCCACGACAGCTGCTATGTGTTCACGGCGCACTACGACCACCTCGGCAACATGGGCCGCAGGCTCTACTTCCCCGGGGCGAATGACAACGCATCAGGCACTGCCGGCATCATCACACTTGCCCGCCACTACAAGCTCCACAAGCCCGCATTCGACATGTATTTCGTGGCCGTCAGCGGTGAAGAAGCCAACCTGCGCGGCTCCACCTGGTTCGCCGAACATCCCGCCATGCCGCTCGGCAGCATCAGATACCTGTTCAACCTGGACATGATCTGCGACAACAACCCCGAGCAATACTGCGAAGTCAGCGACGCCGGAATGGCCGGCTTCCGCAGATTCGAGGAGCTGAACGCGCGCGGACAGTACTTCAAGACATTGAAGCGCGGCGAACTTGCAGCCAACAGCGACCACTGGCCATTCGCGCAGCGCGGCGTGCCATGCATCTTCTTCGAGAACAAGAGCGGCGAAGCGTTCCCGTACTACCACACGGCGGAAGACGACCTCGAGACGGCCAGATTCGAGACTTTCCGGCCGCTGATGCAGCTCATCACAGATTTCATCAACACAGACAAATAGACTGAACACGAAAAAAGCCGCCCCGTAAGGGACGGCTTCATTCTATCGCACGAAGGGATTATTTGCCTTCAGCAACGCTGATCTTTCTGAACTCCTTAAGAACCTTCTCAAGCTCGAGGGAAGCCTTGCGGGCGCGAGCACCAGCTGCCTTGTTTCCTGCTACGTTCTTGTCAGCCTCTGCTGCGAAAGCAGCGCAGAGTTCATTGATTTTTGCTACTAATTCTTTCATTTCAACTAAAATTTGTACTGTTAGTGATGCAAATATAATAAATAATCAAAAGAAAAAGACTCCAATATCATATATTTGCAGGGATTTTTGTAATAGATGCCGGGACTTGAAGAAATAGGATTGACGGGGTTGTTCATAGGGACATTCCTGGCCGCGACCATCTTCCCGTTCAGTTCTGACGCGCTCTACATCGGCTCACTCGCCGCAGGGTTCACGCCGATGGCCGTGTTCGCAGTCGGAACGCTCGGCAACTGGCTGGGCGGCATCACGACCTACTACATCGGCCGCATCGGCAAGTGGGAGTGGCTTGAGAAATACTTCCACGTCAAGAGCGAAACTCTCGAAAAGCAGAAAAGGTTCATAGACAAGTACGGCGTCTGGGTGGCACTCATCAGTTGGGTGCCGTTCGTGGGAGATGTATTCGTCGTTGCTCTGGGATTCTACAAATGTCCGGCCCTGTGGACCATCCTGCTGATGCTCGTCGGCAAGGCGGCCAGATTTGCAGCATGGACGTTCCTCATCGCGTGATGAGCATCACTCGTTCCCGACCAGCCTCCGCACAACCTTCGCATCGCCGAAAAACTTGACCGCCACCACTCTGAGCACGGTATAGGTCGGCACGGCCACCAGAATGCCCAGCATTCCGCCGAGGGTGCCGCCAAGCAGCAGCACTATGAAGATTTCGAGAGGATGAGCCTTGATGCTGCTGGAATAGATCACCGGCTGATATACGAAATTGTCGACAAGCTGGGTGCAGAGCAGTATTGCAAGTACTATCAGCGCGAACGCCAGCATGCTCACGTCAAGACCGACATTGCCTGCGCAGGCATATTTGATGATCAGGGCAAGGACGGTGCCGAGCACCTCACCGATCAGCGGACCGACATACGGGATCACGTTCAGCACTCCTGTAACGAACGCGATTCCTATCGAATAGCGGAATCCGAGGCGCGCGATGAGATGGAGGCCCAGGAAATTGAGCACGGTCACTCCGAGGACTTCAAGTGCGATACCGGAGAAATACCTGGACACCAGGCCGCCGATCTCTGACATCGACTCCCTTGCGGTGCTCTCATATCTGTCCGGGACAAAAGCCGCTATGATGTTCGGGAAAAGGTCCGGATCCTTCACGAAGAAGAACGAGATGAACACGACGGAGAAAAGCCCCACGCCGAATGAAGCAACAAACGACGCCATCCCGGAGAGGACATTCGAGAACACCGAGAAATCGAACAGGGAACTCAGGCGCTTGACCAGGACATCCTCAACCTTGAATTCCGGTCCAAGGGACGCGAAAGTCCCCCTCAGGAATCCGTTCAGTTTCTCAAGCGGTTCGGAAAGCGAGATCATGCCACCGGAAATGTTAGCCTTCGACACGTCCGAGGCGATGCCGGTGAATACAGGAGCCACAAGGCAGATCACGCCGAGGAACACGCTGATGACCAGCAGGATGGTAAATATGGCACAGAGCCATGTCGGAAGCTGTTTCTTGAATATCCTTATCTTGCCCAACAGGAGCATCAGAGGACGTCCAACCAGAGCTACGACGGCCGCACAGATTATATAGAGCAGCACTTTCCTGAACAGCCGGCACACGAAGAATGCCAGCAGTATGCCGGAGGCGATGAGAATGTATCTCGCCAGTTTGTCTGTATATCTCTCTTCCATAATATTCCAGATACCGGGCAAATATAAGAATATTTTTCAAGTTCAGGATGAAGCGGGCAAGAGGCGGGAACGTTCCCGTTGAAGTCGGGAAATATTTGATGTATTGTAGCTACTTTTGTGGGAAATGACCATAGATATGAAACGCCTTGTCTGCTATCTCATACTTCTGGCAGCCACACTGATACCAGCCGCGCTGCCCGCCGGAGAACTTCCTAAGCATCCCAGGTTGATCATGACTGCCGGAGAAGAAGATTTCATCAAATCGAAGATGGAAGAGCCGGGAAGGGAGTACCTGCAGATCATGCACAAGCTGATCATGAAGGAAGCGAGAGCCACGCTCAAGAAGCCATGCCAGGAGAGGACAGACACCTACGGGCATATCCTGGCCAAGGTCAGGAATGTCGAGAAGATGGTTCTCTGCCTTTCATACGCATACAGGATGACAGGAGACCGGGCCTATGCCGAACGTGCGGAAAAAGAGATCATCAACGCATGCGGATACAGGGACTGGGATCCAGCGCATTACCTCGACACGGCCGAGATGATCATCGCCTTGTCCATCGGATACGACTGGCTATATGGTGTCCTGGCCCAGGACACCAAGGAGATGGTGGAAGAAGCCGTGCTCGACAAAGGTCTCAGAACAGCGGGAGACCATGCATTCTACACCGTCGGGCATAACTGGAACCAGGTGTGCAACTGCGCAATGGTGATCGGCAGCCTGGCCATCCATGAGAGTATTCCGGAAGAAGCGGACGCATACATCAAGAAGTCGCTTGAAAGCAATCCTGCCGCCATGAAGGCATACAGCCCAGACGGCGCATACCCGGAAGGAAACACCTACTGGGGATACGGCACATCATATGAAATCCTGATGATCGAAGCACTGAGGAGCGCTCTCGGCTCCGATTTCGACATCCCGAAGGCGGAAGGATTCATGAAGACAGGTTACTACATCAAGTACCTTGCGACCCCGACCGGAAGATGCTTTTCATTCAACGATTCCAACACCTCCCAGATAGCTCACATGATGACCTTCTGGTTCGCATCCGAGCTTGGCGACCCTACCATATGCCATCTTGAGAAGCGGATGCTCATGGAGGGAAAAGTAAAGGAATGTGACAGATGGTGGCCATGCGCCATGACCATCCTGGCCCGCGCAGGACAGGAAAAAGATGAATTCAAGCCTGATGACATCATGTTCGCGCGAGGCATCAATCCTCTCTGGATCTACAGATCCGGCTGGAACAGCAGCGATGACACGTATCTTGCGGTGAAGGGAGGCAACCCTTGCAACAACCATGGTCACGTCGACAATGGTTCGTTCTATTTCGAGAGGAAGGGTGTGCTCTGGGCGGCCGACCTGGGTTCACAGTCCTATGGCACCTGCTACAAGTACAACATCAACCTGAGCGACAGAAGCCAGGACGGCCAGAGATGGTCCGTATTCAGGATAGGGCCAGCTTCACACAACATACTGATAATGAACGGAGGGAATCCTCTCGTGCACGCTTATGCCCAGATTTCCGACCACTGGGATGGCAGCAACGGCAAGGGATGCACCATAGACCTCACACAGACATATTCGCCGTATGTCCAGAGCGCTACAAGAAGCATCAATCTGAGTCCGGACGACAGCGTTTTGTCCATCTGCGACACATTGGACTGCGGCCAGGAAGGCGTGGATGTCGTATGGAACATGGTGACATTCGCCAAGCCCGAAATTGTCAACAAGCACAAGATCAGGCTCAAGTCGGGTGATAGATGCATGATCCTGAGCACAGGAAGACAGTATTCTGCCCACCCGTTCATCCTCCCGGCAGGAACAGACAACCCTTGGGACAGCGAAAACACAGGAGCATCCAGAGTCGGCTTCAACCTCCATCTGAAGAAAGGGCGTCAGGCTGCGATCAAGGTCACTCTCCAGGACTCACTTTGAGACTTGAATCCCTGACGACCATATCGGACTCGAGGACAATCGTCTTGTCAGGAAGTTCAAAGCCATCCAACTGACGGAATATCAGATTAATGGCGGTACGACCCATCTCTGCCAGAGGCGGCACGGTGGATGTCAGCCCCGGTTCCACAATCGTAGAAGCAAAGGAATTCGAGAACCCACAGACAGCTACGTCCCCAGGGATCTTGACCCCCTTGTCTTTCAGCGCCTTCATAACACCGAATGCCACGGTATCATTGATTGCGATTATGGCATCCGGCATAATTCCGGAATCAAGGATTTTCATTGTTGCGTCATATCCGTCATCGATAAAGAGGCCGGACTGGACCATAAGTTCCGGAATCAGCTGCAGCCGGTTCAGTTCCAACCCCTTCTTGAAACCAGACGCCCTGGATCCGGAGAGAATCTTCTCCGGGCCTGACACGAAAGCTATCCTGCGGCAACCCTGCTGTACCAGGTGACCGACCATCATCTCGGCAGCCTTCTCATCATCGGCAACGATCTTAGGCACAGGAACTGATTTGCATACCCTGCTGATGAAAACAAGAGGAGTACCTTCGGACACTATCTGGTCCATAAGATCACGGTTGAAATCACTGTCAGTCACTGCAGCCATGATGATGCCGTCGACATTAAGGCTCATCATCATCTTGAGAAGAGCCCGCTCTTCATCCAACGATTCATTGCTCTGCGTGAGGAGAAGCTGATAGCCTCGCTCGATCAAGACTTCCTGGATCGCGGAGGCCACCTGCGTGAAATATGTCGAGCTCAAAAGATCCGGTACAATACAGCCGATCATGTGAGTGCTCCCCGTCACCAGACCGCGGGCTTGTGCATTGGGACGATAGTTCATCTCCCGTGCTTTTTCAATCACGAGCGCACGGGTCTCCGGGCTCACCTCCCAACTGTCGGTAAGGGCTCTTGAGACCGTGGACTTCGACAGATTCAAAGCTCTTGCAATATCGAATATTGTCGTCTTTTTCCCTTGCATGCCGAAAGATAGCAATTATTTCTATCAAGGCATCACTTCGGGAACGTTCCCGTTTATATATTCTGAGTAATCCACCGGGTAAAAGTCTTTATTATTTATTTTTGCTATGGATAATATGATGAGCGCAATAGATTTACTAGTTATCCTGGCGGTATCAACCGTTGTCCTGGCGACCAGCCTTGTCTTCTCAAGGTTCGGAAGGAATCTGCGTTCATATGTCAACGGCGGCGGGCACACACCGTGGCTGTTTGCAGGAATCTCCATGTTCATGTCTTTCTTCTCTGCAGGCACCTTCATCGTGTGGGGCTCCATCTCCTATTCTCTCGGGATTGTGGGTATCACCCTTCAGGAGACTATCTTCCTAGCAGGACTGCTGACATCGTTCTTCATTGCCGGCAGATGGAAGAAGACAGGTGCGGACACTGTCGCGGAATACATCAGAGGCAGGTACGGAAGCCGTGTGGGGAATTCGTTCACAGCAATGTTCATCATTCTTTCCATTTTCTCCGCAGGAGCATTCCTCTACCCCGTCGCCCTCATCCTGTCACAGATGACAAGCATGAGCCTGGAGTTATCCGCAGTCGTGATCAGCATGCTCTGCATGGTCAGCGTGTCTTTGGGCGGATTCAAATCAGTCATTGCGACAGACTTCCTGAAGTTCTTGATTCTCGGCATCGCAATATTGGTGCTCGTGCCGCTTTCGCTCAAAGCGGCATGCGGAATGGACGGGATAAAGGCAATCGGGCAAGAAGGTTACCTGTCACCTGTTACTGGAGAGTACACCTGGGTGTTCATGGCCGCCTTCTGCATCTACAATACAGTAAACATGGGAGGCAACTGGTCCATTGTGCAGAAATTGAACTCCGTTTCATCAGAAAAAAACAGCCGACGTGCCGGCATCACATTTTCGATACTGTACTTTATTTGTCCTATACTTTGGATGCTTCCATGCCTTGCCTGCCGGGCAATCGACGGAGCACAGGCGGGATCCGCATCAGAGGATGCATTCATCCGCATCACGCAGGACATACTCCCCCAGGGATTGACAGGACTCATGTTCATAGCGCTCATCATGACATCCATGAGCTCGATAAATGCCATGATACACTCCTCAGCATCCGTGGTTGCAAACGACCTCATGAAATCCCACTTTCCTGATGCTTCCGAAAGGAAATGTCTCGCCACAGGCAAGGTGGCAGCGTTCCTGATGGGGGCCGCAGCTGTAGCCATCGTCTGTATAACGCACAGGACCGGGGGGATAGTGAACTTTGTCATAAGCCTGGCTGCTCTGGCCGGCGCTCCGGTTTATCTGCCGGTGATCTGGTCCCTGTTCTCCAGATCCATCACGGGGAAAGAGATGCTCGTCGCATCACTCACATCCATACTTCTCAACATATCAGGAAAATACCTGCTCCCATCCGTCATAGGCATCTCCTACGACAAAGCCATGGAGATGGCCGTCGGTGTGGGAGCACCGATCTTGATCCTCATATCTGCAGAAATCATTCATTACATTACCAATAATAACCAACTAACATCAGACCTATGCTAAAGAGACAGATTGTTTCAATCTTCTTCTGTATCATTCTCTCTGTAACGGCCTTCGCCCAGACGAAGACCGTCAAGGGTATTGTATACGAAGAAGAGACAGGAGAGCCCCTTGCTGGCGCTACAGTCTCCCTTGTAGGCTCGACAAAAGGCGTCATCACAGACATCGATGGAGCCTTCGAGTTCACGAACCTGAAAGCGAAGGACGTGCTGCAGTTCGATTTCTTCGGAAAAGCGACACAGCAAGTCGTCGTGGGGCAGCAGACCAGCATCAAAGTCACACTCAAGAACGCAGCCAACGAACTTGACGAAGTAACCATCGTCGCATTCGGCAAGCAGCGCAAGGAAAGCGTCATCGGTTCCATCAACACGGTGAAACCGGCTGAGCTCAAGGTTCCTTCCAGCAACCTCACCACCGCCCTTGCAGGACGAGTTGCCGGCCTCATCTCATACCAGAGATCAGGTGAGCCTGGGCAGGATGACGCAACATTCTTCGTACGTGGTGTCACTTCCCTCACCTATGCCAGAGGACCTCTCATCCTCATCGACGGTGTCGGGATGACATCATCCGACCTCGCAAGGCTCCAGCCTGACGACATTGCGGCATTCTCCATCATGAAGGATGCAACCGCCACCGCACTCTATGGTGCACGCGGTGCAAACGGTGTCATCCTCGTCAATACCAAGGAAGGTGCTGAAGGTGCAGCCAAGGTCAATGTCAGGTACGAGACATCCATCTCCGAGCCGACAAAGGACCTCGAACTTGCAGATCCTGTCACCTACATGCAACTCTTCAACGAAGGTGCAACCACACGTGACCGCATGACAACATCACCGTTCTCCCTCGCCAAGATCGAGAATACGAGGCTCGGTACCAACCCTATCCTCTATCCTGCGGTGGACTGGAAGGACATGCTTCTCAAGAACTCCACGGTCAACCAGCGAGTCAACGCCAACATCAGCGGCGGCGGCAAGGTGGCCAGGTACTACATCGCGGCGACATTCAACAACGATAACGGTCTCCTCAAGGTCGACCAAAGGAACAACTTCAACAACAACATCGACCTGAAGAGATATGTCCTCCGTTCCAATGTGAACATCAACATCACCAAGACCACCGAGGCCATCATCCGACTTCATGCATCTTTCGATGACTACAACGGCCCTATCAATGGTGGTAGCGACGTCTACAGCCAGATCATGAACACCAGCCCTGTCCTCTTCCAGCCTTACTACGAGCCGGATGCGGAGAACCTGGGATCATACCATATCCTCTTCGGAAACTATGACACCGGCAGCTACCTCAACCCTTATGCCCAGATGGTCAAGGGATACAAGGAATACTCCAAGAACACGGTCCTCGGACAGTTCGAGCTCAAGCAGGATCTCGAATTCATCACCAAGGGCCTCAGCATCAGGGGTATGGCCAGCACGACGCGTAACACCTATTTCGACGTAGTCCGCAACTACAACCCGTTCTACTATGAAATCGGAGGATACGACACCTACCACAACACCTACACTCTCAACTGCCTCAATCCTGAGAGCGGTACTGAGTACCTCACCTACAATCCGGGCACCAAGACGGTAAGCGCGGTCAACTATTTCGAGGCCGCCGTCAACTATGACAGAACCTTCAACGAGAAGCACGGAGTAAGCGGTTTGCTCGTATTCCAGGCCCGTAACGAGCTCGAGGGTGGTGCAAGCACCCTGATCGAGTCCCTGGCCCACCGCAACCTCGGTCTTTCTGGCCGTTTCACCTACAACTACGACAAGCGCTACTTCTTCGAGGGCAACTTCGGATACAACGGTTCCGAGCGCTTCGCGAAGAATGAGCGTTTCGGTTTCTTCCCTTCAGCAGGTCTCGGATGGATCATCTCCAACGAAAAATGGTATCCTGCCGGGCTCAGCAAGACCATCAACATGCTCAAGCTCAAGGCCACATACGGTCTCGTAGGTAACGACGCCATCGGCACCAACGCCCAGAGGTTCTTCTATCTCTCCGAGATCAACATGAACGACGGAAGCTACGGAGCAGAGTTTGGAGACGAGTTCAAGAACACCTACAACGGTGTATCCATCAGCAAATACGAGAACAACAAGATCACCTGGGAGCGTTCATACAAGACCAACCTCGGAGTAGAGGCCAAGCTCTTCAACATGCTCGACCTCCAGGTAGACTACTACACGGAGAAGCGTACAGGCATCCTCCTTACCAGAAGCTACATTCCTTCCACAATGGGTCTCGTGACCACACCTATGTCCAACCTCGGTGAAGCTGAAGGACACGGTGTCGATGTTCAGATGGATCTCCAGAAATCATTCGCAAGCGGATGGTGGATTACAGGACGCGCAAACTTCACATACGCACAGGCCAACTACACCAAGTACGAGGAGATCGACCAGAGCGCCACTCCATGGCTCTCCAAGGTAGGTCAGCCTGTATCCCAGAAATGGGGCTTCGTGGCTGAGCGTCTTTTCGTCGACCAGGAAGAAGTAAGGAACTCCCCTGTACAGTTCGGCGACTACGGAGAGGGTGACATCAAGTACCGTGACATCAACGGAGACGGTATCATCACTGACCTCGACATGGTGCCGATTGGATATCCTACTGAGCCTGAGATCATCTACGGATTCGGTCTTTCCACAGGATACAAGGGATTTGACTTCTCCATCTTCTTCCAAGGACTGGCACGTGAGTCATTCTGGATCAGCGTGGACAACACGACACCGTTCGTATCCGACGGAGGCAAGGTAAGGCAACTTCTCAAATGCTATGCTGACGACCATTGGAGTGAGAATAACAGAAACCTCTACGCCCTCTGGCCTCGTATGTCCACCAAGGTCATCGACAACAACGCCAAGACCAGC
Source organism: Candidatus Cryptobacteroides sp. (assembly GCA_045627265.1). Lineage (GTDB taxonomy): Bacteria > Bacteroidota > Bacteroidia > Bacteroidales > UBA932 > Cryptobacteroides. The sequence continues at coordinate 20,830 of JAZQNI010000088.1, forward strand.
ACCTGGTTCATGAGAGATGGTTCGTTCCTCCGCCTCAAGTCTCTAGAGTGCGGCTACACGATCCCAAACAAACTCACAAAGAAGATCAAGATGAACAGCTTCAGGATTTACTTCAGCGGCACCAACCTCTTCTGCTGGAGCAAATTCAACCTCTGGGATCCGGAGCAGGCTGGTAACGCATTCAACTACCCTACACAGAGGGTTTACAACTTCGGTGCACAGGTATCTTTCTAAATTGACAGGAATATGAAAATCTTGAAAAACATTATAGTTGCCGCGGCTCTTTTCTGCATCGCATCCTGTGCAGACTATGTCGATGTAGTGCCGGACAACATCGCGACCATCGATTACGCGTTCCGGGACAGGGTAGGTGCAGAAAAATTCCTTGCAACCTGTTACAGCTATCTCCCACGCATCGGAGATCCTAAGAACGATCCTGCACTCATGGGCAGCGACGAGCTCTGGAACTTCGTCGACACACGAGAAGCGAATTCAACTGTAGGAGATTATAATGCCTACTATATCAAGACCGGACTCCAGAATGCAGCCAGCCCCCGCATCAATTGCTGGGACGGTGAGAACTACGGAGGAAACGGACTTTTCAAGGGTATCAGATATTGCAACATCTTCCTTGAAAAGATAGACAACGTGCAGGTACAGGTTTCTGCAGAGCAGAGAACCATATGGAAGGCGGAAGTGAAGGTCCTCAAGGCCTACATGCATTTCTACCTCATGAGAATGTACGGTCCGATTCCTCTCGTGAAGGAGAATCTTTCCATAGAGGCTTCATCCGAGGAAGTGCGCGTGTACCGCGACAAGTGGGATGACTGCGTGGACTACGTCGTCAGCCTCCTTGACGATGCCGCCGAGGATCTCCCTGACTATATCGAGAACAGGGCAACGGATCTGGGGCATATCACAAAGCCTGCCGCACTTGCCATCAAGGCCCTCGTACTCACCACATCCGCCAGTCCGCTCTTCAACGGCAACCCTGACTATGTCAACGTGGCCGACAACAGAGGTGAGAAAATATTCTCACAGAGCTATGACGAATCCAAGTGGAAGCGTGCTGCTGACGCATGCCTCGATGCCATCACATGCGCAGAAGATGCTGGTCACAGACTGTACAAGTTCAGCAATGCACAGTACATCGTTTCCTCACCTGAAGTCCAGCTCGTCAACAATCTCCGCTGTGTCTATCACGACAGGTACAACGAGGAGATGCTCTGGTGCAACCCTCAGAACGACCTGACAGCCAACTATGAGTACCACGCAATGCCATACTTCAAAGACGAAGAGTGGAGCACAAACCCGTACAGAGGACTTATGGGACCATCAATGAAGATGGCGGAGAAATTCTACACCGAGCACGGTGTGCCGATCGACGAGGATACAAGCTGGGACTATGCGAACAGGTACAAGATGGTCACAACTGACGACAGCCAGCCGTTCTATGTACAGCCTGACTACCATACAGCCCAGATGAACATCCACCGAGAGCCTCGCTTCTACGCCAACATGTGCTTCGACGGCGCCTATTGGTGGGGCAACGGCAACTTCACAGGAGCAGGATGGGACATGCACATGAAGAAGGGACAGACCGCAGGTAAGAACGGTTCATTCCGTTATACCATCACCGGCTACTGGGCCAAGAAGCCGAACCACTACACCTCGACCGTCACATCCACCTGGGGAAGATCACGCACAGCGTACACTCCTTCCCTCCTCCGTCTTGCAGACCTCTATCTCATGTATGCGGAATGCCTCAACGAGTACGAGGCAGCTCCTACCGAGGAAGTCTACAAGTACATAGACCTCGTACGCGAGCATGCGGGTCTCGAGGGTGTGGTCGAGAGCTGGAAGAAATACTCCAGGATCGCCGACAAGCCTAAGACCAAAGAAGGCATGCGCGAGATCATACACAGGGAGCGTGAAGTCGAGCTTTGCTTCGAAAGCAAGCATTTCTGGGACGTAAGACGCTGGAAGACGGCCGTCACCGATGTGACAGGACCTGTTCTTGCATGGAATGTCGACGCTTCCAAAGACGCCGAGTACTATCAGATCATAACCCTTGCGAACCTCAAGTTCACCACCAAGGAGTACCTCTGGCCTATCAAGACCAACACGATACGCACCAACACCAACCTGGTTCAGAATCCATATTGGGAATAATCTAAAATGACAGAAACAATGAAACGTATATTTACACTGTTGTCGCTCACACTCTTGTTCGCCGCCTGCGAGGCCGAGTACATCGGACAGTACCCTGTCGATAGCGAAGCCCCGTCCAAGGTGAGCAATGCGCAAGTGGAGAACCTCCCGGGAAAAGCAAAGATCACCTATACTCTTCCCAATGACACTGATCTGCTTTATGTAAAGGCTGTCTACAAGGACTCACAAGGCCAGAGGCAGGAAGTGAGAGCATCCAACTTCAAGAACAGCTTGGAGCTCAAGGGGTTCGCACGCTCTGAGAACCAGACCATTGAGCTCATTTCTGTGGACCGCAGCCAGAATGAATCCGAACCTCTCAGAGTTGAGATCATGCCGCTGGATGCTCCAATCTATGCGATTCTCGAAACCGTGAAGATCGAGCCTAGCTGGGGTGGAATGAAGATCACCTGGGACAATCCCGAAAAGGAGCAGATATTCATGTATATCTCCATGCCTGGGGAAGACGGCACCGACCAGATCGTCCAGACCATCGTAACCTCCGACCCTAACGGTTTCGGAGCAGTCCGCGGCCTCGACGCCGTCGAAACCGAATTCAAAGTTGTCATCCGTGACATCTATGAGAACTACACGGACACGATAACCGAGACTCTCACCCCTCTCTACGAGAAGTTCATAACCCCTGAGAAATTCGTCCTAACCGCACTTGCTACCAACATGAACTGGCACAAGTCACGTAACAACGCAGGAGCCCTCTTCGACGGAGTCAAGACTTCAGACAAGCCTATCTACATGGAAACCAAGGTCAAGAACGAAAATGCCTATACGGCATATTTCACAGTCGATCTTGTAAACACCTACAAACTCTCCCGCATCAAGTTCTGGGGCCGTGTAGCCTACTGCTACGCACTTCATTGTCCTAAGCACTTCCAGATATGGGGAAGCACTGATCCTGAAGCCGGTGCCAAACCGGACGACTGGACAAACTGGGAGCTCATCCTCGACGACTGGAGCTACAAGCCATCAGGATATGAGACATCCGACGTCACAGATGAGGACAAGGAATACGCCAAGAACGGCGAAGAGTTCGAGATTCCTGAGGAAGCAGGCGGCCTGCGTTTCTGCCGCTTCGTCTGCCTCGAGACCTGGACTCAGAGCAACTCTCTGAACTTGAACGAGATGGAGTTCTACGGTGCTGAATTGGGTGCCATTTAAAAGAAGAGTATGATGAAACTTAGACACATTATCATAGCTGCAGCCGCCGCGCTCGTATGCGCGGCCTGCTCAAAGATGAATGACAATATAGACCAGTACCTCTCTCAAGGAGAGATCATCTATATAGCCAGACCAGATTCCGTGCACCTCTTCGCAGGCAAGGAACGCTTCAAGGTAGACTTCTGGATCAGCGATCCACGTGCCAACGAGATGCGCATATACTGGGCTCAGAAGAGTGACTCTCTCGTCGTCCCTATCCCTGAAGGATGGGACTTCAACGATGTCATTTCCGTCATAGCAGACAAGGGTATCACCGAAGGGCAGTATTCGCTCTTCCTCGTCACCCGCGACAAGTACGGCAATGTTTCCATCGGGGACGAAGAGAATGTAACCGTATACGGCGAGATATATCAGAATTCGCTAAATACCCGTCAGGTAGAGTCCCAGACAGCAGCATCCGGCAAGGTGACGATCAATTGGGGAAACTGCTATTCTGACGACGAGATCGGCATCCGCGTATCATACACAGACACCAAGGGTGTTCCTCAGACCGTCACCTACGAGACCGTGGCGCTCGGCGCAAGTTCAGTCATCAACAATGTGGATACATCCAAGGAAGTATCCTACACGACGATGTATCTGCCTGAGCCTACGGCAATCGACACATTCTTCACCCCGAAGAAAATAATAGCATTCTAAAAAATGAAGAAAACGATCCTTTTGGCATCACTTCTCGCACTGGTGGGACTCGTTCCCATCAGTGCCGGAGTGATTGATGAAACAGAACATTCCAAGCCGGAACTGACCGTCTGCGGAGGAAAGATCCTCGCACCTGCGGTCGTTGCCGGAGGGAAGACCTTGACCGGAGCGGAAGAACTGCCCTATTTCGAAATCTGTGTGAACGGCAAGACCGTGAATTCGCTCAGCCCTATCTGGAAAAGCGTGGAAGAGCAGACCAGCGTCCTCCAAAACGGAGGCACAGTCCGCACCTATCACTTCAAGGCGAAGAAGATTTTGAGAGGCCTCAACGTCTATATCGACAGGGAGAGTTTCCCTTCATCCAAACTCATCAGAGAGAGGATGAGGCTTCAGGCCGACAAGCCGGGAATGCGGCTCACTGACCTTGACGGGAAGAATCATCTCATCTTCCCGCAGTATTCGTTCCGCGCAGACAAGGACATTACGGCAGAAGAGATCAGGATAGGCCGGTTCCAGACCAAGACCGACCTCAAGAACAACCATATGTTCCATCCGGACCGCTTCCCTGTAAAGGTCGGGAATGATGTTTCAGAAGTCAAAGGACCGTTTGTAGTCTGCGACCTCGGTGACCACAAGCTGGTCACCGCATACGAGCATGCTTCTCAGGACAACACCTTCATGAATGAGAAGAATGTCAAGAAAAACACCGGCAACGACCTGCAGCAAGGTGTCGAAGGAGACCAGGGCATCATCAAGGACGACGACCTCTGGTTCATCGGCACCGGCATCTGCAGGACTGAGGCCGGCAACCTGGAGATTTATAACAGGATCAGACGAGGAGGCTACATCGATGGGGAGCAGATTCCGACCGAAGGCTTCTACGAGACCGTATGGTCCATGCTGACCGTCATCGACGACGACGAAAGCGTCTCCGATGCCATCCAGGATTATCTCTACAGCAGAATCACCGACCACTCGGCATCAAGGCGTCCGGTATTCTACTACAACACCTGGGGCATGCAGAGGGACATGCCAAAAGACCAGCTCAGAAGCTGTCTCACTGAGGAGCGCCTTGCCAAGGACATCCAGTACTGCAAGGAAATGGGAATCGAAAGGTTCATCCTCGACGACGGCTGGCAGACCTCCTTCGGTCTGTGGAAGGCCGATCCAAAGAAATTCCCGGAGGGGCTGGGCAAGGTCGTCAAGATGATCAACGACGCCGGAATGGAAGCCGGAGTCTGGCTCTCGCTTCTCGCCGTCGCCAAGGATTCCGACCTCCAGGAGCAGCACCCGGAATGGCGCATCAATGACAAGTACGGCGCTCCCCTGCTCGTGCAGTGGGGCAACCCGGGATTCGACATCGAAAGCGGTTTCTATCACGTCCTGCTGGATGCACTCAAGGCCCTCGTGGACCAGGGCGTCAGGTTCTTCAAATGGGATGCCGTAAGCACCATGAGCAGCACCAACGCCGGTCTGGACCATGGCGGCGAAGACGCCACGCCTAAGGAAAGGATGGACAGGTACAACTACCTCTTCCCGTTCTATGTGACAAGGCTGGCAAGGGACCTCAAGGAGTACAACCACGACGTGGTCGTAGAACTCGACCTCACCGAGCATTGGCGCTGCATGATAGGCCTCATGACACTCGAAGAATCCAAGTTCTTCTGGATCAACAACGGTGCATCAAGATATGGCGATTACTCCACATACCGCACCAAAAGCATACGTGCAGGCTTGAACGAATTCTCAGGCATCTTCCCGCCGGAGGTATTCACCTACGCAGTCTATCCTATGGACATATCCGGAGCCCTCAGATACAACGTGAACTCCATTCTGATGGCTGGGCACGGTTTCTGGGGCAACCTGGACAAGACCACAGAATCCGACAGAGCCTATGTCCGCTCGCAGCTGGACAAGGCCAAGAAAGTGCTGCCATACACCCAGGGCTGGCCTATGAAAAGCACCGGTGTGATGGCCGGCACACCAGAAATCTACTCCCAGACCAACACCGACGAGGGCTACTCTCTCGTCACCGCATTCTCTTCCGAGCCATGGAAAGGCAGCTACACCGTTGCGCTCTCCCCGTCCAAGGTGATGGCAGTGCTAGGCGCAAGCTACAACTGCACCGAAGACGGTCTGGACATCGATTTTGACCTTGCAGGCAAGGACGCCACCGCAGCTGCTTTCGTACTCGGCGAAGAACCAGGAAGCCCACGCATCATCAGTTCGACCTGCGCACTCGAGGATATCAGGAAGGACGGAAGATGTCTGTCAGTGCTTCCATCGGCCGACGGTGCGGTCAAGGTCTGTTTCCCGGGAAGCGGCGAGACCGCGGAAATCGCCGTTACCGGCGGGCAGTGGACTGACATCAACGCACGCGTTCTCGTCGAGACTGAGTCATTCAAGCATCCTGGAGGCTGGGTGCGCGACCATCAGGCTTTCGAGAAGATCGGTTCGGCGTACATGATGGCCCACGGCCTCGGCACTCCGGTCGAAGATGCATCGACCACCGTCAGATTTGACCATGCCGGCATCTACCATGTCTATGTCAGCACCTACAACTGGACCTCGCCATGGTACGACCAGGAAGGCCCGGGAGCATTCCAGGTCGCTGTCGACGGCGCCACACTCCCGAATGTCCTCGGAAAGACCGGCAATAGCTGGGAATGGCAGTACGCCGGCCAGGTTGAAATCGGCAGGGGCGACGTCGAAGTGGCATTGAAGGATCTCACGGGATTCAACGGCAGAGCCGACGCCATCTACTTCAGCACTGAGAAAAAAGCCCCGGCAGCTGACTACAAACAGATGTCCGCAATCAGGAAGGAGCTCCTGGGCTATGAAGAAGCGACCACGGCCGAGTGCGCCGACCTCGTTGTGGTGGGCGGTGGCATCGCCGGCTGCACCGCAGCACTCACCGCCGCACGCTATGGGTTGAAAGTGACCCTGGTCGACAACCTTCCTTGGCTAGGAGGCAACGCCGTGCTCGGAGTGCGCACGGACGGTGCAGCGTTCAAGAACCTCTACCCCGCCCTGGGGTACGCCGCATGCGAGATGACAGGGCTCCGCAAAGAGCTCAAGAACGACCCGGAAGCCTACAGCATCAACAAGAAAAACGGGACAGGAGGAGCCAAGCCGCAATCCTACGGCACCTCAGCCAGCAAACCTGCAGAAGACCGCGAATCCGACATCCTGACCGCACTGCGCAGGATAGAAGCCCAAGGAGACACCGTCCACGACAAGCAGGAGGTCGAATTCCTCGAAGCTGAGTACAAGAGGCAGAATGCCGCACAGGACCGCGAAAGGATCCTCCGTGAGGCTGGCGTCACCATATACCACAACATACACGTGTACGACGTCTGCAAGCAAGACGGCCGCATCTGCTCGGTAACGGGCAGAGACCTGCGTACAGGTGAGGACATCGTCTTCAGCGGCACGCTCTTCGCCGACTGCACAGGAGACGGCACCGTCGGCTACCTCGCAGGAGCGGACTACAGGATCGGACGTGAGGCCAGGGCGGTAGCTGGCGAACCTTCCGCCCCGGAGACCGAAGACCAGAAGAAGATGGGAGCCAGCATGGCCTGGGCCGCATATCCGCGCAGCGATGCCGGCAGTTTCCCGACCTGGGAGGAGATTCCATGGGCATTCAAACTTGACAAGGAATACCACATCGACCGCAACCAGTGGAACTGGTGGTGGGAGACTGGTCTGGAAATCGACAACGCCACAGATGCAGAACTCGTCAGAGACAACTTCCTGCGCGCGGTATTCGGCAACTGGGCATACCTCAAGAACTGTGAGCCGAAGTACGCCGACTACAGGCTCGACTACCTCGACCACATCGCAATGAAACGCGAATCAAGGCGTCTGCTAGGCGACGTCATCGTCAATGAGAACGACATCAGGACCAAGAAGGTCTTTCCGGATGCCAGCTTCACCAGCACATGGACCATGGACCTGCACTTCGCCAAGCCCGACAACGCTCAGAGATTCCCGGGCTGGGAATGGACGACCAACAGCACCAACCACAAGCCGGAAGCATTCGTAGGCAAGTATGACCTGCCATACAGGGCACTCTACTCGAGGAATGTCGACAATCTCTTCATCGGCGGGCGCAACATGAGCGTCACGCATCTCGCACTCGGTACCGTCAGGGTGCAGCTCACCCTGGGCATGGCGGCCGAAGTCATCGGCATGGCGGCAGCAATATGCAAGCAACACGGTTCTGATCCAAGATCGGTATATACGGACCATCTGGAGGAACTCAAACAACACATGACGGAGGGAGTACCACATGAATGATATGACCATCACAAAAACCGGCCGGAAAGCGGTCCGCCTGCTCATGGTGGCGGCGGGAGTGCTCATGCTTTCGCTCAACCTTTCCGCGGCAGGCAAGAATCACTATACCATAATGCCCATAGGAGACTCCATCACCCAGGGCAGCGGCAAATGCGTATCATACTCCTATCCTCTCTGGAAGATGATGAAGGAAGCCGGCTACGACTTCGAATACATCGGCCCGAGGACCAGGACCTATGACGTCGGTCCACTCCAGCACTGCGGATTCGGAGGCAAGACCATCGAATACCTCGACAAGAACATCGACAGCCTTTACAGGGCGTATCCGGCCGACGTCCTGCTGCTCCACGCGGGGCACAACCATTTCGCCGAGAAGGAGCCTGTCCCTGGCATCATCGAGTCGCACAGAAGCCTCATCGACAAAGTTCTGGCCATCAACCCTGACGCCATCATCTTCGTGGCACAGGTCATCCCTAGCGGCAAGCTCCCCAAGTACTCGTACATCCCCGAGCTCGACAAGGAACTCAAGAAGATGGTCCGCTCATACCACTCCAGACAAGTGATCCTGGTCAACGCAAGCAAGGGATTCGACTGGGAGAAGCACACCAATGACGACCTCGTCCACCCAAATGCAGAAGGCGCCGAAATCATGGCCCGTCATTGGATGAAAGTCATCCACCGGCATCTCAAGCCATAACGGTCAGCAGAAACAGGGATCGAAGCGATTTTTCAATTCAACATTTTTTCTTAAATCTGCGTGATTGGCGGATTTTTGCGGTCCGCCACCGTACCGGCTTCCAACTTGTGAGGACCGGAAACGGAGCTTATGCAATAAAAACGGAAAAATGAACTTGATTAATATCACACCCCCGAAATACAGGCTGCTCCTGCTGATGCTTGTCGGCAAAGCGGCCAGATTCGCGGTATGGACATTCCTCATCGCGTGATGATCTGCCCGTCATCTCCTCCCGAAGCCTTCAGGACGACCTTCGATCCTCCCCTGCCGCCGGACAGCTCCAAAGATAAGTAAAATTTTCAATGTCCTTGAACAAGATTCTTTCTGGCAAGCATACGTCCTGCTTTTTCGTACCATATCCGGAGCATTTCGGAGAGGTTGAGAGGCAGGAATCCGAACTTCGCAAAATATCTGTAGCAGCGGTTGCTTTCGGTGAGGAAAAGATAGGTGAAACGCCTTGCACGCCGACGCATATGAACGCTCCAATCCTTCTGGAATCCTGTACCCAGAAGCTGGTCAGTCGCGCACAGCATCACTTCAGAAAAGCGGTATAGCCCGACCTGTCGGAGTCCCGGTTCCCATTTGTCAAGGATGTCAGGATGACGTTTTATAAGTAATGCCAAGTCGAGCAGCATCCTGAGGGCTATCTTTCCGCCGGAGTAGCAGACGTGCTGCGCAGTATGCTTCACGACGAAGACTGCCTGGGCGACAGGATCAAGTTCGAGGCACCCGTCCGGGCGCCGGACAGCTTCGGGCAACGACTCCCTAAGCAGAGCCATCGTCCTGTGATGCACTCTGTTGTAGCCACCCGTCGGCTCAAGCGTATGGTTCTCGAAATGCACTCCCCTGTACTCGAGCGAAGAGTGCTTCTCCTGATACTTCAGTTCCACCCCGAGAGACTCGACAAGCGCATTGCAGGAGGCGAACCCCGCTTGCGGATCAAGACCAGCCAGAGCAACGAAATCCACATCCCCGCTCTCTCGAAGGTCAGGTTGCGGGTAATTGTCCGCCAGGGTCTCGCCTTTCAGCAGGAGCATCGCCATGCCATTTCTTTCAAGAAGGTTTCTGAGCTCCTGCGTGACTTCATTGCGGTGGTGGAATCCCTCGCGTAACCCCTGGGCGGAAAGGTCCCAGCGAAGCATCAAGTCGAAGTCCGGCTGGCGGTCTGTTGGAAGATTCCTGATCGCCTCGTAGCAGATGGCACTGACCCCGTTCAATCCGGCATCGGCGAAGACCTTGGGCCAGTTAACACAAGTGGGGATGGCTTCTTCTGTTCCGAAGACAGCCATCCTCACCAGCTTGCATATTATCTGAAGTTCTTCCATATTGGGAGGACTACGCTGAAAAATCAGTCTTCCAATGCCCCGCAGGAACGGAGAGTG
>JAZQNI010000089.1:0-7787 GCA_045627265.1 Candidatus Cryptobacteroides sp.
GGATGGTGCCGCACTTGAACTTGCGCCTCTTGCTGAAAGCAGTATGAGGAGAGCGGCCGTAATTCCATTCCCAGGTTGAGAACTTGGCATCGGAGATGGCTTGGATGGACCGGTTCTGTCCCTCATCCAGGACAACCTCCCCATCACCTGCCGCCAGAATGGAGAACAAGGCATCCTTGAGCTCGTCGATCGACTTGAACTGCGGCAGATAATCCTTGAGGTTGGCCACACGCGACCTCACGGAAGCGATGCCGGATGCCTCCATCTTGCCTCCAGGCGCGGCCAGCACCTTGGTGAGAGTGTCGATGTCCACGTCGTACATCAGGGTGCCATGGACCATCAGCCTGTCCTTCCAGACCCTCTTGGCATAACCGGAGACCTTGCGCCCCTCGACCATTATATCATTCCTGCCGGACAGGGTCGCCTCCACTCCGAGACTGCGCAGGGCATTGACAATCAAGGTCATATACCCCGGGTAATCCCTTTCCAGGTCGTTCGACCGGCCGACTATGGTGTAGTTGAGGTTCTGCAGGTCATGATAGACGGCGCCGCCACCGGTGACCCGCCTCGCAAGCTTGATGCCGTTGGATTCGAGGTATTTCAGATCGACTTCGCCGTAGGCGTTCTGGTTCAGCCCGATGATCACGGACGGACTGTTCTTCCACAGATAGAAAACCGGTTCGTCGAGAGGCAGCTGCTCGAGGCAGAACTCGTCGAAGGCCATGTTGAAGTGCGGGTCGGTGGATTCGTTTATGAGGTATTTCATCTTCTTCAGGAATAATGTTCAAAATTAGTGAAAATAGTGCTAATTTCGTGCACTTGCCGTATTAGATGGAATGATGAAAGTATTGTTCATACATGGACTGGCGTCATCCGGCGCATTCAAGACCGCTGACACCCTCCGGACCTTGCTGCGTCCCTGCACCGTGCTCTCTCCCGATGTCCCGGTGGAGCCGGCCGAGGCGTTGGCCATGCTGGAAGGAATATGCCGCACAGAGTGCCCGGACTTGATTGTAGGCCTGTCCCTTGGCGGATTCTGGGCTCAGAAACTCCGCGGATACCGCAAGATACTCATCAATCCCGACTTCCACGTCGACCGACTGATGCGGACGATGAAAGGGGAGGTGAAATATCTTTCGCCACGCACGGATGGCGCCGTTTCGTTCTTCATCACCGATGAGATCTGCGACGGATACGAAGCGTTGGCCTCCGCCCAGTTCGAAGGCCTGGACGCGGCGGAAATAGCGCTGACGGACGGGATGTTCGCCGACAACGACGAGCTTGTGCACTGCGGCGACGAATTCGCGCGGCATTACCCCGGCCGGGCTCACTCATATCCCGGGGCGCATCTTCCGACCTTCCCGGAGATCAAACGCTACCTCCTGCCACTTGTCGACCAAGATTGAATATGAAACACAAGTCAATTATACTCATTGCGCTCCTCTGTGCGTGCGCATATCCGGCCGCTGCCGGGAATGACGGTCCCGGATCCGGCCGGACCACCGCCTGCAGCCTGTTCCTGAAATCCGACCATGCCCAGGTCACCGAGATTGTTTCCGAGGAGGCGGTCATGTACAAGCAGGTCGGCCATCACGGTCCTGCGGTGGAGAACAGCCATTGCGCGTTCCGCATCTATTTCAACGACAGCGGAGCGATCGACGTGTATTCCAAGTCCGGCCGGCAGAGCGAGCTCCTGAAGTACCTCTGGTATCCGACGGAGCAGCAGCAGGCCGAGGAGGGTGCCGGCTGCGACGAGTATCTTGTCGGCAAGACAGTCGGCATAGGTGGCATCGCATTGTGGGACGGAGAGAAGGAAGTCAAGCTGGTCGCGACCGCCGGACGGACGGCCAGGGTCGGCGAGACCGCAGTCGGGGCGTACGCTGAGATGATCTCGTACGGAGTGCCGTACAAGGGCTCCAAGGTCGATGTCTCCGTCCGCATCGATGTGTACGACTGCTCCAGGGTCGCCGTCGTGACGGCGCACACGCTCGGAGGGGAGGAAGTCAGCTTCTACACCGGCATCAACCACCATCCGGGTGAGAGCCTCGATTACGGCCGCGGTTACATCTCCGTCTGGGGCGTGCATCCTTCCGATGTGTCCAAGAATCCTATCCCGCTCGGGGCTGGTATGTGGTTCGATCCGGCATCGTTCGGGGAAGTGGTGCGGACCGGGGACATGCTGGGCATCGTGTCCGAGCCGTCATCCTTCGTTTCCACGATGGTCGTTGCCGCATCCACCAAGGAGTCCCAGCTTCCGGACGAGTCCCTCTTCTTCGCATTCATGCGGGGAGGAGTGCAATAAATTATTTTTTGCTGTAGTTTTTCCGGGTGGGTATCGTCTAATAAATGTTAACTTTGAACTTTGATCGGGAAGTTGTCCCGATCGACAGTAAAGCTTTTGAAATAATATCCAGATAAGATGAAATTAAGAAATTGTTCGTTTGTCATGGCGCTGGCGCTCATGACGGCCTGTACTGCACAGGTGAACAAGACTGCAGGGATCGATTATTCAAACATGGATGCCAGCGTGCGTCCCGGCGATGATTTCGCCGCCTATGCGACAGGACATTGGATTGACCATAATCCTCAGCTTCCGGAGTATCCGACCTGGGGCACCATCGAGAAGGTATCGGACGACAATACCAAGACCCTCGCCGCTTTGATCCAGGAGATTGCCGCCAAGGACAACAAGAAGGGCTCTGTATCCCAGAAGATCGGTGATATCTACAACATGATGATGGACTCCACCCGTCTCAATACGGAAGGAGCCGCTCCGCTTGTGGCACATCTCGCCGAAGTCCAGGCCATCGGGACTCGCGAAGAACTCCTCGCCAAGTGCGCGAAGGAGCATGACAACCTCCTTTTCGGCCTTTTCATCGCTGCTGATGAGAAGAACTCCAGCGACAACATCGTCTGCGTCAGCCAGAGCGGCCTTTCCCTCGGCAACAGGGATTACTACCTCTCCGACGACCCTCAGACTGTGGCTGTCCGCGAGGCTATGAAGGAGCACATGACCAATCTCTTCAAGCTTGCCGGCTTCCCGGAGGATGTCGCAGCTGCCAAGATGCAGACCATAATGGCCATAGAGACCGAACTCGCCGAGCCATATTATTCAATGGAGATGCAGCGCGTCCCTGAGGCTAACTATCACAAGATGAGCGTGGACTCTCTTATCGCCGTCTGCGGTGGTTTCGACTGGAAGACCTATCTTGCGAACTACAAGTTCGACAAGACAGAGGAGGTCGACCTCGGTCAGCCTGAGCCGGTGGCAAAGGCTTGTGAAATTCTCATGAACGCCCCTGTGGAGGACCTTAAGGCCATTTACGAGTGGGATCTTATTTCAGGTGCGTCAAGCATCCTTTCCGATGCGTTCAGCGATGAGAACTTCGATTTCAGCCGCAAGATTTACGGCGTGCAGGAGAAGACACCGCGCTGGAAGATGGCCGAGAGCCTTGTAGACGGCCTCATGAGCGACGCTGTGGGCCAGATGTATGTGGAGAAGTATTTCCCTCCTAAGGCCAAGGAAGAGATGCTCGAGCTCATCCACAATCTCCAGGCTTCCCTCGCCGAGAGGATCAAGGCTCAGGAATGGATGGCTGACGAGACCAAGGAGATCGCTCTCGACAAGCTTGCCTCCTATGGCATCAAGATCGGTTATCCTGACAAGTGGGATGACCTCAGCGCCCTCGAGATCGATCCGGCCAAGTCTCTTTATGAGAACATCCGCGTTGCTCAGGATTTCTATTGGAATCTCAACTACGAGAAGAAATACAACAAGCCTGTGGACCGCAGCGAGTGGGAGATGCCTGCCCAGATGGTCAATGCCTACTACAATCCTACGACCAACGAGATCTGCTTCCCTGCAGGTTTCCTCCAGCCGCCTCTCTTCGACATGAATGCTGACGCGGCGGCCAACTACGGCTCGATCGGAGTCGTCATCGGCCATGAGATGACTCACGGATTCGACGACCAGGGCCGTCTCTACAACAAGGAGGGCAATCTCCAGGATTGGTGGAAGGAGTCTGACGCCGAGGCCTTCAAGGTCCCTTGCCAGAAGATGGCCGACTACTTCAACACCCTCTGGGTGATTCCGGAAGAACTCCATGCCAACGGCGAGCTCTGCCTCGGTGAGAACATCGCCGATCATGGCGGACTCAACATCGCATACGATGCGTTCCAGATGTGGCAGCAGAAGCACGGACGTCTGTCTGACGATACTGCGACCTTCGAGGACGGCACCACGGCCACATTCACTCCTGAGCAGCGTTTCTTCCTCTCATATGCAAACGTATGGGCAGGTGTCGCTTCCGAGGAGATCCTCCGCTACCTTACCATGATGGATGTCCACTCCATCGCCAAGCTCCGCGTCAACGGCGGTCTCTCACAGTGCTCATACTGGTATGATGCATTCGATATCCAGCCTGGTGATGCATATTATGTCGCTCCTGAAGACAGGGTCAACATCTGGTAACCGGATTTACATCTGACAGAAAAAAAGAAGAGGTCGACCGTCAATGGCCGACCTCTTCTTTTTTGTGCGGAGCTCCAATGCGGCAGCAGCTTGCCTCTCAGAGGCAACTGCTGACCGCATTGCTGCGCTCCGGAGGGCTATTTTTCGTCCTCTGCGAGGGCGGAAGAAGCACGGACCGTAACGGTGCGGTCGTAACACTCGAACATCTTCTCGACAGCCTCCTTGTCCTTCACCGGACTAAACAGACTGACCACAGGCACAATGACAAGCCCGAGGACCATCGCCAGCACACCGGCATTGATAGGAGACGTGAAATATGGAGATATGAAGGTCTTGCCTGTGAAACTGCAGTACATGCAGACGCACATCACCGCCACTCCGGCGACGAAACTGCTCCAGACTGCGGCTGGAGTCGTCTTCTTCCAGTAAAGTCCGTACAGGAAAGGCGCGAGGAACGCACCTGCGAGAGCTCCCCAGGAAATACCCATCAGCTGGGCGATGAAGGTCACGGAGCTCTTGGCCTGCACGATTGCAAGCACGGATGAAACAGCGATGAAGAACACTACCAGCAATCTGATGCAGAGAAGCTGGGAACTCTCCTTCATCCTGGCACCCTTGCGCTCGACTGCCGGCGCGATGATGTCGAGCGTCATCGTCGAGCCGGAAGTGAGCACGAGCGATGAGAGCGTGGACATGGATGCGGAGAGCACCAGGATGATCACGATGGCGATGATAACGTCAGGCAGCGACTGTAACATGGATGGCACGATGCTGTCGTAGATCGGTTTGCCCGCGGCGCTGTATTCGATCACGTCGCCGTAGAGCCGGCCGAATCCTCCGAGGAAATAGCAGCCACCGGCCACGATCAGGGCGAAAACCGTCGAGATGAATGTGCCTTTGCGTATGGCATCCTCGTCGCGGATGGCGTAGAACTTGCCGACCATCTGCGGCAATCCCCAGGTGCCGAGCGAGGTCAGGAGAATGACTCCGAGAAGGAATATCGGCTGAGGACCGAAGAACGAAACGAAGGCGCCTGACAGCCCTGGAGCGGATTCGCTCGGGATGGCGGACAGCTCCTCGATGGCGGCGGTGAATCCGCCGTGACTATGCAGCACGGCCGCCACGACCGCGCATATGCCGAAGAGCATGATGATGCCCTGGATGAAGTCGTTGATGGCTGTTGCGAGATAACCCCCGATCAGTACATATACGCCGGTGAGCACGGCCATCGCCAGCACGCACCAGATGTAGTCGATGCCGAACGCCATGCCGAACAGGCGTGAGAGGCCGTTGTACAACGAAGCGGTATAAGGGATCAGGAAGATGAACACTATCACGGAAGCGGCTACCTTGAGCGCCTTGGAACCGAAACGCTGGCCGAAGAAGTCGGGCATCGTGGCGCTGTGCAGGTACTGGGTCATCAGACGGGTGCGCCGGCCGAGGATCCTCCATGCCAGCAACGAGCCGATGAGAGCGTTGCCGAGGCCGATCCAGGTCGCGGCGAGACCGTACTTCCACCCGAACTGTCCGGCGTAGCCGACAAAGATCACGGCGGAGAAATAAGATGTGCCGAATGCGAAGGCTGTGAGCCATGAACCGACAGCGCGGCTGCCTAATACGAAACCCTGCACGTCTGACGTGCTTTTGCGGCAATAAACACCCACCGCGATCATCACGGTGAAGAATACTGCGAGGAGGATAATCTTCAATAACATGATACTACTGACTAACTTGATGCGAATGTAGTAATTATTTTGTCTATTTTTGTAAAAGATATGGAAAGAAGATACACATTCATAGTCAACCCCATCTCCGGAGGCAAGCCCAAGGATGGGATCATATCCCTGATCAGGAAGGAATTCGACCAGTCCTGCTGTGAGATCGTAGAGACAAAAGGCCCCGGTGATGCTACCCGTATTGCCCGTGAAAGCTCTTCTGATGTAGTTGTTGCCGTTGGCGGCGACGGTACGGTCAGTGAAGTCGCCGGAGGACTGACCGGCAGCGGGAAGGCCCTCGGCATCATCGCCTGCGGCAGCGGGGACGGCCTCGCCCTGCACCTCGGCCTGAGCCGTAACCACAGGAAAGCCATCGTGGACTTGAAAGAAGGACGCGTCGTGCCTATGGACTATGGCACGCTCTGCGGGAAGCCGTTCTTCTGCACCTGCGGAGTAGGATTCGACGCCCTGGTCAGCTGGAATTTCGCCAATTCATCCTCCAGAGGACTTGCAACCTACATCAAGGAAGCGCTCAAGGCTTGGAGGAACTTCACTCCGGGACACTATGTGATCGACATCGACGGCCGCCGTTGGGAAGGAGATGCCGTCCTGATCAACGTCGCCAACGTCAACCAATGGGGAAACAACGCCAAGATAGCCCCTCGCGCTTCCGTGACAGACGGGGAGTGTGACGTGACCGTGGTGACGCCGTTCTCCACCCTGGATATCCCGGCCCTCGCTTTCCGGCTCATGACCGGCAGTTTCGACAGGTCCTCCAAGGTCGTGTCGCTGCGTGGCAGGGAAATCCGCATCGTCAGGGACCACGACGGTCCGGTGCATTATGACGGAGATCCTTCAGAACTTGCCGGGCCCATGCTGGTCAGCACCTTCCCTGCGGCGCTCAACGTCGTAATCCCGAAAAACAAGATAAACGTTTAATTTTCATCAGAGATATGGAAAAGAAGAAAGTCACTGACTTTTTCTCATTTTTTGCACCGAGATTCTATGTGCTGACATTGATCCTATGCTTCATTGTCAGGATAATCCTCCTGTTCTCTCCGCTGACGGAGGTCAATTTCACGGCAGGGGAGTGGCTCAAGATATTCCTCCTCGGTCCGATCAACGACATCGCATTCGCCACGATCGCATTGATCCCGGCTCTCATATTCTATTATACGCTGTTCGACGGCAAGTACAGCAAGCCTGCGTCCTACATCATCGAAGGAGCCCTGGTTGCTGCCACACTTTATTTCCTGCTGTGCAACGACATCACGGATGAGTACGGCGGACCTGCTCCGCTCATAGTCAACGTGCTCATGTCGCTCTTCACGATATGTTTCAGCATCAAGCTTTTTGTGCCTTCCGTACGCAAGCCTTGGAAGCGCATTTCAGTCAGATTGATGCTTCTGCTCTATGTCTGCTGCTGCATATTCATCGCGATGGGAGAGGTCGTGTTCTGGGCTGAATTCGGCGTGCGCTACAACTTCATCGCCGTGGACTATCTGGTCTATACCCAGGAGGTCATCGGCAATATCATCGAGTCTTATCCTATGTTCTGGATGATGCTCGGCGTCCTTCTGGTCGGTATGGGCATATGCGCG
>JAZQNI010000090.1:0-2484 GCA_045627265.1 Candidatus Cryptobacteroides sp.
TCTTGCAGATGACAGGAGCCGCATTTGCAGGAAGGTTGCCCTTGACCTGAAGCTTGAGAGCCTCCTTCGGGGAGATGTTCTTGCTCTGGCGCAATGCGCGGATTGCGACTACGGCCTCGGTGGCCACGTTGAATCCGTCGATGACGGCCTGATCGTATTTTCCGGCCTCTGGCATCATCTGGAGCATTATGGTCTCACCGGCATTGCGCTCCTCGATGTTCTGCCAGAGTTCCTCGGTGATGAACGGCATCACCGGATGGAGCATCTTGAGAAGGGCGTCGAAGAATCCGATGGTGGCGTCATACGTAGCCTTGTCCATCGGCTTCTGGGTGCCGTTCTCGAAGCCCGGCTTGACGATCTCGAGGTACCAAGCGCAGAAGTCATCCCAGAAGAGTTTGTAAACAGCCATCACTGCATCGTTGATGCGGAAGTTCTCGAAGTCGTGGTTGACGGCCTCGATGGTGGCGGAGAGTTTCGCCTTGAACCATTCGACAGCCACGCGGCTCTCCTCGCTCTGCTGGCAGTCACCAGGTGTCCAGCCCTTCACGAGACGGAACGCATTCCAGATCTTGTTGCTGAAGTTGCGGCCCTGCTCGACCTGCGATTCATCGAAGAGGATGTCGTTGCCCGCTGAGGTGCAGAGCAGAATGCCGAGACGGACGCCGTCGGCGCCGTATTTCTCAATGAGTCCGATAGGGTCAGGAGAATTGCCGAGCTGCTTGGACATCTTGCGTCCGAGTTTGTCACGGACGATGCCGGTGAAATATACGTTGCGAAAAGGAACGTCGTTCATATATTCCTCTCCCGCCATTATCATTCGTGCAACCCAGAAGAAGATGATATCCGGACCGGTGACAAGGTCGTTGGTCGGATAGTAATACTTGATCTCCTCATTGCCTGGGTTGTTGATGCCGTTGAAGAGGCTGACAGGCCAGAGCCAACTTGAGAACCAGGTGTCGAGGGCATCTTCGTCGCGGGACAACTGGTCTGCGGTGATGTCAGCGCAGCCCGGGAGTTTCTTCGCGAGTGCAAGGGCCTCTTCCGGAGTCTCGGCGACCACGAACTTCTCCTCCTCTCCTTCCGCTGTCGGGATGAAATATGCCGGGATGCGGTGGCCCCACCACAACTGGCGGCTGATGCACCAGTCCTGGATATTCTCGAGCCAGCTGCGGTATGTGGAGACATATTTTGAAGGATGGAACTTGATCTTGCCTTCGAGCACCGGAGGAAGGGCGATGTCAGCGAAATGCTTCATGCTGAGGAACCACTGCTTGCAGAGGCGCGGCTCGACTGCGGTGTCAGGATTGCGCTCCGAGTAGCCGACCTTGTTGTCGTAGTCCTCGACCTTCTCCATCAACGCCGCTTCTTCGAGGTCCCTGGCGATCTGCTTGCGGACCACCATGCGGTCGAGGCCCACATAGAGGCCTGCGGCTTCGGAGATTGTTCCGTCAGGATTGAATATGTCGATTGTCTCGAGATTGTGAGTCTTTCCGAGGTTGTAGTCGTTCACATCGTGTGCCGGGGTGACTTTCAGACAGCCGGTACCGAACTCGATGTCGACGTAGCGGTCTTCGATGACAGGGATGACACGGCCCACGAGAGGGACGATGACCTTGTGACCGCGGAGCCACTGGTTCTTCGGGTCCTTCGGGTTGATACACATTGCGGTATCGCCCATGATTGTCTCCGGACGGGTGGTGGCCACCACTGCGTAGTATCTGCCGTTTTCATCCTTGTGGAGTACCTCGCCTTCCTCGCCGGTCGGCTTGACAGGGTTGACGTCGGCGTCAGCCACATAATATCTCAGGTAGTAAAGTTTGGACTTTTCGTCACGGTATACCACCTCTTCGGTGGAGAGTACTGTCTGAGCCTTCGGGTCCCAGTTGACCATACGCAGGCCGCGGTAGATGAGGCCCTTGTTGTAGAGGTCGACGAATACCTTGATGACGGATTCACTGCGGACTTCGTCCATGGTGAATGCGGTGCGGTCCCAGTCACAACTGGCGCCGAGGCGGCGGAGCTGCTTGAGGATGATGCCGCCGTGCTCCTCTTTCCATTCCCACGCATACTTGAGGAATTCCTCGCGGGTCAGGTCGCGCTTCCTGATACCCATAGTCGCAAGTTTGTTGACGACCTTGGCTTCGGTGGCGATGGATGCATGGTCTGTACCCGGCACCCAGCAGGCGTTCTTGCCCATCATGCGCGCACGGCGGATGAGCACATCCTGGAGGGTGTTGTTCATCATGTGGCCCATGTGCAGCACGCCGGTCACATTTGGCGGCGGGATGACGATGGTATAGGCCTCGCGGCCATCCGGTTCTGAATGAAAATATTTGTTTTCAACCCAATAGGCGTACCACTTGTCCTCAACCTGGGACGGGTCGTACTTCACTGAAAGTTCTTCTTGCATATCTGGTTAGTATATAATTTCGCTAAAATATTATTAACCTGCAAATTTAATGAATTCTCAGCGAGAAAGCAATA
>JAZQNI010000091.1:0-10951 GCA_045627265.1 Candidatus Cryptobacteroides sp.
TTGCGAAAGGTAATGGCTATTGTCCAGAATCTCGACAAGATGTCAAAGAAATATTGATTACCCTATACTTGCTTTTGTCATCAAATGGCAATATATTAAGATAGGACGAAAAGAATCAGATACATTTCTATTGATTTGAGGGTATTCTATAAAACCTGTGGGTTTTACGGAGTATCCTCATTTTGTGTATTTTATTGGCTTCATACAATGTGAATGTTTATATAGGATCTGTCAACTTATATGCAAGACTGGGCTCATTCATCTTGATGGAGCTACGATTATCGACGGAACAGAGGCGGAGCTATGACAGAAGGGCGCATTCCCGAGCGAAATAAGCGGCGAGGCCAGCTGCGCAGCCGCATGGAGCGAGGGCTTCAGCACGCAGCAAGCTTTCGTTGCTGAATTGCAGACCGGCTGAAGTGGAGACAAAAGTTTGCCGGAGACAGACTAGCCGCCCTCGGCTCAAGAGGGAGGGGCCCACGAAGTGGGAGGGCCTGGTCTGGCTACGGCAAAGCTTTTGCGGAACGGGAAAGCCGGTCTGCGAGAGCAAAGCTTTTGCGGAACGGGAAAGTCGATCTGAGAGGGCTTCAGCACGTCTGCTGCAGTCTCAGCAGCGCAACAAAGAAAACCGCTGCCGGTCAAAGGCTATCTAGAGCAGCCAGAGGACAGGGTTGCGGAGCGGAAGGTTGCGTATGACTTCGTTGTCTGTCGGGAAGTGCTCGAGGCCGAGCCAGGTCTGGTAATAAGCTTCTGCATCGAAGTCCTTCTCACCGCGGAAGCGGTTCCAGGCGAATATCAACGAAGGCTGGGCGACAGGCCAGTCCTCCCAGTGAGTTACATCCGGTTCCTTGATCCATGTCGACTTGTCCTGGATATAAGGGAACATAAAGTCGAGCGCCTGGCGGATGGTGCGCCCGTTATCGGTGACGAACGACCACAGGTCATCCTCCGGAGTCGAAAGAATCTGGCACAGTCCGACCATCGCATCCAGGTTGAACAACGAATACCCATAGCCCTTCGTCCTCTCTATCTCCATAGGGAAACTGCCATCCTGAGCCATCTCAGGCAGGTATTTGTACTTGAACCGGATTTTGGCGAACTCCACGAGCTCGGTCCATCCGGCATATTGTGCGAACATCGCCACCTGCATGGCCCAGCATACTCCATGGTTGTTGCCAGCCCTGAGCTCGGCTATCCCCTGAGGATGGCTGGTAAGCCAGTCGCAGTACTGCCAGCACCATGACTTTGTCTTGTCCAGGGTCTCCTGGTCCACCAGACCGGCCTCCTCCATACGGGAAAGAGCCTTGAACACCTCGATGAGATGGATGGTGTCGATGATACCGTAGCTGCGGCCGTCGAACTTGCCATGCACGGCCTGGGCGTACAGGGCATTCGGATTCATCATGGTCTCTTCATCCACGAACCAAGCCCTCACATGAGGCAGGATGGCATCGGCATACTTCCTGTCGCCGGTCAGGATCCAAGCGGAAGCCAGATTGCCCACGATGATGCTCATCCTGTTCAACGCATTGCGGTGAGCACGGAAATTATCCATGTAGGAATAGCCGTCGCGGCCGATGTACGGCCCGCCGGGATTGGCTGGATCCGGCCAGCTGTAGTCCGCCTCGGAAAAGAAATCATGCAGCCCTCCCTTGCTCTCCGCAGCCGGGAATGCCGTGATGGTAACAGGCTCGGCCGTGAGGTCAGCTTCCGCCTTGCGGATTATTTCATCCTGAAGAGGGCCTGCAATCAGGTCAGCACGGCTGCTGTCGGCCTTTGCACAAGACACGGCAGCCAGAGCTCCTGCTGCCACGAGGAGTAAGAGAGTACGTATTTTCATATTTGTTGCGTTAAGTATTATCCGATCTGGGCGCCGTTGGCGAGCACCTCCTGAGGCGTGATGAAACGCATCTTGCCGTCACCCTGACGGGCCATCAGTATCATTCCATGGCTCTCGATGCCCTTGATGGTGCGCGGCTTGAGGTTGGCGAGTATGCATATCTGCTTGCCGAGCATATCCTCCGGAGAGTAGTACTCCGCGATGCCTGAGACGATCACACGCTTGTCGATGCCAGTATCGATGGTGAGCTTGAGCAGTTTGTCGGTCTTTGGCACACGCTCGGCCTCCAGCACGGTTGCCGTGCGGATGTCCATCTTGTCGAACTCCTCGAAAGTGCATTCCTCTTTCTGAGGTGCGACCGCTTTGGCAGCCTCGGCCTTGGCAGCAGCTTCACGCTCGGCGCGGATGGCATCCAGACGGGCGAGCTGTGCATCGATGGCATCATCCTCGATCTTGGCGAAGAGGAGCTCTGCCGCACCGATCTCGTGACCTGCGGCGATGATGTCGGTATTGCCGAGCATATCCCAGCTCAGGCATACGCACTTGCCGGCTCCCGGACATGCGGACGCAGGTGAAGGAGCGGCAGCGGACACCGTATGGAGCGCGGCGCATTCTCCCTCCTTATAGGTATTGACAGTCTCCTGCTCTCCCTTCCTGTGGTCGATGCCGGCGCAAAGGCACACGCCAAGCATCTTGCGCAACTTCTCGGCAGCGAACGGAGTGAACGGCTCGAACGCGATCGCAAGGTCGGCGCAGATCTGGATGCAGACGTTGAGTATGGTGGCCGTGCGCTCCATGTCGGTCTTTGCGACCTTCCAAGGCTCGGTGTCGGAGATGTACTTGTTGCCGACGCGGGCGATGGACATCGCATCCTTGAGCGCCTCGCGGAAGTGATACCCTTCGAGGTTCTTCTCGAGCGAAGCCTTCAGCTCAGGAATCTGTGACAGAGCCTCCCTGTCTTCGTCCATAAGCTGGCCGCAGGCTGGCACCTTACCGCCGAAATACTTATGAGTCAGCACGATGGCGCGGTTAACGAAGTTGCCGAAGATCGCCACGAGCTCGCTGTTGTTGCGTGTCTGGAAGTCCTTCCAGCTGAAATCGTTGTCCTTGGTCTCAGGAGCATTGGCGGTCAGCACATATCTCATAACGTCCTCCTTGCCAGGGAACTGCTCCAGATACTCGTGAGCCCAGACCGCCCAGTTGCGGGAAGTCGAGATCTTGTCGCCCTCGAGGTTCAGGAACTCGTTGGCAGGGACGTTGTCCGGCAGGATGTAGTCGCCGTACGCCTTGAGCATGGACGGAAAGACGATGCAGTGGAATACTATGTTGTCCTTGCCGATGAAGTGGACAAGCTTGGTGTCCTCTGATTTCCACCACTTCTCCCAGGTCTGCGGAAGAAGCTCCTGGGTGTTGGAGATATAACCGATAGGCGCATCGAACCAAACATAGAGGACCTTGCCTTCGGCGCCCTCAACAGGCACAGGCACGCCCCATTCGAGGTCGCGGCTGACGGCACGCGGCTGAAGACCGCCGTCGATCCAGCTCTTGCACTGGCCATAGACATTGGAACGCCACTCTTTGTGTCCGGAAAGGATCCACTCGCTGAGCCAGTTCTCGTACTGGTCGAGAGGAAGATACCAGTGGCTGGTCTTCTTCTTTATCGGCTCCGCTCCGCTGAGCTTGGATTTAGGGTTGATGAGCTCCTCCGGGCTAAGGGTGCTGCCGCACTTCTCACACTGGTCGCCATATGCACCCTCGGCTCCGCACTTAGGGCAGGTGCCGACGATGTAGCGGTCGGCGAGGAAGGTCTTGGCCTCCGGGTCATAGTACTGCTCGCTCTCCTTGGTGATGAACTTGCCTTCATCGTAGAGTTTCTTGAAGAAGGCGGACGCATTGACGGAATGGACATCGGATGAAGTCCTTCCGTAGATGTCGAAATTGATTCCGAGGCCGGTGAACGAGTCCTTGATTATCTTGTGATACTTGTCGACGATGTCCTGAGGTGTGACGCCCTGCTGACGGGCTTTGATGGTAATCGGCACTCCGTGCTCATCAGATCCACAGATGTACAGGACATCCTCGCCTCTCATGCGGAGATACCTGACATAGATGTCGGCCGGCACGTAAACGCCGGCAAGATGTCCGATATGCACTGGTCCGTTGGCATACGGAAGAGCGCAAGTCACCAAAGTCCTTTTGTAATTCTTTTCCATTGTATTATTGTCTTTTCATTCTTTCCTGCAAGCTCTTGCGGATGTTCTGCACGCGGAGGATCTCGGTCATCACCTCCATCGTCTCCTCATCCGACTGCACCGATGCGAGTTTCCGGCGCAGTTCGTCGAGTTTGTTCTCGACTTTCTTGTCATTGTATACGAGTATGGTCTTGGGCACCAGGCGCACCAGCCAAGAAGATGTGGTGGTCAGAGCCTCCTCGAACGACTTCACCGTGATGCTGTAGCGCTCGATGGACAGCTGGGCCGTACCGTTGGAGATGTCCCTGTCCTGCGAATTCAGCATGGACTTGAGGATGTCCTCCTTCGAATGACCCTCGTAATACATATCCGAGTATGTCTCGTAAATCTTCTGATAAGCGGGGCTGATCATGCACCCGCCGTCGGCATCCAGGGCCGAAATGATGAAGTCGGCCACGGTCGGATTATCCCCATCACCGCCATAGAATTCCGAATCGCTCTCGAACTCCAGCGTCTCAGTGCCATAATTGAGCAGGAAGTACAGCAGATCCCTTTCGGCCGGTCCCACAATGCGGTTTTCCTCCGCAAAGGCAGGGCGCACGGCAGCTTCATCCACCTGCGTCGGCTCTGCAGCCTGCGGCGTCTCCGACTGGCCGTATGATGCCCGCCTGGCTTCCCTCTCGCGCTCGTTGCGCGCATCGACTATCATCTGCTGCCGGTGCGAGGCGATGCGGTTGAAGAGTATCTCCGAATCGATGTTGAACTTGTGCGCGACTTCCTCCACATAGACGGAACGTTTCACAGCGTCCGGGATCTGCGCGACCGTATCAGCGATGTCGTTGATGAGATTCGCCTTCTTGAGCGGATCCCCGGAAGCGTCGCCGAGCAGCAGGTCGGTCTTGAACGCGATGAAGTCCTGCTCATGCGTGTCGATGAATTCCTGCACCTCCTCGAGAGTATGCTTCCTTGCGAACGAATCCGGGTCGTCGCCGTCCGGCAGCAGCACGATCTTGACGTTCAGGCCCTCCTCGAGCACCATGTTGATGCCTCTGAGTGCGGCGTGTATGCCGGCGCTATCGCCGTCGTACATGATCGTCAGGTTCTCTGTGAACTTGCGGATGAGGCGTATCTGCTCCACCGTGAGTGACGTGCCGCATGATGCGACCACGTTGCCTATGCCCAGCTGGTGCATCATCACCATGTCCACGTTGCCTTCGACCAGGATGCATTTCCCGAGACGGGAGATCTCCGACTTGGCGAAATAGATGCCGAGCAGGTTGCGGCTCTTGATGTATATCTCCGTTTCCGGCGAATTCACATATTTCGCGGGGTTGTCCGCCTTGAGCGTGCGGCCGCTGAACGCCACCACCCTGCCGCTGACCGTATGGATAGGGAACATCACCCTCTCGCGGAACTTGTCCACCACGCTGCCGTCCTCCCGTCGTACGGCCAGGCCGGCATCGATCAGATATTCAAGCTTGTAACCGGCCGCCTGTGCTGCATCGATCAGCGCGGTCCTGCCGCTAGGAGCCCAGCCCAGGGAGAATTTGGACAGCGTAGCGTCCTCCAGACCCCTGCTGCGATAGTACGCATAACCGACCGACTTGCCTTCGCCTGACTTCATCTGATCGACAAAGAACTTCGCGGCAAATTCGGTCGCCAGCATGAGGCTCTCCTTGCGCTGGCGCATGGCTATCTCCTCGGCGCTGTCTTCGCTTTCCGTGATCTCGATATGATATTTCCTGGCGAGATACCTCAAGGCCTCGACATAGGTCGAATGTTCGTGCTCCATCACGAAATTGACCGTGGAGCCGGCCTTTCCGCAGCCGAAGCATTTGTAGATGCCCTTCACAGGAGACACATAGAATGAGGGAGTCTTCTCATTGTGGAAGGGGCAGCAGGCCACGAAATTGGCCCCGCGGCGCTTCAGCGTCACGAAATCGCCCACAACATCTTCAATGTGAGCGGTATCGAGAATGAGGTCTATAGTCTCCTGCGGAATCATAAGGAGACAAAATTAGTGATTATGAAGCAATCTCGCAAAGGAATTTTATGCGGACGAGACGTATCTCCATCTCCTCGTAATCGGAGCCAAGCGCATTGATGGCATCCGCCAGCGAGTCTGACTCAGCTTCATCGCGGAAATAGTCGTATATCTCTTCCACGACATCCTCGTCAAGTTCTTCCTCGATATAGTAGTCGAGGTTCAACTTGGTTCCCGTGGACACGATGCCCTCGATCTCGGACATAAGTTCCTCCATATCCAGCCCCTTGGCTTCGGCGATATCCTCCAGGTTCATCCTCTTGTCGATGCTCTGTATTATGAACACCTTGTTGGCCGACTTGGAAGGAGCCGACTTGATCACGAAATCGTCCGGACGGGTGATGTCATTCTCCTCCACATATTTCTTGATGAGCTCGATGAACTCCTTGCCGAACTTGCGCGCCTTGCCCTCACCCACGCCCTGGCAGTTGCGGAGCTCCTCGTAGGTCTCGGGATAGAGTATGGCCATGTCGTCCAGTGCCGGATCTGAGAATATGATCCATGGCTGGAGCTTGAGCTTGCGGGACATCTCCTTGCGCAGGTCCTTGAGCATGGAAAGGAGCACTGGATCGCCGGCTCCCTCTCCGCCCTTCAATGCGGCGGCAGCATTTACGGCTTCCTCATCATCGTCCTCATCCTCGCCATTGGAGAACACGCGATCTTCGGCTATCCTGAGTTCATAAGGATCGACGAAGAAGCTCTCGCCGGCCGGAGTCACTGAAATCAGACCGTAGCTCTCAATCTCCTTGTCAAGCAGATGCATTATCAATCCCTGGTGGATGACAGTCGCCCAGAACTTGTCGGTATGATCCTCTCCGGAGCCGAACTGAGGCAGCAGGTCGTGCTTGTACGACTTGATCATGGAGTTGGAGTTGCCTGCGAGGATGTTGGCCAGATGCTCGATCTTGAATTTCTCCGGAAGTGCCTTGACCAGACCGATGACCTTGCACATCTCCTTGCGGCCGTCGAAAGTCGGCTTTGGATGGATGCAGTTGTCGCAGCATCCGCAGCCGCAGGTATCATAATCCTCTCCGAAATAGTTGAGCAGCAGCTTCCTGCGGCACTGGCTCGACTCAGCATAAGCGACCACCTCGGACAAGAGCTGACGGCCGATCTCCTGCTCGGACACAGGCTTGCCCTGCATGAACTTCTCCAGCTTCTGGATATCCTTGTAGCTGTAATAGGTTATACAGTGACCCTCCTCTCCGTCGCGGCCGGCACGTCCGGTCTCCTGATAATAACTCTCTATGCTCTTCGGGATATCATAGTGGATGACAAAGCGCACGTCCGGCTTGTCGATGCCCATTCCGAAGGCGATGGTCGCCACGATGACGTCGATCTCCTCCATCAGGAACTTGTCCTGGTTGTCGGCCCTTGTCTTGGCATCCAGGCCGGCATGGTACGGCAGCGCCTTGATGCCGTTGATGTCAAGAAGCTGGGCCAGTTCTTCGACCTTCTTCCTGCTCAGGCAGTAAATGATACCGGATTTGCCAGGATTCTGCTTGATGTATTTGATGATGTCCTTCTCCGGATCCACCTTGTCCCTGACCTCGTAGTAGAGGTTCGGACGGTTGAAGGAGGACTTGAAAATCCTTGCGCCCGGGATACCCAGATTCTTGAGGATGTCGCTCTGGACCTTCGGCGTGGCCGTAGCGGTCAAGGCGATGATAGGAGCGCGGCCGATGTCCTCGACCAACGAACGTATGCGCCTGTATTCCGGCCTGAAATCATGTCCCCACTCCGAGATGCAATGCGCCTCGTCGATTGCGAAGAACGAAATCCTGACCTCCCTCAGCAGGGCCACGTTATCCTCCTTGGTCAATGACTCGGGGGCGACGTACAGCAGCTTGGTGCGGCCGGCCAGCAGATCTTCCCTGACTTCCGCTATCTGGATCTTGTTCAGCGATGAATTCAGGAAATGAGCGATGCACTCATTTCCTGAGACGAAGCCCCGGATCGCATCCACCTGGTTTTTCATCAATGCGATGAGCGGTGAAATCACCACGGCGGTGCCCTCCATGAGGAGCGCCGGCAACTGGTAGCAAAGAGACTTGCCACCTCCGGTCGGCATCAGCACGAAGGCGTCATTTCCCTCCAGAAGATGAGTGATGACGTCATACTGATCTCCCTTGAAGGAGTCATAGCCAAAGAATTCTTTGAGCTTCGAACGGATAATGTCTGAATTAGTTTCCATAAGCGTCAGGTTAGGAACGTTCCTGCCGTAATAATCAAAATAGCCGCTTCCGTCAGGCCAGTTTGTGAATTGCCAGACCGGACCGGAGCTTAGGCTCGAACCAGGTCGTCTTCGGCGGCATTATGTTGCCGCTGTCCGCAATGGCGATCAGCTGGGCCATGGATACCGGATACAGGGCGAAAGCCACTGCCATCTCCCCGCTGTCCACCCTGGACTTGAGCTCTCCGAGGCCGCGTATGCCCCCGACGAAATCTATCCTCTTGTCCGTACGCAGATCCTTGATGCCCAATATCTTGTCCAGCACCAGACGGGAGAGTATGGTGACATCGAGAACCCCGATAGGGTCCGAATTGTCATATCTACCCGGGCGTGCGGTAAGCGAATACCACTTGCCTTCCAGGTACATCGAGAAGTTGTGGAGGCTTTCCGGTGCATATATCTCCTCACCCATGCAGGTGATGTCGAAATCCTCGCCGAGCATACCTATAATCTGGGTGCGTGTCAGGCCGTTGAGATCCTTGACAACCCTGTTGTAGTCTATGATCTTGAGCTGGCTCTCCGGGAAGCACACAGCCATGAAATAGTTGTACTCCTCATCCCCGGTATGAGCCGGATTCAAGCTGCGCTTCTCTTCTCCGACGCGGGCGGCTGCGGCTGTGCGATGATGGCCGTCAGCCACGTAGAAGGCATCCACGGAGCCCGTGAAGATCTCTGTGATCCTGGCGATGACGGCATCATCCTCTATCACCCAGAACTCGTGGCCGAAACCGTTCTCATCGGTGAAGCGGTACTCGGACGGACCGGCGACGGTATCGCGGACGATCGCGTTCAGTTCTTCGTTGTCCTTGTAGGCAAAGAAGACCGGCTCGATATTGGCGTTCTGGATGCGCACATGCACCATGCGGTCATCTTCCTTGTCCTTGCGGGTGAGCTCATGCTTCTTGATCCTGCCGCTCGCATAATCATCCGTATGCGCACAGAGGACCAGTCCGTACTGGGTTCTCTCCCCCATGGTCTGGGAATAGACATAATAGCACGGCTTGGAGTCCTGTCTGAGCCAACCCTCTGCCTGCCATCTGCCGAAATTCTCGACAGCCTTGTCATAGACCCGCTGGTCGTGATCCGGCAGGATAGGATCGAAATCGATCTCCGGCTTGGTTATATGGAGCAGGGATTTCTCTCCTGCCATCCTGTATGCTTCCTCCGAATTGAGGACATCATAAGGCGGGGCGGCGACTTCTGTCACGATATTCCTGGGCGGACGGATGGCCGCAAAAGGTTTGACTCTGACCATGATATGCTATTTGTTTACTTGGAACTTGGTGCAGCCGGTGCTGAAATAGCCGACGATCTGACGTGCGGCCGCAAGTCCGGCATTGATGTTGGCTTCCGAGCTCTGCGCACCCATCTTCTTAGGGGTGGCGAACACCCTGAGACCGAATTTCTCCTTCAAGGTCTCGATGTTGTCCGGGGCCACATCGGTGATATACTTGAGGTCCGGACGCTGCTCGAGGGCCTTCTCGAGACCTTCCTCGTCGATGACTTCCTTCCTGGCGGTGTTGACCAGGGTAGCGCCCTTCGGCATCTTGGTGATGAGGTCGAAGCCGATGGACCCGATGGTCTGAGGGGTGGCAGGGATATGCACGGACACATAGTCGCAGGTCGAATAAAGCTCCTCCAGCGACGCGGCCGGCACTGCGCCTCCCTCGACTATCTTCTCAGCAGGAAGGAAAGGATCGACAGCCTTCACCTCCATGCCCAGGGCCTTGGCCTTGGCTCCCACCAGGCGGCCGACGTTGCCGAATGCCTGGATGCCGAGTGTCTTGCCCATGATCTCGGTGCCGGTCGCAGGAGTGAACTGCGTGCGCGCCATGTAGATCATCATGGCGACGGCGAGTTCCGCGACGGCATTGGAATTCTGACCAGGAGTGTTCATGACCACCACGCCATGCGCAGTGGCAGCCTCCAGATCGACGTTGTCATAGCCTGCACCGGCGCGGACCACGATCTTCAGGTTCTTGGCGGCGTCCAGCACTTCGGCCGTGACCTTGTCGGAGCGGATGATCATTGCATCCGCATCGGCGACGGCGGCCACCAGGTCAGCCTGGGCCTCATATTTCTCAAGCCTGGCCAGGGTATGGCCGGCGTTCTCCACTATTTCCTTGATGCCCTCCACCGCCGCGGCTGCGAACGGCTTCTGGGTTGCGAGCAATATCTTCATGGCTTATTTCTTCAAAGTTTCAAACTCCTGCATGCAAGCGACGAGCGCCTCTACATCCTCCTGCGTGCAGGCGTTGTAGATGGATGCGCGGAATCCGCCGACTGAGCGGTGTCCCTTGATGCCTATGATCTTGCGGCTCTTCGCGAATGCGAGGAACTCGTCCTGGAGATCCTCCTTTCCAGGAGCCATGACGAAGCAGACGTTCATGATGGAGCGGTCCTCCTTGGCGGCGGTGCCGACGAAGAGAGAGTTCCTGTCGATCTCTGCGTACAAGGTATCGGCCTTCTTGACATTGAGGGCATGCACGGCCTCTACTCCTCCGATGCTCTTGAGCCACTTGAGGGTCTCGGTCATGACGAAGATAGAGAATACCGGAGGAGTGTTGAACATGGACTCCTTCTCGATGTGCACCCTATAATCAAGCATGGTAGGGATGTAGCGTGACACCTTGCCGAGAGCA
>JAZQNI010000092.1:0-17706 GCA_045627265.1 Candidatus Cryptobacteroides sp.
CGACGTGATGAACGTCGTGTTTGCCAACGGCTGGATCGCCGACGAGGACGGCAAGGTGTTTATCTACTACGCCTCGTCCGACACGCGTCTGCACGTCGCCACCTCCACGGTGGACCGTCTCGTCGACTACTGCCTCCACACGGCTCCGGACGGCTTCCGCACAGGGCTCACAGTCGAAACGCTAAACAAAATAATAGACGGTAACTATCAGGACTAGGCGATCGCCCTTTTCGGTAAACATTTAAATGAATGCATCGCTTAAGCGATGCATTCATTCTTTACATATTATATGGTTGAGGCACTGTTCCTAAGTTATCAGCACCTACTTGCAGCTGAGCCACGTCAATACTGCAAATATTGAGGATATCATGTGATTTTATAGGAAAACAACATTGACAAGATAGTATCATGTTCAAATATTATATTTAATTTTGCAAAAACAGAAGTATAAAAATGATCGAGGCCTTTTCAGAAATCTGCCCGTTATCAGATAAGGACTGCTTCTTGGTTGTCGAGAGGCACAAGACGCAATTCACCTACCCCATCCATAAGCACCGTGAGTTCGAGCTTAATTTCATTCAGAACGGAGCCGGAGTGGTAAGGACCGTGGGCAACTCCACAGCCACAATATCAGACGTGGAGCTTGTCCTTATCGGCGGAAGCGACCTCGAGCACGAATGGGCACAGGGCACGTGCAAGTCAAGGGACATACGCGAAATAACCATCCAGTTCTCCCCAAGTCTGCTCAGTGGCGAACTGATTTCAAAAAATCAGTTCAAGAGCATCAAGGACATGTTTGAAAAGTCCCGACTGGGCATCGCATTTCCTCTTCCTGCAATAATGTCAGTATATGCCGATCTCAACAATCTTGCCACCCAGCAAGACCCGTTCATACAATTCCTCGAATTCCTCAACATCCTCTACATTCTATCGAAGTTTGAGGTCAACACACTCGCCACATCTCCAAAGGCCTCACGCGAAGAAGAAATAGCCGGATCGGACCGAATCAAGAAGGTGAACGACTACATATTCGACCATTTCACTGAGGAAATCTCCCTTGAAAAGTTGGCCGGCCACGTGGGACTGACACCAACATCTCTCAGCAGGCTCTACAGGCAGAAGGCAGGAGAGACGCTTTCAAACCACATATTGAACGTCAGGCTGAGCCATGCGGCAAGGGAGCTCATAAACACGGAAAGAAACATCTCGGAAATCTGCTTCAACTGCGGATTCAACAATCTTTCCAACTTCAACCGCCTGTTCAAAAGCAGGCACGGCATGTCTCCCAGAGAGTTCAGACACTTCTACTCAAAGAGCAGTGCGATAATATAATCACACTAAACTTGCCAAAAAAGTATTTGTTCGCGCACCCGCAAAGGACTAACTTTGTGATTATTAGGTGTGTTACTTATTTATTCACTATATACCAACCAATCATTTCATTAACCCAAACACATCATTACATGAAAAGTAAAATTATTGCTTCTCTGATGGTCCTCTGCCTTTGCTTCACGGCATTTGCGCAGACCAAGGTGTCGGGTGTCATCAACGACAACATCGGCCCCGCCATCGGAGTGAGTGTAATCGAGCAGGGTACCACAAACGGTACCATTACCGACATGGATGGTAACTTTACGCTGACCGTACAGCCTGGCGCAAAGCTCCTCATCTCATCAATCGGTTTCAAGGACCAGGTCATTGAAGTGGGCGACCAGACCAACTTCAACATCCTGATCGAAGAAGACACCGAGCTTCTCGATGAAGTTGTGGTTGTCGGCTACGGTGTTCAGAAAAAGAAGCTCGTCACCGGCTCAACCGTACAGGTCAAGGGCGACGACCTCGCAAAGCTGAACTCCACAAGCGCTCTCGGCGCAATGCAGAGCCAGACTCCCGGTATGCAGATCATTTCTTCATCCGGTCAGCCCGGTGAAGGCTATAAGGTCACTATCCGCGGTATGGGTACTACCGGCAGCTTTGCACCTCTCTATGTGATTGACGGCGTGGCCGGCGGAGACATCAACTCCCTCAACCCCTCCGACATCGAGAGCATCGACGTCCTCAAGGATGCAGCATCCTGCGCCATCTACGGTGCACGTGGTGCCAACGGTGTGGTCCTCGTGACCACCAAGCAGGGCAAGTCAGGCAAGATCCAGGTCAGCTACGATGGATTCTATGGAATCCAGAACTTAGCCAGGATGCCTGAGCTCCTCAACGCACAGCAGTACATGGACATCCAGAACCAGGTCGAATTCAACATGGGCAGGACCCCCATCGACTGGTCAACAGTGCTCAACCCCGATCTGTACAACAGCATCAAGGATGGAAGCTTCACCGGCACCAACTGGCTTGATGCGATCCGCAACATCGACGCTCCCACGACCAACCACGCAGTCAACATCGTCGGCGGCAACGACATGAGCAAATTCTCCATGGGTGTGTCCTACACAGGTCAGGAAGGTATCCTCGGCAAGCCCGTAGCCTCAGACTACAGCCGTGTGACCGTCCGTCTCAACAGCGACCACGTCATCTGGCGCCACAATGGCCTCGACGTGATCACCTTCGGAGAGAACGTGACCTTCAACACCACCAAGAAGAGCGGTATCGGTATCGGCAACCACTATTGGAACGACGTCTATAGCATGCTTGCAGCAAGCCCTCTCGTACCTCTTTATTGTGAAGGTACCGAAAGCGGCTACACCGAGTATGACTGGTTGAGCAACAGCGGCATTTGGGCAAAAGATCCTTATACCAGCAATCCCGTGGCCGCCATGTACTATAGCTCCCGCGGCAACAACGAGAACCACGGATACGGTCTCAACATGTCTGCGAACATGCGCATCCAGCCCATCAAGGGACTCATCTGGAAGAGCCAGTTCAACTACGGCATGTCAGCCAACACCTACCGCCAGTACCAGATGAAATACAAACTCACCGACAAGCAGACTGACGGCAACACCGACTCCGTTTCTCAGAGCGCAAGCGCAGGCTGGAACTGGTCTTGGGAAAACACCATCAACTACAAATTCAACGTCAAAGACCACAACTTCGACGTCCTTGTGGGTAACACTCTTCAGCACAGCGGCTTCGGCGAGAGCGTAGGTTCAGCCAACAACACAGGCCTCTGGCCCAACGACTGGACTCACGCTTATGTAAGCAACATGTCAGGAGATCCTTCCACCGATAACGTTTCAGGATCAACCTGGGGTGACAGCGGCCTCGTTTCTTTCTTCGGACGTATCAACTACGACTACGCTGAGAAGTACATGCTCTCGCTCATCCTCCGCCGAGACGGTTCCTCCAACTTCATGCAGGGGCACCGCTGGGGCACATTCCCTTCAGTATCTGCAGGTTGGGTGATCACCAACGAAGACTGGTGGAACGCACGCTTCATCAACTTCCTCAAACTTCGCGCAAGCTGGGGACAGAACGGTAACTGTGCTGTCGACAATTTCCAGTACCTGTCAACGGTATCAGTGGGTGCAGCAGACGGTGGCTACTCATTCTACACAGGCTCTACTTCCACTACCTCCGGAACCGGCGCATATGCCGACAAGCTTGCAAATCCCGACATCACTTGGGAAACCTCACAGCAGCTTGACCTCGGCTTCGACGCCCGTCTCTTCAAGAGCCGTATGAACATCGCGTTCGACTGGTACCAGAAGGACACCAAGGACTGGCTCGTCAACGCCCCCGTCCTCGGCCACTACGGACTCAACGCCCCGTACATCAACGGTGGTGACGTCCGCAACACCGGTGTCGAGCTCGCCATCAACTGGAGCGACGCCATCGGAAAGGACTTCTCATACAACATCGGCATCAACGGTGCATACAACAGAAACGAAGTCACCCGCATCGCCAACGATGAAGGCATCATCCACGGCCAGACCAACGTTGTCCAGGGTATCGCCGAAATGTATCGCGCACAGGTAGGATATCCCATCGGATACTTCTGGACATACAAGACAGACGGCGTGTTCCAGAATCAGGGCGAGATTGACCAGTGGGTTGCCGCCGGCCATCCTACCATGAGAGGCACGGCCATCCCCGGCGACCTCAAGTTCGTCGACCTCAACGGCGACGGAAAGCTTGATGACTCCGACAAGACCATGACCGGTGACCCGAACCCCGACTTCACCGCAGGTCTCAACTTCAGCATCTACTTCAAGGGATTCGATCTCGGACTCAGCGGATACGGACAGTTCGGCCAGCAGGCCTTCAGGGCATATCGCCGCTACTCAGACAGCCAGTGGAACAACTACACGACGGAAGTCTACAACTACTGGCACGGTGAGGGCACTTCAAACAAGTATCCCCGTCTTACCGCAGGTACCGACATCAACTTCATGAACAACTCCGACATCTTCATCGAGAATACGGACTTCTTCAGAATTCAGACCGTGACCTTCGGCTACGACCTCGCAAGAGTATTCAAGAAGGCTGAGTGGATCGAGAAGGCCCACGTCTATGTCCAGGCACAGAATCCCTTCGTCTTCACGAAGTACAAGGGTCTCGATCCTGAAGTCGGTTCAGACGCCAGCTTCGACGGCTGGGCCAAGGGTCTTGACCTCGGTCTATACCCTCAGGCACGCACCATCCTCGCAGGTCTCAACCTGACCTTCGGTCCCAAGAACGACGCACCTGCTATCTCAGCATATGCACCTGCAGCGGCCAATGAAATCGCCCGCGCAGCAAAGGAGATCGTCAAGGAAGTCATCAAGGAAGTCCCCGTGGAGAAGGTCGTCGAAAAGGTCGTTGAGAAGGTCGTCTACACTCCTGTTCGCGAGAACAAGTGCATATACTTCGCCCTCGCCGAATCAGACATCACCTCTACCGAGGCCATCAAGGTCAACAAGATCGCCAAGGAGCTGAAAAACAATCCTGGCAAGACCGTCATCATCACCGGCTATGCCGACAAGGGCACCGGCAATGACGAGATCAACATCGAGCTCACCCAGAAGCGCGCTGCCGCCGTTGCTGAAATGCTTCAGAAGGCAGGCATTAGCGCAGATCGCATCACCATCAACGCCAACGGTGCCGACTACGAGTACGACGCGTCTCTCGATCCCGAGGACAACCGCGTGGCTATTTGCATTGTTAAATAATAATGGAGGATATCAATATGAAAAAGATAATCAAACTCGCCGCCGTTGCGGCTCTCGCTTTCTCTTTCGCCTCTTGTGAGTCCTTCCTTGACACCACTAACTACTGGTCAAAAGACAGTAGCAACTTCCCCGTCAACGAGACCGACGCTGACCAGATGATTGCCGGTATTTACAACAATATGAATATCGTCATCGGCAACAGCCCTCTCTTTGCCCATCACATGTGGTCTGAAGCAGCCTCCGACGACTGCCTCGGCGGTGGTGGAGCCAACGACCAGGCAGCTCAGGCTGAAGATCTCATGCTCAACTTCGGCTCCAGCATGTACGACGGATTCTACACCGCCCGCTACAAAGGCATCGCACGTGCCAACGCCGCTATCGAAGCTTTAGCCAACCTCAGCGCAACGATGGACGCCGAAAAGGTCAACCAATATATGGGTGAGGCTTTCTTCCTCCGCGCTTGGTACTACTACGAGCTTGCCTCAATGTTCGGCAACATCCCCTGCCCCGTCTCCACGACAGCGGATCCTACGCTTCCCCAGATTAGCGGTGAAGCCCTCTGGGGCCAAATCGTCGAGGACTGCAAGATTGCATCCGACATCATGCCCGCAAAGAAAAGCACTGGCGACGGCCACGTCGACAAATATGCCGCAGAGGCTCTCCTCGGACGCGCATTCCTCTTTGCTAGCGGATTCTATGGCTTGAGCGAGATCACACTTCCCGCCTATGAGAATGAAACCATCGGCGTAAGCATCGCCGAAGGCACGAAAATCAGCAAGGCAGAAGTCGGCAAGTACATCTCCGACTGCGTCAACAACTCCGGCTACACCCTTGTCGGTGACCCTCACGAGCTTTGGGCGTATTCCAACAGGTGCTCCGTCGAGGACGAGAAATCACCTTGGAAAGGCCAGGGATACAAGTGGGCTGAGAACGACGGCGCCGTCAATCCTGAGGCGATGTTCATGATCAAGTTCAACACCCAGCCTTCCTGGGGCACCACCATCGGCTACTCGAACCAGACAGCTCTCTATTGGGGTGTCCGTGGCCAGAGCCTCGACAACGGTGAGTGCTTCCCCTTCGGTACCGGTTGGGGCATGTGTCCTGTCAACCCTTCGCTTGTTGATGACTGGAAGGCACTTGAGCCCTCTGACAAGCGTCTCGACGCTTCCATCATCTCAGTCGACAAGTGGCCTTCATACAAGTTCGGCGGCGACTCCAACATCCAGGAATCCGGCTACTATCAGACGAAGATCATGCCTGTGCTCGCATGGAGCGAGGAGGACGGCAAGTACCTGAAGTCCTTC
This sequence comes from Candidatus Cryptobacteroides sp., assembly GCA_045627265.1. Classification (GTDB taxonomy): domain Bacteria; phylum Bacteroidota; class Bacteroidia; order Bacteroidales; family UBA932; genus Cryptobacteroides. Next base: position 6,407 of record JAZQNI010000092.1, read on the forward strand.
ACCAACGTGATGTTCCCTGGCCTCACCTGGTCAGAAGGCAACGAAGACAACTTCCAGCTCAACAGCGTGAACGACATGATCCTCATCCGCTTTGCTGAGGTTCTCCTGATGGATGCCGAGATCAACGGCAACCAGGCTTCATTTGACAAGGTCCGTGCACGCGCAGGCCTCGGCTCAAAGCCCATCAATGACGAAAACATCCGCAACGAGCGCCGTTGGGAGCTCGCATTTGAAGGCGTCCGCTTCAACGATCTCCGTCGCTACGGCGAGACTTATGCAGTGGCAGCGCTCGACAAGCAGGAAGGTGTCAAAGTCTACAACACAGGCGTCGAAGGCGCCAACACTGCAGCCAAGTACAATGGAGGCTACGGCAACCGCTACAAAGCAACCAAGGGATTCGTAAGGATTCCTGAAGCACAGATAGCCCTGTCTGCCGGAGCCGGCGAAGAGTACAAGTTCACTCAGAACGAAGGCTGGGGCACAGACACAGACTTCCCCGGATGGTAGCAGTTGTATATCATAAACAATAGAGTATTATGAAGAAATTAATATATGTAGCAATGGCAGCCGCAGCAATGCTGCTCGCTTCCTGTGAGCCTCAGATTATCGAAGGAGGCTCCCCAGACGCTCCTATTGCCGCCAGTGACTTCAGATTCGTCGTTGATGGGCAGTATGCCGATGCCAACTGCACGGTATCTCAGTCTGACGGTAACTTCATCAAGTACCACACCGAGCCCGCCACCACACTTCAGGTGTTCAGCGTAAAGGCAGACGGAAGCCGCTCTCTTCTCGGCACTGGTGCCTCCGGCATCATCAACCTTCTGCCCAAACGTGGCAGCGATCCGAATCAAACTCTCATACTCCAGGCCATCAACCAGGATGCATCCTTGGTGGAGGCAACTGCAAACGTGACGGTATTCGTCCCCGGCGAGCTCGCTCCCGAGCTTCAGCTCCTCCTTGGAGACGGCGCCAAGTCCTGGACATGGGACAACGGCTTCATCGGTGAGGCCCAGGCTTTCTGGGGCAATGCCGGCAACACAGGAGCAGGTGCAAACTTCACTCCCGGTGTCGTTGACGGAAAGTGGTGGGGCGTCACCAGCACCGCTGAATTCGAAGGCCAGAGCGCCCATTCAGGCGGCGTAGTCGTTCCCGACATGAACGTCAATGCCTACATGACCCTCGATGAGGACGGCAACATCACCTCCTACGGTGCTGACGGCACCAAGATAGCCCAGGCGACCTTCGAAGTCAAGGACTACGATGCAGATCGTGGAAGCGGCTGGGAGCTCGGAAAGCTCAACACTTCCGGCCCCGCAGTGCTCTTCCCCTACTCCATCAATCTTAATGGAGCAAATTGCACCTCATACAACATCATGTATCTCGACAAGAACTACATGACCCTTGTTGACCAGAAGAATTCAGTGGGAAGCTGGGGCGAGATCACTTTCTGGCTGTTCAAGAACAAAGACGGCATCAACGACATCCTCAACGGTGGCAGCGAGCGTGCTTGGACATGGGATTGCGGCACCGGCTCAGACGGCAATGCAATCGCCTTCTGGGGCAACGCCGGCAGCACTGGCGCAGGCGCAAACTTCACTGCGGAGACTATCGACGGAAAGTGGTGGGGTGTCACGAGCACTGCCGAATTCGAAGGCCAGAGCGCCCATTCTGGCGGCGTAGTCGTTCCCGACATGAACCAGGATGCCTACATGGTGTTTACCGCAGACGGCAAGATCACCTCTTACGGTGCAGATGGTTCGCAGATTGCCACCGCAACCTACGAAGTCACCGACTGGGATGCCTCTCGTGCTTCAGGCTGGCAACTTGGCTACCTTGAGACAAGCGGCCCCGCAGTGCTCTTCCCTTATGGAATCAACCAGGAAGGTGCAACTGTCAACAAGTTCAGCATCATGTATGCAGACGCCGACTATCTTACCCTCGTGGATGACAAGAACGCTGTCGGAAGTTGGGGTGAGATCACATTCTGGAAATTCAGAGTCAAGTAAAAAAGATTTCTGAAACACACGTTCAAGGCCGCGGGGGCAATCCCGCGGCCTTTTATTTTGCAAAAAATAGAGTTATTTTTGTATATCTATGAAGTTCACGAAAATAGCACTCTCACTGTTGCTCTGGGCAGGCATTTTCCTGTTCTGGTTCCTTGCGCATCCGCTGACCCTCGGGTTCCAGGAGCAGAACCAGCTGTTCCTCTACACGTGGAGCTATCTCCTGGACCACCTGGCGCGAGCCGGAGGGCTCGCCGACTATATTGCAGAGTTCATCACGCAGTTCAACTGTATCCCATGGATTGGTGCTGCGCTGCTTGCAGCGCTACTCGTCTGCCTGCAATACCGAGTGTGGAGCGCAGCTGCAAAGAAGAATGACGGCTGGTATCCGTTGAGCTTCATCCCATCAATCCTGATGCTTGTGGGCATGGGCGACATCTATGTGATGCCCTCGCACGCCGTCGCGATCTGCATGGCGCTGGGATGCTTCCGGCTGTATCGCAAAACAAACAATTACGGGCTGTATGAGCTGATTGCCATCCCGCTATTATATTGGCTTGCCGGACCTGCGATGTGGATCTTTGCGATCCTGTCCGTGATTGTCAAGATTGCCGAGCACGGCTTTGACATAAGGAGCATCGCTTTCGGAATCGGAGGCCTGATCTATCCTGCGCTGATCGTCATCCTCGCACACTATACCTTGCTTGGTCAGTATCCGATGAAGGCCGCAATATTCGGCATAGGGTACTACAGGATGCCGCTCGTGGTCCCGCCAATCCAGCTTATCACCGCAGGGAGCGCTGTGCTTGTCCCCCTCCTTCTGGAAGTGCTGCCGGAGTTCAGCAAGCCCGTCCTCCCCGCGATTGTGATTGCTCTACTGCTGGTGCCTCCCACATTCCTAGGAGTGTCCCGGACCTACGACAAAGACACTCAGCAGGCAATCGCATTCGACCAACTGGTCCGCCAGGAGCGCTGGGCAGATGTCGTCGAAAGCGCGCAGAAGCATATGCCAGACTCTCCCGAGTGCTATGTAAACCTTAATCTCGCGCTATGCATGAGCGGGCATTCGGTGGACGATCTTGCCGGATTCCGCCAGGCAGGAGCGCAGGGGCTCATCATGCCCCGCGTGCGCGACTTCATCTCCAACGTGGGCAGCTACGAAGTGTTCTGGCGCCTTGGGATGGTCAATTCCAGCCTCAGGTATGCATTCGACTCCCAAGAATCCGAAATCAACAACGCCAAGAGCGGCCGCCACATGAGCCGCATTGCAGAATGTCATATGGTGAACGGCAACTGGAAGCTTGCGGAAAAATACCTCAACATCCTCAGCCACAGCCTGTTCTACAGGAAATGGGCACTCGAGAGGAAGGCGATGATAGAAGGAGAAGCGAAGCCTGAGCCGCTGTATCTCTATCTGCAGTCTGTAAGATTCAAGGAAGATTTCCTGTTCTCCTACCCCGAAATGGCCCGGATGCTTGCGAAACTCTATCAGGAAAACAACGCCAATGAGATGGCGGCATGGTACTTCAGCGCGTGGATGACTTTCATCGAAAAGGAGGCACAGAAATGAAAAAGAGCAGCCTCATACTTCTTGCGGCCTTAGTGTTGGCATCCTGCAGCAGGCCCACGGCCTATGACCCCAACCTTCCCGACATCTGGCCCGACTACAAGTCGGTCACCATCCCCGCAGGGACAGCCCCGCTCAACTTCAGTCTCGGCCGGGGCTACGACAAAGTCTTCGTGAGGGTCCAGGGGGCCGACGGCAGCGTGCTCAAAGCCCGCGGCAAGACAGCCAGGTTCAGCATCCACGGATGGCACAAGCTGACAAAGGCTAATGCCGGAGATTCCCTCCGCATCACGGTGCTTGGCCTCAAAGATGGGGCATGGACGCAATGGAAAGATTTCCCAATCTACATCAGCAAAGATCCGCTGGATGCCTGGGGCGTGGTCTACAGAAAGATCGCTCCCGGCTACGAGACATACAGCAAGATAGGCAATTACCAGCGCCGCATCAGCAATTTCAAGGAGTATCCCATCATTGAAAGCACCCTTACGCCAGGGCAGTGCGTAAACTGCCACACAGCCAATGCCACCAATCCGGAGCAGTACACCTTCCACATGCGCGGCAAGCACGGAGGTACCTACTTCCAGGTGGACGGCAAGGGGAAATGGATCAACACAAAAACGGACAAAACTATCAGCAGCGCAGTGTATCCCTACTGGCACCCAAGCGGAGACTACTGCGCATGCTCCAACAATTTCATCCACCAGAGTTTCTGGACTGGGCGCGACAGACTCGTGGAAGTATGGGACGATGCATCCGACATTTCGGTCATTGACGTCCGCACAGACGAGGTAATCACCTCTCCCCTTGTCCACACCGACTGGTATGAGACATACCCGGCGTTCTCACCCGACGGAAAGACCCTGTACTTCTGCACGGCGTATCCGGAAAATGTCCCCGATAACGCCGACAAAGTACGCTACAACCTATGCAGCATAGGCTTCGACCCCGAAACCGGCAGCTTCGGCGACAAAGTGGACACCCTCATCTGCGCCTCGCGGGAGGGCCGCAGCGTGACCTTCCCCCGCCCTTCCTACGACGGAAGGTTCATCCTCTACAGCGAGGCCGACTTCGGCTGCTTCCCCATCGACCACAAGGAGGCGGACCTGTACCTTCTGGACCTGACCAGCAGGAAGCGCCAGATCCTGACCAGCGCCAACTCCGACTGCTCTGAGAGCTTCCATAATTGGAGCGCGGACTCGCGCTGGATGCTATTCAGCTCCCGCAGGGCGGACGGGCTGTACAGTTTGCTCTATATCTGTCATATAGACGAAGAAGGTAACGCGTCGAAACCCTTCCTCCTGCCGCAGAAGAATCCAGCGAAATACCACGTCAACTCCCTTTATTCATTCAATTGCCCCGACTTCACCGGGAGCAAGGTCAAGTTTAGGAAAAGCAGCACCTGGAAGCAGGTGCAATCTCCCGACAGACCGACGGCAAAAGACAAAAAAACAGACTGCGATGAAGAAATCATTCCTGATACTGAGCCTGCTGACAGCAGTGCTCACATGTTCATGCAATAAAGGCGGATACCATATCAGCGGCACCGTGGCCAATCCGGATCTTGAAGGGGCCATTGTGTTCCTCGTCCCTGTGATGGAGCCGGTTCATCTGCCCGAAAAGGACAATCTCGACTCCACTTTCATCAAGAACGGGAAGTTTGAATTCAGGGGCACGACCGAGCGTATGGTGGACGTGCGTCTCGAGAAATTCAAGAGGATGGGAGTGCAGAACCTTCTTGTGGTCACAGAACCTGGCGAAATCACCGTTGAGCTTGGAGAGAAAAGCTCCGGAAGCGGCACTCCCCAAAACGATTCCCTGCAGGTCTGGAAAGACATCACGGAAAACAGGATCAAGCTCGGATTCGTGCCCGAGACTTATATGGAGAGGACTCGCAACATGGCACACGCCGTGGGCGACGAATCAACCCTCGGCTCATTCCTGTTGAGTCTGTATCCGGAAAAATAGGCGGCCGCCTACTCGCTCCATCTGAAACCGAATGGCACGCGCTCGGGAGAAGCAATGATCTTCCGGGCGCGAACTTTGTCAAGCAGCACCGGTCCGGTGGTGAATTCGGTGACGTTGTAGGAGAGGAACCTGTCGCGGTAGAATGTGCGAGGGTGCTTCTGAGGCAGCATGAAGGGTTTAGCAAACTCGCCTGTCTCCTGATTGAAATGGCTGATATAGATACGGGTGAAGAGCCCGTCATCTCTGCGGGAAGCAAACTGAAGCCATCTGCCGTTTGAACTGAAGTTGTGGTAGCTCTCCGTGTCTGCACTGTTCAGCACATCCAGAGGCTTGCGCTCTCCTGTCTGGAGATCAAGCATCCAGAGATCGGACTCGTGGTGCCAGATGCTGAAGTTGCCGTACGCGGCTTTTGTGTAGACAATATATCTGCCATCGTATGATGGCTTGGGGAAACACACGCTCAAACTATCATTCTCCGCATCTATCAGGACCTCAACGTCATCCCCGATAGTCCCTGTTGCAGCATCGAAAGAAACTTTGCAGAAGCTGTATCTGATGTCCGTGACGCTCTCAGGGATCGCCTTGGGCACGGCGCGGCAGAAATACAGAGTCTTTCCATCAGGAGAAAAACTGGGAAAAGTCTCCCAATATGCTTTCTCCTTGATCTGCAAAGCGGTGATAAGGCAATTGTGCTTGATATCATAGACCTGGAGGTCGGAATCAAGGTCAAACACCTCGATCAGTTTGTCTTGCTGCACATGAAAACCCTGGCGCGTGCTGTTTGTGGAATAAGCGATATAGTCTCCGGCAGGATGCCAATAGGGATAGACGCAGAAGCCCAAGGTGCTGTCGGTCTTGGTGTTGTATGCATCAAGCGACTCCTGGATCTTGAGAAGCGTCGCACCATGATCTCCACGGATGTGGAGGCTGTACTGCGAAGGATCGCCCCTGTTGGTGGCATGGCAGTTGACGCAACCGGAGAACTCCGTGTTCTCTATTAGCGCCCTCTCCTTGAAGCTGCCGAGCTCGCGCTCGTAGATGCCCATCTTGCTATAGACCTCATAGCCGGGCTCCAGAAGCCTGTAGGTGAGGCCGTAGTCGATCTCATCGCCGCTTACGGAGATGGTCCATGCCGTGTCGAGCACGCTGCTGCTGACTGTGATCTCCGAGCCGCGCGCCGCCTGAAGAAGGCGGCGCCACTTTCTCTCAGGGATGCGGACCTCCACGCCCTTGACGGTAAAACTTTCTTTTCCGCAGCTGAAAGTGGTCTCGGCCTTGGACAGACCGGGTGCTGTGTAGCAGAAATTGAGCGGCGCGATCCCCACAGGGACCGTGACGCCCAAATAGTCCGGATAGACAGGGCCGGCAGTGGAAGGAAACTCCCCTTCCGTTATCGCTTTCTGCGAACAAGATGCTGCCAGAGCGGCCAGCAGGACTATGCCGTATATGCGGAGGAATCTTGACATTATCTGTATCTGTAGTAATAGTAGAACCAATATGTATCACCAAACTTACGGAGCATCTCCGCCTCGGGAGTGCCAGCATCATAGGCCTGGACGAAACTGCCAAGCCTGCCCACATTAGGGCCCTGAAGGTCTATGGGCAGGCCCTCCAGATCGGTATGGGTCATCGCCCAGCGCAGAAGCAGCGCCTCCTGGTAGCTCTTGCTCATCATCGTGCCCCTAACAAGAGAGAAGCACTGCTCGAAACGCTCGAGGTCCTTCTTGAGAAGGCACCAGGACATGAGATACTGGACGGCGACGGTGTTGGACCCGTTCTCAACCATAAGCAGACCTATCATCGAATCCATCTCGGTGTCGCTGAAAAGGAAGTCGTGCTCCTTCAGCCTAAGCTCGGAGGCACGTTTGAGCTCCGGATCGTCCATAGCTTTTCCCGCATCGATGGCCTTCTCCATCTTGAGTGCCCACCTGCGGTAGAAAAGGGTGTTGTCGAGGGCTTCCAGATACTTGCGGGCCACGTCCAAGTCCCCATTGACAATGTTGGTCTGCGCGAGGCGCTTGTAGCAGCGGGCGCTCTTCTGATGGTCGGGGATCGCCTCCTGCGCCTCGAAAATGAAGCGCTGAGCAGTATTTACCATGCCAAGGCTCCAATACGCCTCCGCGGTGGGGAGAGGAGATGTGAAGTCCCTCACAAAGCCGGGCAGAAGGCCATCGGGACCATTCTGGAAAAACTCAAATTGGTGGTCCGCCAGCTGGGAATTCATCGCGAGCGCAAGGTTGAGGCAGCTCACGGTCATCGGGCTGCCCGGCTGCTTTTTGGCCGCAGCATCTATCGTGCGGTTCCACAAATGGTAGCGCACCAGAAAATCATATTTCATGCTCTCTTCCTTGCGGAAGTCGCAGAAATTCTTGACGACAAAGGGGCTGGCGACTGCCAGCACCGCGACAACGCCCCAGCCCGCCCAAGCGGTGGCAGAAGGCTTGAGATTCCGCTTGAGCGCGGACAGCCAGCAGATGGCTGCGGCGACAAAAGACACGATCAGGGGCATCCAGACGACCACGAACGGATATCTGAAATAGTGCACGCCCGTGCTGAGCTGGATAAGCGTCCGGTGGAAGACGAACTGTGCGACAAAGGGGCACGCTGCCAGCACCACGACCGACAGAGCGAAAACTGCAGGACGCATCCGGTCCACACAAATCGCAAGCGCATACACTGCGGCCACCGGGCCGCAGGCCATATAGAGTACGGGGATGAGCGCCAGCCTCACAGCCGGATGCCAGCCGAACTTGAAGGCACACGCCAGAGCGGCCAAAGAAAACGCGACAGCCACCAGCACACCGGGCAAGGAACTCTCATTGCAGCAGAATATCAGCAACAGAACGGCAGGGATGAAACTCAACGAATAGAACAGGAAGTTGCGCTTCCTGCAGATCAGAAAACACAGAATCTGCACCAACGTGAGCAGCAGCGCATATATTGCGGCTCCAGCAAAAGACTGAATGAAGAACTGCACCAGGAACCGGCCGCACCAATCCGAAAAGCCTCCCGGCACCGAGCAGACGGAGGCGAAATAGCCTGCCGTCCATTCGAACAGCTGATATTGCTCCTGATATGCGACATGATACCTGTAGCGGAAACAGAAAAAACAAAAAACGGCCAATGCAAAAACAGCCGAAACTGCAGCACAGGAATATCGCTGAAATTTGTTCATCTAAAATATATTAACTGTGTAAAGTTACCAAAAAAAAGGGTATATTTACATAATACATGTGAAATGGGACAGAAATCGCGCAAGAGAATACACATAGTCACGGCAGCAGCACTGCTGTGCGTCGCAGCCTGCGTGTTCTTCGGCCTGCGTCTCAAGCCATACATAGCCTACTGCCGGAGCGTTGACGTCCCTCTCTGCAAAGCCGCTGATGCCTTCGGGAAGCCGGACGAAGCCACGATGTGGGCGATGTCCACCGTTCTGGCCGCAGACAAAGGCGACTGGCAGAAAGTCAAGGAGTTGACCAAAGAAGACAGACACAGCACCTTCTGCTCCTACTACCACAATCTGGCCAATGCGAAGCTCGGCTCACTGAGCGACGGGCTGCTCAATTATTACCAGCCTTTCGAGCGGGCGCTCTTCCTTCCCGTGCAGGAAGGCCAGACACCGTTCATGATCGGATGCGCCTCGGAAGTGTGGTGGCAGCTGGGAGCGATGACCCAGGCGGAGCATGCCGCCATCCTCGGTATGACATTCTCACCCAACCACAGCGGCGAAAGGTACCTCCGCAGGCTGGCGGAGATCAACCTCGTCAACGGAGACGCGGCCGCGGCCGCCAAATACAAAGCAGCCATGCGCGGGCGCCTGGGCAGCGGATGGCAGGAGAAAGTCCCGCTCAAGCCAGCAAAGGACACGCTCGTGCTGGCAAGCGACTACAGAGCAGTGCTTCTTAATCTACTCGACGCCAATCCGGCCAACACCATGGCCTACGAGTACCTGCTTTGCCTTGACCTTCTTACCAAGGATATCCCCCACTTCATGGAAGATTACATGCCTATCGGCCCACGCTCAAAGGTCTACGATGAGGTCGCCCTGGCCGGGCTTGCCATGCAGGGACGCCTCGACGAAGACGCAGCAGGAGCATATGGGATAGATTCTGCGACAGCACGGGAGTTCTTCGAATACACCAAGCTCTACCAGCAATACGGAGGAGATATGGCCAAATTGCAGGACAGATTCGGCAAGACTTATTGGTTCTTTTATCATTTTGCCAAAAGAAATGAATAGGCTGACGACTCTCATATTGCTTCTGGCTTTTGCCGTCGGCTGCTCAAGCGCCGGCGTCGGGGCGGACGTGTATCCGGACTATAAAAACGTCACGGTCCCTTCCAACATAGCACCGCTCAATTTCTATTACTCCGGAGGCTGCGGACTGCCCTTGACCGTCTTCAGCGCGCCCGGAGTCTCTTTCCGCGCGCTCGGGCGCGACATCCGGATCCCCGCGCGCAAGTGGGCGGCGCTTCTCAAAGCCGCCGAAGGCTCTTCGATCGAAGTCACCAGCAGTGTCCTCGGTTCGTGGAGCATCAATGTCAGCACAGATCCGATCGACCAATACCTTACATACCGACTGATCGAGCCTGGATATGAGGTGTGGAACAACGTCGAGATCGAGCAGCGCTGCATGTCCGACTTCTCCACAGTCACCCTTGCAAGCTGGAAAAACACCGGCAACAGCTGCATGAACTGCCACACACACAAAGGCGCAAACAGCCTTTTCTATATCCGCGGTCCCAAAGGTGGAGCCATCCTCAACACATCCGGAAAGCTGCGCAAGCTCAACCTCAGAAACGACAGCATGGTTTCCTCCACGGTCTACGGAGACCTCCATCCCGATGGCAGATGGGGCGTATTCTCGACCAATGTCATTATGCCTTCGTTCCACACTCTCAGCAGTCTGCGCTTTGAGGTATACGACACAGTATCAGACCTTTGCGTCGCAGATTTCGAAACCAACACGATGCTCGTCAAGAAGGAATTCTCAAGACCCGACAAGTTTGAGACCTTCCCCTGTTTCAGCGCGGACGGCACCGAAGTCTATTACTGCTCCGCAGATACAGTCAGCCTCCCGCAAGACATCCACAAACTGCAATATAGCCTCTGGAAAGCCCCTTTCGACGCAAGCACTGGAGAGCTTGGAGAAGCCGTCAGAGTTGAAGGTCCCAGCGGCTCCGTATGCCACCCCAAATGCTCCCCCGACGGAAAATGGTTGCTGTACACAGTGGCCGACTACGGGACCTTCCCGCTATGGCACAGGGAATGCTCGCTCGAGATGCTGAACCTCGAGGACGGCACGCTCGCAGACCTTTCCGCAGCCTCCTCTGACAGGTCCGACAGCTACCACAGCTGGTCATCCAATTCCAGATGGATAGTATTTGCCAGCAAACGCGGGGACGGGCAGTACGGCAGGCCGTACATCGCCCATATCGATGAGAACGGTACGGCGTCCAAAGCTTTTGTACTCCCCCAGAAAGACCCGCGCCACTACATTAAATCATTCAAGTCATACAACATCCCCGATCTCGGCACCGTCCCCGCCCCATACGACTGGACCACGATCGGAGAAATATGGCAAAACAATGAAGCAGAACAATTCAAATAATCATAATAACCAATGGCAACTATCAAGACTAGTCTCAGCGAGAAGATAGGCTACGGCTTCGGCGACATGGCCTGCTGTACCTTCTGGAAAGTCTTCTCCTATTACCTGCCCTTCTTCTTCAGCAACATCTTCGGGCTCAGGCTCGACCAGGTT
>JAZQNI010000093.1:0-39396 GCA_045627265.1 Candidatus Cryptobacteroides sp.
GGCAAGATCAAGCAGTACCGCTTCGGCCGTGCCAACACCGAAATCGGTCTTTCCGAGAACTGGGAGCCTACCTTCCACGCAGGACAGCTCGGCTTCTACGCTCAGGACAAGTGGGCCATCTCCGACAACTTCGACCTCACCTACGGTCTCCGCATGGACATCCCTCTCTTCATCGACGTTCCTACAGAGAACCCTCTCGTAACTAACTCCGCAATCTGCCAGGAGTGGGGCGTTGCTACCAACAAGATGCCTTCCACGATGGATATCGAGCTTCTCAACGGTCACAAGATCTCCAGCTCTCCCATCTTCTCACCCCGCGTAGGTTTCCGCTGGGATATGATGGGTGACAGCTCCATGGTTCTCCGTGGTGGCGCAGGTCTCTTCACCGGACGCATTCCTTTCGTATGGTTCTCCAACAACTTCTCCAACACCGGTGTACAGCTCGTTACGGTCAATGAGAAGAAGAACGTCTCCAACCTCAGCGTCATTACAGACCCTAAGGGACAGGGCGCAAATGAAACTGCACTCAACCTCGGTGCCGGCAGCACAGGCAGCATGGTCATCAACGTTGTCGATCCTAAGTTCAAGGTTGCCCAGAATCTTCGTGCAGACCTCGGATTCGATTTCAACGCACTCGGAATTGACTGGACTCTCGAAGGAGTGTTCTCAAAGAACATCAATGATGTTGCTTACCAGACCCTCAGCTATGTCACTGATGGCGGTCATGTAGCTCAGAGTTTTGACAACCGTCCTACTTTCAAGAAAGACAGCGAGTTCAATAATGTTTACTATATGACCAACACCAACAAGGGCTACTCTTACAACCTCATGGCATCTGCCGCAAAGTCCTTCCCGTTCGGTCTTGACATCGCTGCCAGCTACACATATACCAAGGCACTCGCAGCATTCAACTCGACTTCTTCCGTTGCAGCTTCCAACTTCAACTACAACTATCACCATACAGACGCCAACGATCCTGAACTTGGATTTTCAGCATTCAACATTCCTCACCAGATCAAGGCGTCTGTCTCATATCATACTTCCTATGGTCACAACGATCGCTGGACGACATCCCTCGGTCTTGTCTATATCGGAACTTCAGGTGCTGCTTACGTAGTTTACTACAATGGTGACTACAACGGTGACTCATCTTCAGGCAATGACCTTATGTTCATCCCTACCGATGCCCAGATTGATCAGATGACCTTCGCAGATGTCATGAACAGTGACAACAAGACTGTCAAGATCGCTGCTGCTCAGCAGGCCGCTGACATGAAGGCTTGGCTTGGCAAGGAGTCATATCTCAAGGATCACCGTGGAGAATTCTTTGACCGCTACGCCGACAATCTCCCATTCGAGAGCCATTTTGATTTCCACTTCGGACAGAAGTTCAACTTCAATGTTGCAAACCAGATCCACAGCATCGAGCTCACATTCGACCTCATCAATGCTGCGAACCTCTTCAACAGCAAGTGGGGCAAGAGCTATGGTATGGGTATCAACCAGTACTACAGCCCAGTTTCTTATACCGGAGGTAAATTCCAGTATCAGAACGGTGCAAACTACTCAATGTTCTCTACCAACAATATCCTTTCACGTTGGCATGGACAGATTGGTGTCAAGTACAGCTTCTAATCCAATCTACATTTATAATCAGAGGGGGACGGCTCGACGGGCCGTCCCCTTTCTGATTTGTCCGCAACCTATTTTCTTGCTATATTTGAATCCTAAAATCTTGTCATGAAAAAGATAGCTGTTCTATTCCTTGCGGCACTTTGTGCTTGCGCTTGTCAGGTCGATGACCATTCTGAAAATGTGACGGTTGTAGTGTCTCTTGATGCCTTCCGGTGGGATTATACCGACATTTATGACACTCCAAATCTCAATGCCATCTCCGCAGATGGAGTACGAGCCACAATGAAGCCGTCATTCCCGGCATCTACCTTTCCGAACCACTATACTTTAGCCACCGGTCTTTATCCCGACCATACAGGGATAGTGAACAGCGAGTTCTGGGATGAGGCCACCGGGAAGATCTACTCGATGGGGGACAATGAGACACGCAATGATCCCCAGTATTATGCCGGCGAACCGATCTGGAACACTGCCCGAAGGCAGGGCGTCAGAGCCGCAAGTGTCTATTGGGTCGGTTCGGATATCGCAATCAACGGATCGATGCCGGAGATAATGCATTTCTGGAATGATGGTCCGGAGCACCTCAGTTACAGCGGACGTGTAGAAGAGGCTCTTAGGATACTCAACTTGCCCGAAACCGAGCGTCCACGTCTGCTGATGGTCTATTTCGATGATCCTGATGCAACGACCCACGAGTTCGGTCCGACAAGCTTGGAAGGTGGAGTGATGGTTCATTATCTGGATTCTCTCATTGGGGTGCTCCATGCTGGCATCAAGGAACTTCCTTATGCGGAAAAAGTCAATCTCATAGTCACTGCCGATCATGGAATGACCGATATTTCGGATGACCGTTTCATCTGTATTGCTGATTACATCAAAGATGAATGGGCCGAGCACATAGTTGGAACGACTCCGACCAATGTGTATTCAAAGCCGGAGTTCCGCGATTCGATCATCAATGTTCTCAAGGACGTCGAACATATCAGCGTCTGGGAGAAAGGCCAGGTTCCGGAGGAGTTCCACTATGGAACGAATCCACATGAAGGGGATATTATTGTATGTCCGGAGCTTGGATGGCAGTTTGCATGGAAGCCACGCGGTATTCTCGGAGCACATGGATATTGTCCGGAGGAATCAGACATGCAGGTGGCGTTCCGTGCCTGTGGCCCGGACTTCAAGAAAGGCTATGTGCATGGTGAGATCTTCCAGAATGTCGACCTTTATCCTTTGCTGTGTGTTCTTCTGGGCATTGAGCCAGCTTCTGTTGACGGCCGCCTGGAACGCATCAGTCCACTTCTTTCGCGTGGACATTGAGCATACTGCCGGCCCCTTTTTTTGTCTGAAAAACAGTCCGAGGTTTTCTCATCTTTTAGAATTATATTTGCAGGTACAGACAGAATAATCACCAATTAAACCACTATGAATCAATTTCTAAAATGCATCCTGACCGCATTTGCGGCAATTCTGGTTGCGGTGACCGCTTCAGCGCAGGTCACTACATCAAGTCTGTTCGGTGCAGTTGTGGACGAGAACTCCGAGCCTCTTGCCGGAGCGGCCATCGTCGCCGTCCACATCCCGACCGGATCCCAGTATTATGCAGTGGCCAACAATGAAGGCCGCTACACCATCAACGGCATGCGTGCCGGCGGACCATACAAGGTCGAGATCTCATTCATCGGCATGGCTACCGTGGAAAATGAGGATATCACCCTCCGACTCGGTGAGGCATACGAACTTGACGCCAAGATGAAGGCTGTCAACGAGCTCAATGCCGTTACCGTCGTAGGCGAGAAGTCATTCAACGCCAGTATCACCGGCGCCGGATCAAGCTTCAGCCTCCAGCAGGTTGAGCAGATGCCGACCATCGACCGCAGCATCTATGACGTGGTCAAGTTTACTCCGCAGGCAACCCTCAACAAGAACGGCGGTATCTCATTCTCCGGCTCAAACAACCGCTACAACTCATTCCAGATCGACGGTGCAGTGGCCAATGACTCATTCGGTCTCACATCATCCGGTACCAACGGCGGCCAGACAGGAGCCAATCCTATCTCCCTCGACGCCATCGAGGAGGTCCAGGTCGTCATCGCACCTTTTGACGTCCGTCAGTCAGGATTCACCGGAGGTGCAATCAACGCCATCACCAAGTCCGGTACCAACAAGGTCAAGGGATCGTTCTACACCCACTTCTTCAACCAGGACCTCGTAGGTACAACCCCTGGCTCAGCCGAGCAGATGTACGACAACTGGAGCCTCACCAAGCGTGCGAAATATGACCAGGAGCTTGCAGAAACCTACGGATTCACCGTGGGCGCCCCTATCATCAAGAACAAGCTCTTCCTCTTCACCAGCGCCGAGTACTACAAGAAGTCATATCCTAACGTCTATTCTCCTGCCGACAACAGCTACGAAAGCCGTCCTCTCAGCAAGGAAATCATCTACAACGGCAAGAACTACGGCAACATCTTCAACGCCGACATGGCAGACGCCATCATCGACAAGTACCAGAAGACCTACAACCCTGGCGGCGACTTCTCCGAGAGCTATGGTTCACATCAGATAACCGACCGCTCCATCAACCTGCTCGCCCGTCTCGACTGGAACATCAATGACGCCAACAAGTTCATGTTCCGTTACCAGTATGCCGACGCCTATGCCGACAAATACGGCTCAGGCAAGAGCACATACTACTTCAACAATTCATCGTACCTCCAGGCCAACAAGACCAACACCTTCGTGGCCGAGCTCAACTCCCGCATCTCCGACAAGGTCTCCAACGAACTCCGCGCCACCGCGGTCCTCGTACGCGACCATCGTGAGCCGGGCTATCCGGGAGCCACCATGTACATCAAGGACAAGATCACCTTCGACCTTGGTACAGAGTACTCTTCCGGAGCCAACTCGATGAATTCCGACACCTACACGCTTACCGACAACCTGTCGATCTTCGCGGGCAACCACAACTTCACCATCGGTACCCACAACGAGTTCTTCAAGTTCAACAACGTCTTCCTGCAGTACGCCTACGGCGAATACACATTCGCTACTCTGGCCGACTTCTTCCAGGACAACTACAACCAGTACGACTACAAGTACGCCGATCCTGAGTTCACCGGCGGCGCGACAAGATGGGCCGCCACCACCTATGCCCTCGAGCTCGGCCTCTATGCCCAGGACGAGTGGAAGCCGACGAGGAACTTCTCCCTCACCTACGGATTCCGTGTGGACGTGCCTATGCTCCTCAACAAGCCTACGACCAACGAGACCTTCAACCAGACTCCATTCGCGAAGAACAACGGCGAATATGTCGGCGTCGTGCCGAAGTACCAGCCGCTCATCTCACCGAGAGTCGGTTTCCGCTGGCATCTGAATGACAGCCACAAGTCGCTTCTGCGCGGCGGATTCGGCCTCTTCACCGGCCGCGTTCCGTTCGTTTGGCTCTCCAATGCATACAACAACACCGGTGTTGAGACCAAGTCCGTCACCTCCAAGGTCCAGGGACTTCCTCTCACCAGCGACCCTTACAATGACATCATCAAGCCTGGCAAACTTTCCGGTACGGCCAGCGGCGCCACCATCAACACTCTCAACGAGAACTTCAAATACCCTCAGGTATTCCGCGCCAATCTCGGATTCGACCAGGAGTTCGAGAACGGATGGAAGCTCACTCTTGACGCCATCTTCTCGAAGACCCTCAACAACGTCTACTTCAACAACCTCGCAATCAGCAGCAACAGCTCCGTATATGGCGTGAATGCAGAAGCGGCCAGGAAGAACCCTGCAAGTGCAGCTCCGTTCTACACACAGGACAGCGGTGACTACTACTGCATCGTGGCTCTCGGCAACACCAACAAGGGCTACACATACTCAGCGAGCGCGAAGGTCGAGAAGCACTTCAACTTCGGCCTCGACCTCATGGCTGCATATACCTACGGTCATGCTTACTCTGTCAACGACGGTACTTCATCAGTAGCGTTCTCCAACTGGAAGTACAACTCTTCAGTGGACACCAACTCTCCTGACGAGCTTGCATACTCCCTCTTCGACAAGCCTCACAAGCTTTCAGCGGTCGTTTCCTACACGACTCCTATGTACGGCAGGTTCAAGACCACCGTCGCCCTCACATACCAGGGCGGCTCAGGCCAGAGATACTCCTACACCATGAAGGAGTCCAGCCTCGACTTCAACGGTGACGGCCAGAAGGGCAATTCACTTCTCTACATCCCTACCAGGGACGAACTCGTGCAGATGAGCTGGACCGACGCAGCAAGCGCCGCCAAGTATGAGAACTTCATCCGCCAGGATGCATACCTCAGGGCTCATCGTGGACAGTGGTCAGAGAGAAATGCCGGCATCGCTCCTTTCGAGCACCACTTCGACCTCCAGCTGACCGAGGACTTCTTCTATGACAAGAAGAGCGGACGCAAGCTTCAGCTCATCGCCAACCTCATCAACGCGAGCAACCTGCTTAACCGCGAATGGGGCATGTACTATTCTGCAGCCAACAGCCGCACCGTCCTCCAGCTTGACGACCTCAAGGCTGACGCCGCCGGCAACTGCACTCCTACTTATTCATACTATGATGACAATGCAATCGGCCTGAGTGATTTCTATTCAAGATGGAGATGCCAGCTCGGTCTCAGACTCACATTCTAAATTAAGGAGGACAAGAAATGAAAAATATATTCAGAACCATATTGACTGCTGCGGCCGGAATCATCCTTGCATCCGCTTGCGACATCTGCCCGCAGTTTGACGCCCAGATCCTTTCCGATTCGGTTTCTACCGCCCAGGACCAGATAGAGCTTGAGGCTGTCAGCGGATCCGCGACCTTCGAAGTGAAATCGACAGGCGACTGGATCATCATCAACAACGCAGACTGGCTTACAGTTTATCCTATGCATGGCACAGGTCCTCAGACCATCACCATTGTGGCCAAGGACAACGTAGATGACGTGTATGGCGAAGTCAGCGGACCAAGGTCCGAGAAGATCTCCATCTGCGGAACAGATGTCACCATCCCTGTGACCGTGTCCCAGAAAGGTGAGGCCGGCCTTGACGCGTCAAGGTCTTACAAGAAAATCACTTCCGCCGAAGAATTCGACCCTGCGAAGGGCTTCCTCATCGTATCCGACTACGACGGCAAGTACTACGCTCCGAAGATGTCCACCGCGACATCCACATACTACAGCTACATCTATGCAATCGAGGTGGAGCCTCAGAACGACGTCATCACCCTGTCTGACGCTTCCAAGGCCTATTCCGCTGAGATTGTGGAAGGCGGTATCGTCCTCAAGCAGCCGGACGGCACATATCTCCAGCAAAGCAAGGGCTATGCAAGCTTCTACGCCAAGACCGACATCGCCGACGCTACCGTATGGACAGTCGATTTCGATGAAGCCGGCCACGTGCGCCTTTATAGCGAGGATCTTGGCGGCCTTTACTTCTCTTATGATGCAAAGGGTTACAAGGAGTTTGCCGGATATACGCTTGGCGACGGATATGTGATGCCTTACATCTACATCGACTCGAAGGTCTCTACAGGCGAAGTGCTCAATGTCTCAGACGTGACCGTGGATGCATCCGCATGCACCGCCACCATCCCTGTCGTCTCCAATGCCGCTACAGGATGGCGCGTACGCTGCCACGATTCTTGGATCAAGTCCTATACTTCAGGCGGTGAAGGTAACGGCGACATCATCCTCAATTTCGAGCCTAACACAAGCTACGATGAGGACAAGGTCGCTTCCGTGATGGTCCTCGGTGAGACAACCGGCATCACTGTCAAGTTCACCCAGAGCAAGTTCATTCCTGTGTTCTCAGTCGATCCTGCAGCTGCTTCAGTCGCCGCTGACGCCAGGACCGCCAGTTTCAATGTCACCGCCAACGTGCCTTGGACCGTCGAATGCCCTGCAGGCGTAACGGCCGATGTCGTCTCCGGCGATGCCGACGCGACAGTCACCCTCTCATTTGCAGAGAACACCTCAGACGAAGATCTCGTCTATGAGGTGAAGGTCAAGGCGGCCGACACTCATCTTGCCGCTCAGGAACTTACCGTCAAGATCACTCACAAGAACGCTGCCGGCAAGGCCATCCCTTACGCCGAGTCATTCGCCGAGACCATCGGTGAGTTCAGCATCAAGGATGTCACCATCCCTTCAGGCACCACCTACATCTGGAAGCACTCAGGGAATGCCGCCTATGGCATGAAGGCATCCGCTTACTTCTCCAAGACCGCGCATGAGTCAGAGTCATGGCTCGTTTCACCTGTTATCGACCTCACCGAAGAGAAGTCCGCCCAGGTTACGTTCGATATCTGCGCATCCAGCGGTGTCACAGGCGCTTATGATGATGTATGCTACGGCCTCGTCATCGACGGCGAAAACCAGACAAAGGTCAGCCTCGGATTCGGCCCGAGCTATGCAGGCAAGTACGCATGGCTCAGCAACAAGGTCGATCTCAGCGCATTCGTGGGCAAGAAGATCAAGTTCGCGTTCGTCTACAAGTCAACGACCGCCAACTGCCCTACACTCGAGGTCAAGAACGTGGCCTTCGATGTCAAGACCAACAGCTTTGCGGAGATCGTCGCAGCCGGAGCCGGCACCTACAACACCAAGAATGTGCTTGTAGTCGCAGTGGGAAGCACCAATACGGTCCTCTATGACGGTACGGCATATATGTTCGCATATGACAAGCAGAAGGTCTGCAAGGAAGGCGACATCGTCAACCTTTCAGGTGCGACCACAATCTACAACGGCTGTCCTGAGTGGAACAACCCAGCCATCACAAAGGTCAGCAGCGGCAATGCCGTCACCCATCCGGAGCCGGTCAACCTTGACGAGGCGGCGCTTTCCGCCTACGCTTCAGCTCCAAAGGTCGTCTATGGTGTCGCCAAGGGCTCGAAGAGCGGCTACTACGTGACCATCGGCAGCCAGAAGATCAATGTGTACAGCAATTTTACGATCGCTGACGGAGATGTGACCGTCTACGGTTATACCATCGGTTATCACAGCAAGAACAACTACACACTCCTCGTGGCTACTTCTGCGGAGTAAAAGTATCTCCTGAATATCACAATGACGGCTCTCCTTACCGGAGGGCCGTTTGTATTTTGTCATCATTCTTCCTTTTTTTTGATGATACCGAAATACTTTTGTAACTTTACTTGCTTTATATTGCGCTTTTTGCACCATATATTGTTAAGCCAAACAGATTTGTAACAAAAAACAATATTGCAAGTATGAAACTAAAACATTTGTTCCTTGCCCTGGCGGCCGGCCTTGTTGCGCTGGTTTCCTGCGAGCAACCGGAAAAAGACCTGAGCTTCCCGGCTATCGAGATCGACAAGACCGCGGCCTCCGTCGAAATGGCTTCATCTTCTTTCCCTGTGACCATCACGTCCAACAGGGCATGGAGAGCCACATCCGACGCTGCGTGGATTGCAATCGACCCTGATTCCGGCGAAGGCTCCGAAGAGCCTCAGACGGTCAACGTGACCGTGCTCGAGAACAAGAGTTATAACAGGACCGCGAAGGTCACCTTCGACATCATCTATGACACGATGGTCCTCACGGTCGACCAGGCGGGCAACGGCTCCCCGGAAGACTATATCATCTACAGCAACGACTTCGACAAGGAGGTCGCCACGCAGGCATATGGCTCCAGCGGCACCAGCTGGCCGTACCTCGACCAGTTCGAAGGCTGGAAGAATGAGATCGGCGTGGGCACCAAGACCCTCGAGTATGCGTTCAGCGGCATGTCCGCACGCAACAACAGCAACTCCAACGGCTCATACTCCGATTATGCAGGATCAGGTGCCAACAACCTCCTCTTCGGCACAAACGGCTACATCGCCATCAAGAACATGAGCCTCAACGGGTTCAAGAACCTCAAGCTCAGCTTCGGCACCGAGATGTACGACAACAACAACAAGACCGCTCTCTTCGATCCGGCCCAGTTCCTCGTCTATGCAAGCATCGATGGCAATCTCTGGACTCCTGTGGCATACGAGTACAAGGGTACCGCAGCAGGCCGCTGGAACATCGCAGAGGCTGCATTCTCCGTACCGGAAGGCACGGCAAGCATAGGTCTCTACATCAAGGCGACAGTCGCAAGCTGCTATCGTCTCGACGACCTCAAGCTGGAGGTTGCAGAGGAGGAATGTCCTGCCATGGACTTCTCCCAGGGCACTGAAATCGAGATCGGCGGCGGCTCCGGCACAGGCGGCGGCACTGGTGATGACATCATCGCCGGCGACCTGCTCTACAAGAACACCTTCGACAAGCAGACTGCTACCCAGACATATGGCACCCAGGGCAAGAGCTGGCCGTACCTTGACCAGTTCGAGGGCTGGAAGTGCGAGTCAGGAAGCGGTGCGGCCGGTGTAAGCTACCTCTTCGGCGGTGTATCCGTACGCGCGAACAGCGCATCAAACTCCGATTATTCCGACTACAGCGGCTCAGGCGTCAACAACATCTTCTTCGGCACGGACGGATTCTTCTGCGTCAAGGACATAGCCCTTGGTGGCAACTCCAAGCTCTGTGTCGCATTCGGCACCGAGAAGTACGACGGCAACAACAAGACCGCTCTCTTCGACCCGACCGAGTGCCTCGTCTATGTCAGCGCAGACGGCGCGAAATGGGTGGAACTGCCTTATACATACCAGGGCACGGCTGCAGGCCGCTGGAACATCGCCCTCGGTACGTTCTCCGTACCGGCCGGCACTGCCAAGCTCAGCATCTGTGTCAAGACATCTGTCGCCAGCGTCTACCGCATGGACGACCTCACCCTGTCCGTTGCGGAGACTGCTGACACAGCAATCGACTTCACAAACGGAATCGACCTCGGTCTCGGCGGCACAAGTACCGGCGGCGGTACAGACGACGGCGGCGGCAGTCCGGACAACGTCAAATTCAGCAAACTCGATCCATCCAACGTCAAGGAAGGAACATACGTGATCGCATACACGACAGGCGGCAAGACCTATCTCATGAAGAACGAGGTCAAGTCCAGCTACTATGTCGGCTCCGGTACATTCGATCTCAGCAAGGGCACGGCTCCTGCAGAGGATTACCGCTTCACCATCAAGTCCTCAAACGGCGGATATACCATCCAGAACAGCAAGGGCGGCTATGTCGGCATCGAGATCAGCGGCACGCACTACAACCTCAAGCCGGCCATGACCTCGGCGTTCATCTGGAACTTCTCTGCAGGTACAGGTGACGCGGTCGTAGCCAAGAATTCCGGCACGGGCGACTACTGCATCTCATACAACGCCAAGTACGACGAGTTCACCGTATTCAACAACCCTGACACCTGCCCTATCTTCTACTGCATCGACGGAGCGCAGGATGACAGCGGCTCAGGAAGCGGTGACGACAGCGGGACCGGCGGCGATGACAGCGGCGAGACAGGCGGCACCGGAAGCAACGACGGCAACACCATCACATGGACTGTCGGTGCAAATAATCAGAAATGGAATGAGACCAGCGACGCCACTCTCGGTGCCGGATTTACGGCCACCGATGCGGGCATGACCGTCTCTTACTTCAAGTCCAGCTCGACTACGGCTCCTATTACCGCCAAGGATGACCATATCCGCGTCTACAAGGGCAGCACCATGGTCATTACGGTCGACGGCGCCAATATCACGGGAGTCGAGTTCAGCTGCACCGAATCGAAATATTGCGTTGACATGCCTGTTTCAGATGGCAGCACGGCCAAGTCAGACACCGGTAATCTGAAGATTTCCTGGTCGGGCAACACCGCCAAGTTCCAGGCTGACGCCACTAACGGCCAGCTCCGTATCACCGACATCAAGGTTACTTACAAGAAATAGTGAAACTGTTCAGGAACATATCGCTTGCGCTTCTCTCAGTCCTTTGCATCTATTCGTGCGAAGGGCCGGAGGCGCTCGCATACCTGGACCTCTCGCTTGCGGAGAACAACGTGGACAGCGCTTCAGGATCTGTCTATGTGAAGATCGCGTCCGATTCGTCCTGGGAGCTGGAGCTCGAAGGTGATGACCTGTCATGGGCGTCACTCAGCAAGACCAGCGGCACGGGCAACCAGAACAGCATTATCCTCTCCTATTCCAGCTACAGCGGCACCGGATCACGCACTGTCACCGTGGTCGCTACTGCGGGCAAGACAATCCGCAGGGCGGCTCTTACACAGAGCGCCAAGAAGGCCGACCAAGGAGGAGACGATGGCTGGAAACCTGGCAACGTCAACGGCGGCAAGTCCGCGACAGCGCCGTTCGCCTGGCTGGAACTCCCGGAAACCAAGGCTGATGACGGATTCGACTTCCTCTGGCACAACGCCGGCACAGGGTCGGAGCGCAACTATTCCCTCTACTGGGATTACAAGAACCTGGTCGCTCCATGGGTGGCATACCCGCTCAATTCCTCGCTGATCGGCACCGGCAAGCGCACGGATGCATGGGGACTCGACCCGCTGCTCCCAAGCGGCTCGCAGCCTGTCCTGAGCAGTGGCTACCGTGACGGCAACAACGGCTGGTATGCCCGCGGGCATCAGCTCCCGTCGGCCGACCGCCTGAACTATGCAAGCAACGTGCAGACATTCTACGGCACCAACATGACTCCGCAGATCAACGACACCTTCAACGCCACGGTCTGGGCGAGTCTCGAAGGGCTGGTCAGGAGGTGGGCCCAGAGTTGCGACACACTGTACGTGGTCACTGGATGCGTCACAGACGGCAGCAAGTACTATGTGTACGACAACGCCGGCAAGAAGGTCACTGTGCCTACGGGCTATTTCAAGGCAGCCCTGCGCTATTCCAAGAGTACAACGGTGGGATACTCCGGCTATATGGGAGTCGCCGTGTACATGGAGCACAAGTCGTACCCTAACTCCATCAAGGTCAAGGACTACGCCATGTCCATCGACGACCTGGAGAAGAAACTCGGCTATGACCTCTTCGTGAACCTCCCGGAAAGGGTGGGGTCGGCCACGGCTGCGACCATAGAGGCGGAAGATCCGCAGAGAAACAACTGGTGGTGGTAAAACAAAAAAGAACATGCGTAAACTGACATTCATATTGGCGGCGTTCCTGGTATTCGGGCAGACCATGTCTGCCCAGTCCGTGAGCAAGAGCCACATAATAGGTTTCTACAACCTCGAGAACCTTTTCGACACTTATCACGATCAGGGAAAGAACGACTATCAGTTCCTCCCCGACGGCTCCAACAACTGGACGGAAGCCAAGTATGAGAAGAAGCTCCACAACATGGCCACGGTCATCCGGGCCATGGCCGACGACAACGGCCGATTCCATACTATCCTGGGCATCAGTGAGATAGAGAACAGACATGTGGTCGAGGATCTGGTATCTCAGCCGGAGATAGCCTCTGCGAACTACCAGATAGTCCATTACGACGGCCCGGACCGCCGAGGTGTGGACGTCGCCCTCCTGTACAGGCCTGACCAGTTCACCTTGCTCGAGAGCCGCTCCATCCACTTCAACTTCAACAGCAACATCAAGTTCGCCATGACTCCTCAGGAGCAGCGTGAATTCCGCACCAGGGACATCCTCATGGTCAGGGGAACGATCGACGGCGAGATGTTCGCATTCTATGTGGCCCATCTTCCTTCCAGGCTTGGAGGCAAGGGCGGGGACCTTCGTTCCCGTGGCGCCGAGATAATGTACCAGGATGCCATGAGGCTCAAGAAGGAGTATCCGGGCATCAAGGTCGTGGCCATGGGCGACATGAACGACAACCCATCCGACGAGAGCATGATGGTCTACATGCGTGCCCGCGAGACTTTCGAGGAGATGAAGACGGATGATTTCTACTCTCCGTTCCTGTCCATGCTCAAGGCCGGATACGGCTCCCTGGCTTATCAGGGCGAATGGAACATCTACGACATCATAGTGGTCAACGACAACCTTGCCAAGGCTCCTGCCGGCACGTTCCAGCTCCAGCCGCTCATCAGGAAGAAGAAGGCGACATTCTACGGCCGCATCTTCCACAAGGACTTCATGACCCAGCAGGAAGGCCAGTACAAGGGCACTCCGTTCAGGACATTCTCCAACGGCGCCTTCGTCGGAGGCTATTCCGACCACTACCCGACATATATCATGATTGGAAAATAAAAAACGTTGAAATATGATCAGAAAAATTACTCTAGCCGCGATTTCGCTCCTGGCCGCCCTGCCTCTGATGGCGCAGGTGTCAGGAGGAGTGACGGGAAAAGTAGTCAGCCGTGCCGACAGATCGCCGGTGGAAGGCGCCAGACTCACGCTCCTTTCCGGAGCCGAGGTCCTCTCCGAG
Source organism: Candidatus Cryptobacteroides sp. (assembly GCA_045627265.1). GTDB lineage: Bacteria > Bacteroidota > Bacteroidia > Bacteroidales > UBA932 > Cryptobacteroides. The sequence goes on from JAZQNI010000093.1 coordinate 13,929, forward strand.
GCTGTATCCGGGCCGGACGGCTCGTTCCTCATCGAGAACCTCAAGGATGGCATGTACACCCTGGTGATCAAGGACAATGACTTCCTCGAGACGCAGGTCAACGTGACCGTCAACGACGGATACGTCAAGAACATGTTCAACCTCTCGCTTTCCCCTGCACATACGGGAGCCGAGGTGGACGATGCCAGTTTCTCGGAGTTCGACCTTGATGACGCGGGCTACAACGACAACCCGACCATCCTCTTCGGGCAGAACGACGTGTTCACCAACATGGCCGGCTACAACTTCAGTTCGGTAAGGTTCCGCGTGAGGGGCTACACCAGTGAGTCGCAGGACACCTACCTCGCCGGTGTCAGGATGAACGACGCTATCACCGGTTACAGCCCGTTCTCGCTGTGGAGCGGCCTCAATGAAGCCACCCGCACCAAGGACGCGGTCATCGGCCTCGAGACCAACAAGTACGGATTCGGCGGCTACAACGGCATCACCAACATCCCGGTCAACGCATCGTCCATGAGGGTCGGCCTCCGTGGAAGCGTGCTGACCAACAGCGCGATGTACCGTCTCCGCCTGATGCTCTCCTATGGCTCGGGAGTCAAGGACAATGGTTGGTCATACGCCTTCAACATCTCCACCAGGCTCGGTGACAACGACTGGATCAGAGGCGTCTATTACAAGTCTTTCGGCTACTACGGCGCGGTCGAGAAACGCTTCGGCGACGTGCACAGGCTCGGACTTGTATTCATGGCAGCCCCTGGCGAAAGAGGCGCGCAGAACGCTTCCACCCAGGAAGTCTATGATATGACCGGCGACAACATGTACAACTCCAACTGGGGCTGGTACAAGGGCAATGTCCGCAACGCCAGGGTCAAGAAGATGCACGAGCCTATCGCCATCCTCAAGTACGATTTCACTCCATCCGACAAGTTCTCCGCTACGACGACCCTGCTCTATCGTTTCGGAAAGAACGGCTATACCGCTCTCGTCTGGTACGATGCTCTCGACCCGCGTCCTGACTACTACAGGAACCTCCCGAGCTACTTCTACAACGAGAATGTGGACTACGCCCGTCCTGACCTGCGCAAGGCGACATGGGCCAGAGAAGCCTGGGAAAGCGACTACAGCGCCACCACCCATGTGAACTGGGATCGTCTGTACACAGTCAACCAGCAGAATCTCAACAAGTTCGGCATGGCCCAGTCCAAATACATCCAGGAGGAACGCCACGTCGACCAGAGAGACCTCAACCTCGCCTTCACCACCGAGTGGAAGCCATTCGGCTGGTTCACCCTTGACGGCGGTGTCAACGGCAAGGTCAACAGGACCGAATACTACAAGATAGTGGCCGACCTGCTCGGAGGCGACTATTACATGAACATCGACCAGTTCGCCGAGCGCGACTATGCTTCTTCGCAGGCCAAGGTGCAGAACGACCTCGACTACTTCTTCAAGACGGGGTCGGCCCAGGCTCTCGGAGTCGGCGACAAGTACGGTTATGACTACTACGCCCACGTTCTCAAGGCGGAAGGCTGGCTCAACGGCCGCTTCTCTGCCGGCAAGCTCAGCGGCAACGTGGCCGGCCGCATCGGCTGGCAGAGCCTCTGGCGCGAGGGCCTTATGCGCAAGGGCCTCTTCGCCGGACTCACCGAGGACGGCAGGGAGATATTCGACGAGAACGGCGAAAAGCTGACGACCTACGACGGCCGCGGCAATGTCATAACTTCCAAGGGACTCTCCGCCAAGGCGAACTTCCTCACCTGGGCCGCCAAGGCGAACCTCAACTACGTGTTTGCGAACTGCATGCGCGTGTACGGCAATATCGGCTATTTCGAGGATGCGCCTACCTTCAACCAGGCCTTCCTTTCTCCAAGGACCAGAAACTCCCTCGTCGAGAACCTGACCACCATCAACACCTTCGCGGCCGACGTCAACTACCAGTACTCCAACCACGGATACGACCTGCGTCTCACCGCCTACTATGCCAACATAATGGACCAGACTGATGTGATGAGCTTCTACGATGATCTCCAGCAGTCTTTCACCAACTTTGCCATGAGCGGCATCAACCAGGTGCACAAGGGCATAGAGATGGGATTCAAGGTTCCGACTCCTGTCAACAACCTCGCATTGCAGGGAGTCCTCAGCTGGGGTGAATATGTCTATACATCCAATCCGTTCATGACCCAGACCGTGGACAACAGCTCCGAGATCACCATCGACAACCAGAAGCTTCCTTACTGGAAGAGCCATCCTGTCTTCAAGAGAGATGCCGATGGCAACCTCACAAGGGAGGTCGACCACTACCAGAAGCACTATGTGCCTTCTACTCCTCAGCTGGCCGCAAGCCTCGGACTCAAGTACTTCTACAAGTACTGGTTCATCGATGCCGACGTGGACTACTTCGCGAAGTCCTATCTCGACATGAACCCTCTGTACAGGACCGACATGGCCACCGCCGGCAAGGACAAGGTCATCACTCCGACGGAGATCGAGTACATGGCCGCGCAGGAAGAGTTCGATCCTGCATGGCTCGTCAATTTCAGCATGGGCAAGTCCTGGTACAGAAACGGCAACCAGATCGGTTTCTCCCTGCAGGTCAAGAACTTGCTCAACAACCGCGGCGTCAAGACCGGCGGTTACGAGCAGACCCGTCTCATCGATGACACCAAGTCCAATGAGCGCTACTACCGCTTCGACCCGAAGTACTTCTACATGTGCGGTACAAACTATATGTTGAACATCTATTTCAGATTCTAGCCGTATGAAAAAGTTTTTCCTCATCGCTATCGCAGCCATATCCGCGGCAGTATCATGTGACATATATCCGGTGGATGACTCATATCCTGAGTTCAAGCCGGTCACACTTGAAGTCAACACCACCATCGCCGAACTCAAGGCGATGTACACCAAGACAGGCAATCCGGTGCTCATCGAGACAGACAAGATAATCGGCGGCCAGGTCATCTCCTCCGACCAGTCAGGCAATGTCTACAGGAGCCTGTACATCCAGGATGAGACAGGTGCTATCGAGATCAAGATCGGCAAGACCGGCCTCTACAACGACTACAAGCTCGGTCAGTGGGTCTATGTCAAGTGCAAGGGCCTTTCTCTCGGCCAGTACGGCGGCATGACGCAGATCGGCTACAGGGTGGACCAGCCGGCCTGGGTGCCGAACGATTCTTCGTACGAGACCAACTATATAGATGTGCAGTACATCATCGACACCCACATCTTCAAGGGCGAGCTCGACACTCCGGTCGAGCCTATGCTCATCGGCGAGTCCGGCATGAAGGATCCGGCCAACTACGGCCGTTTCGTACGCATCGAGGGCCTCACCTACGGCAACCAGATCTTCACGATACTCTACGACGAGGCAGACAATTCGACCTACCTCAGCGACAAGACCTACGGCGTCGACACCTGGGCCATGTCCAAGAACGGCTTCAAGGCATACATGACACCTAACGGCAAGGCCGAGCCTCAGGCCGCGTTCGACGGCTCCGTCACCAAGGAGAACTGGCAGTCCCTCTACAACGCCGGCACAGCCTACTCCGTGAGCCAGTACTTCACGATCGGCAAGAGCGACCTCCAGGTCAGGACCAGCGGCTATTGCAAGTTCGCTGACACCAAGATCGACCCTCGCATACTCGCCGGCGCCAAGGTCAACTTCACCGGCCTTCTCACATACTACAACGGCAATATCCAGTTCACTCTCCTCGACCTCGACGGCGTCGAGATCGCATTCTAATCTTTTGAGAAATGAAAAAAGCTATCATGGCACTGGCTGCAATCATGACACTCGCATCCTGCACCACCAAAGAAAATCCGTTCCTCACCGAATGGAACACCCCGTACGGCATTCCGCCGTTCGACCAGATCAAGTATGAGCATTATGTACCGGCGCTCAAGGCAGGCATAGACCAGCAGAACGCAGAGATCGAAGCTATCATCAAGTCAGAGGAATCACCTTGCTTCGACAACGTCATAGCGGCTCTCGACCGCAGCGGCGAAATCCTCTCAAGGGTGTCCAGCGTCCTTTTCAATGTCTCCGAGACCGACAACTGCCCGGAGCTCGAGGCCATCATCGAGGAGGTCACTCCGATTCTCTCGGAACATGAGGACAACATCTACATGAACAAGGCCCTCTATGAGAAGGTGGCCGCCGTCCATAACGCCGACCAGAGCGCTCTCACCCGCGAGCAGCAGGTAGTCCTCAAGAAGGTCTATGACTCATTCGAGCGCAACGGCATCGGCCTCGATGATGCCGCCCAGGCCGAACTGCGTCAGATCAACAGCGACATGGCCGCCAAGATCAACAAGATAGGCAACAACATTCTGGCCGAATCCAACGCGTTCAAGGCCGAGTTCGGCATCAGCGTCTCTGCCTACACCGAGGCGATGACCACCAACGCCGACCGCTCCCTCAGGGAGAAGATGTTCAAGGCATACTCTTCCCGCGGCCACAACGGCAACGAGAACGACAACCGCCAGCTCATCCTCGATGTGATGCGCCTGCGCATCCGCAAGGCTCAGATAATGGGTTTCGACAATCCTGCTGACTATATCCTCCAGGACAAGATGGCGCACGACCACCAGACTGTGGACGCATTCCTGGCCGACATCATGGCCCCGGCCGTCGCCAAGGCCAAGGAAGAGATCGCTGAATTCCAGGCTGTGATGGACGAGGATGTCAAAGCCGGCCTTCTCCCGGAAGGCAGCAAGATCGAGCCTTGGGACCTCTTCTTCTACGCGGAGCGTGTACGCAAGGCCAAATATGACCTCGACGAGGAGCTTACCAAGCCTTATTTCGAGGCCGGCAATGTCAAGAAGGGCCTTTTCCTCGCGGCTAAGAAACTCTATGGCGTCAACGCAGAGAAGATCGAAGGAGTTCCTGCCTACAATACTGAGGTCGAGACCTACAAACTGACCTACGATGACGGTTCCCTCATCGGCATCTTCACCACCGATTATTTCCCTCGTGACAGCAAGCGCGGCGGCGCCTGGATGAACAACGTCCGCGAGCAGTATGTAGCTGCCGACGGCACCGAGGTGCGCCCGATCATCTTGAACGTTGGCAATTTCAATGCGCCTGTGGATGGCATCTCCCTCCTTTCTGTCGATAATGTGGAGACAGCCTTCCATGAGTTCGGCCATGCACTTCATGGCCTGCTGACCAAGTGCACGTACAAGACCGTCAGCGGCACCAACGTTGCACGGGATTTCGTCGAGATGTTCTCCCAGTTCAACGAGAACTGGGCATTCCAGCCGGAGCTTCTCTCCCAGTATGCAGTGCACTATAAGACGGGTGAAGTCATTCCGGCCGAGATTGTGGACAAGATTTCCGCTGCATCCAAGTTCTTCCAGGGCTTCATGACCACCGAACTCTGTGCGGCATCCATCCTCGACATGAAATGGCATGAGCTCAGCTCCATCCCGGAGGATGCCGGCGAGTCTTTCATCGACGAGTTCGAGGCAAAAGCCTGCAAGGAGATGGGCCTGATCGACGAGATCATCCCTCGTTACCGCACAACCTATTTCAACCATATCTTCTCCAGCGGCTACAGCGCCGGCTATTACGGATATCTCTGGGCCGAGGTTCTCGATAAGGATGCATTCGCCAAGTTCGAGCAGAATGGTACCTGGAACACCGAGCTTGCACGCCAGTTCAAGGAGACCTTCCTCGAGAAGGGCGGCAGCGAGGAGCCTATGACCCTCTTCCACAGCTTCATGGGCCGCGATCCGGAGACGACTCCTTTCCTCAAGGGAAGGGGACTCATCGACTAATCACACTGTCGTATGAACATATTTGTCAAATCATTGATTTGCGCAATCCCGGTCATTATGGCCGGGTCTTGCGTTTCAAAAAATTCCTATGATATGGGTACTTATGGATATGACCTTGCTTTTTTTGCAGGCCAGAAAATCGAGACTGTAGAGCTCAAGAGCGAGGACGGAATGTCCAGGCTCCTCATGATCCCGGCCTATCAGGGCCGTGTGATGACTTCCACCACAGGTGGTGAGCAGGGTACCAGCTACGGCTGGATCAATCACAAATTCATCGCTTCAGGCGAGGTAGACCCTCAGTTTAACTCGTTCGGCGGAGAGGAGCGTTTCTGGATAGGTCCGGAAGGCGGCCCTTTCTCCTGGTTCTTCAAGAACGGGGAAGAGCAGGTCTACGCCAACTGGAACGTGCCGTCCATCATCGACACCGATGTCTATGATGTGGAGTCCAAGACAGACAGGAGCGTCGTGTTCACGAAGCATGCAGTGCTGAAGAACGCGTCAGACGTCGAGTTCAAGATTGGTTTCCGCCGCACAGTGAAGATCCTTTCCAAGGAGGAGGCTTCCGCAGTGCTCGGAGTGCAGATCCCCGACGAAGTCAAGGCGCTGGTCTATTCCACCGAGAATGAACTGACCAACGAGGGTGTGGAGTCATGGACCAAGCAGACCGGAATGCCTTCCGTATGGCTTCTCGGCTGTTTCACGCCGACGCCGACCACGACCGTGTTCATCCCTTACCGGGAGGATTGCGAGGGACGCATAGTCAAGGATGACTATTTCGGCCAGGTGCCTGCAGACCGTCTGAAAGTCGAGGACGGAATGGTCTATTTCAAGATAGACGGCGAGTACCGCGCCAAGATCGGACTGCCAAAGGGCAGCGCCAAGGATCTCTGCGGCAGCTATGACTCGGAGAAGCATGTGCTGAATATCCTCAAATACACCGTTCCGGAAGGAGAGACTGACTATGTCAACAGCCAGTGGGGTGCGCAGGAGGACAATTTCGGCGGAGATGTCATCAATTCGTACAATGACGGTCCGACCGATACCGGTGTCATCATGGGTCCGTTCTACGAGATCGAGACTTCGTCTCCAGGAGCTGCTCTGGCCCCTTCGGCAAGCCTCGCGCACACTCAGTACACCATGCACCTCGAGGGGCCGGAAAGTGCCCTTTCTGCCATAATGGAGGCAGTCTTCGGCGTTGATGCCGCTACCGTCAAGTCTGCATTCTGATGACAAGGCTGCTTTGCGTGCTTCTGCTGGCACTGGCCGGGACTCATGGTGGAGAAAGGATGTGGTTGTATGACTTCGTCCGGGATATCCACAAGACGGAGATGTACGGTCTTGGCGGTCGGATAGATCCAGTGGAGATTTACAGCCAGAATCATTATTCCTACAAGGACGCGGTCGTGAAGTTCAGCGACGGCTCGGTCGGTGGAGTCATTTCCCAGGACGGGCTGGTGGTCGCGCGGCGTTATCAAGATTGCGATGCTGACGCCATGGTGGAAGATGGTGTCCGGGAAGTCCCGCTTCCCGGGATGACCGTGACATTCATGGTGGAGATGGAAGATGTCAGCCGGGTGATCGAACGCGCAGGCGGCAGGGGAGAAAAGTCCGTTCAGAAGGCATTTGAAGACCTGGTTGAAGATGCTGAAGCGCGGTACAGGTCATGCAAGGCTGCGGTACAGGATTTCGGAGATGGCGTATATTATCTGATTTCCTACATGACTTTCAGGGACATACGTCTGGTCGTCGGTCCTTCTACGAAAAACGTCGGATACTCTTTGTTCCGCGTTTATGCGGACAAGAAGAATGCTCCGGCTGATTTCAGCGAAGAAAACAAACCATACAGGCCAGGGAAAATACTGAAACTCGCCCCCACGCGTATCCAGGATGGTGATTTCCGTATTCAGATAGGATACCCGGAGCATGAGCTGATGCAAGTGCTCTCTCTCGGCAGGTCGGCGGACAAGTATGAAAGTCTGGTCTTCGATGCTGACGGGAAACTGGTCGGGTTGACTGCCGGGGATTCCGTAGTATATTTCGACAACATTGATACCTTGAAATGAAAGCATTGATCACTATCATGGTGGCGGCCGTGGCCGCTTTCGCGCCTACTTCGGCCGGCATCGCCCATCCGTCCTGGTTCATCAACGGGCAGGGGGCGATAGAATGGTCGGTGGTCGATGAGGAGTTGCCGCATAGGGATCATGTGGAGATGTCCGGTGACAAGATGTCCATCATCCTGAACTGGAGCATCGACAAGAAAGGAGCATTGTCCTTCGACAGATGTCTTGTTTTCCCTATGCTGAGGATCATGCCGAATACGACACACGGCAGCCTTGTGCATCATAATTATACCGATATCCCGTCGTTCATCAGGGTCAATGGCACGCCTCTGTCCAGAGAACGTGTAAATACGGTCATGATTGACGGGATGTTCTATGCCTCGAGCCTGTACGGCAAAGGCACGGTCAGGATAGAGAGGACAGTCCGGCCTTCTGTCGACAAGCCCCTTGTCGTGGAACGATATGTATTGACTAATGCAGGAGAGAGGCGCATTTCTGTGCTTATGCCTGAAATCGGCCTGACCGAACGCACTTTGCCGGAACGTGGGGTGAACAATACCGTATATTGCATCAAGACTTCATGCAAAGGCGTCTCGACGGATCTCGGAGAGGGCGAGAGTGTATGTTTCGATGTTTGTATCCAGGCATACAGGGAAGAGGCGGAGGATGCGCTTGAACCGGATTCGGAGAAAGAGATCCTGGCAAGAGAGAGTTTCGTAAACATGGTGCAGGACAGCCTGCTGGTCCTGGATACACCGGATGAGGTCGTCAACACGATGTTCCGATACTCCAAGGTCCGCGGTTCGGAAAGCATCTTTGACACGAAGGGAGGGCTGATGCCATGTCCTGGCGGGGGCTCTTATTATGCGGCGGCCTGGGCCAATGACCAGGCGGAGTACATCAACGCTTTCTTCCCGTTTCTGGGTTATGACAAGGGAAATGCCGCGGCTCTGAATACATTCAGGCTGTTCAGCCGGTATATCAACGATGGATATGCGAAGATTCCGTGCTCGGTGGTATGTGAAGGTGACGATTATTGGGGGGACCGTGATCGTGGCGATGCTGCCATGATCGCGTATGGAGCTTCTAGGTTTGCCCTTGCTTCTGGCGACAGGAAAGTGGCGGAAGAACTATGGCCCCTCATCGACTGGTGTCTTGAGTATAGCAGAAGACATATTGTCGATGGTGGTGTCGTAGGGTCGGATACGGATGAGCTGGAGAATCGCTTCGAGTCCGGCGACGCCAACCTGTGTACATCTTCCCTGTACTATGATGCATTGTTGAGCGCAGCTTATCTGGCGGACGAACTGGGCATTTCCAGGGATTTCAGGCAAAGAGCAAGGCAGATGGCGAAGGCCATCGAATCTTATTTCGGCTCGGAAGTCCAAGGGTACAAGACATATCAGTATTACGATGGCAACACCTTGTTGCGCTCATGGATAGGTATTCCTTTGGCCATGGGGATCCGCAACCGTGCGGAGGGGACGGTGAATGCGCTGCTTGGTCCGGAGCTTTGGATGAAAGATGGCGTCAGGACCGAGCAGGGGAACATGACTTTCTGGGACAGGGCGACTTTGTATGCATTGAGGGGCGTTTTCCATGCCGGATATAGCGATGCCGGAATAGCTAAGTTGCACGAATATTCTCACCGGAGGCTCTTGGAAGAACACGTCCCTTATGCCGTTGAGGCATGCCCGGAGGGTGGTCAGCAGCATTTGTCTTCTGAAAGCGGACTTTATTGCAGGGTGATTACGGAAGGATTGTTCGGGATCCGTCCTACAGGTCTGGATTCGTTTGACTTGACACCGTCCATCCCTTCCGGGTGGGATTCCGCATCCCTTCGTCATATCAGGGCTTTCGGGAGGGATTTCGACATTGAAATTACCCGGCTTTCCGGAGGAAAACTTTCGCTGATTCTATCCATCGGAGGCTCATCCAGAGAGTATAAGCTGACCAACGGCCATACTCTTCACATCAAGCTTTCCCGCTGATAGCAAGAGCTTTGCTTCATGTGGCTCTTCTGCCTCGTTCCGCAAAAGCTTCTCTTTTTGCATCCCGGCTTCCCGTTCCGCAAAAGCTTCTCTTTTTGCATCCCGGCTTCCCGTTCCGCAAAAGCTTTGCCGTAGCCAGACCAGGCCCTCCCACTGCGCTGACGCTTGTGGGCCCCTCCCTCTAGAGCCGAGGGCGGCTAGTCTGTCTCCGGCAAACTTTTGTCTCCACTTGCAGCCGGGCAGCTTGGTACCCAAACAACTAAATTCACGATTACCAACACACTAAGCTCTCCGCCTTGCGTCAGATTGCGCAAGGCGGAATCTTTTACTGCTTTGCTGCCAGCCATAAGCTGCTGCCGCTGCAGAGCTACGCCAAAAAAGAAGAGGCTGACCATTTGGGGTCAGCCTCCTGTATGAGGGAATGAGATTATTCGGAAACGGCACGGACGCTACGTCCGAGATTCTTTAGATAATGGCTTGCTGGAGTGACATTCGCGTTGTTCAAATCCAGACCATAAGCCTGAGTTGCGTCGAACATCGTACTTGACCAGAAATCCGCGAACTGTCCAAGAGCCTGTATCGTGTTCCAAGAGTAATATCCGCAAAGAGGGAAGAAAATCGTCTTGCCATTGAAACTGGCATTGTAACCGTTGACTTTGACTCCCTTTGTGAAATCAGTTCCGACAAGAGTCCAGGTGGTTACTTCCTTCATTGCAGCGAATTCGCCGTTTTCGCCGCCCGTAGGTATTCTCCAGGTACCTCCCCAGTTTGCACGAGCCGCATCATGGACGGTCACGTCCCAATCGCCCTGGCTTGTGATCTTGTAGCCCAAGGTGAGTTTGTAATAGTCGTCGCTGAACGGTTTGGTGATGCGCGGATAAACCTGGCCTTCAGTGTTTGCCCAGCTGAAATATGCGCCGTAGCTGGCCTCGCCCGGCTGGTCGGAAGTGGCGCCGATGTTCATGGTCGCCCATTTGAGGGTCTTGCCGTCCTTGGTCGTGATGGCCACATACTCGTGATAGCTGTTGCCGTCCATGGATCCTGCGTTGTAGATGGTGTTGACCTCCAGAGTCTTGTTCTCCTTGAGGTTGGTGCCGCCGAGCTTGCAGGCTGCAGAATTGTCGAAACCGAATGCGGTGCCCTTCTTGAGGGTGGTAGGAGCAACTGCGATGTAGTAGTCCTTCTGCACGCTCGCGCTGCTCATCTGAACGCTCATCTTGCCTCCGTTCTTGAGGCTGGCGGCAGGCTGGCTCTGCGACATGTCCACGGTGGCTTCACCGACTATCGCGCTGGCGGTGCTTCTTCCGTTGATAGGGTTCAATGCTCCCTCGGAGATAATCTTGACTTTGTCGACACCGGTTGAAGCTGACTGGGTGAGGTGGATGACGGCCGTCACGTTCTTGAATGCGAGTCCGTCCGTACCTTCCTTTGCAACACAGATGTTAGCGCAGGCGAATGTGCCGTCCTGCTCCTCAGGGATGACGATATTGACGACGTCATCGGTCTGAGAAGTCGCCTTTGTGGCGGATGCAGGGTAAACTGCGTAGAGAGGACCTGCGAGGGTTGTGCAGATCTTGAGACCGGCTTTCTTTCCGTTCTTCTCAACGATCACGGCCTCACAGATGTCCGGGGTCGTGCCGTCGACTACGGTCACGTATTGGTATGAATTTGCGCTGAGCAATCTGATTACGTCTCCTTTGTTCCATTCAGGAGTGCAGGCATCGAGAGTAGTCTTGGTCTCAGGATTCACGAAGTAAGCTTCGATGGTCCTGCTTCCGTCGTTTGCAGGCTGTTCCTGCACGAGTGTCTCTTTCTGGCAAGACACGAGAGCCAAAGTGGCAGCCAGTACAAATGCTATCTTCTTCATAGTGTTCATCTTTACCGGTTATTACCACCAAGGGTTGGTGTCCATGTTGTAATCCTGGGACGTCCCGTCCATGTTGATAGGGTCGCTGCCCACAAGCACTTCTGCCTGTACTGCCATCTCGACAATCTCTGCCGTCGGAGTGACGTAATCGTTGTTTGTCAGTTCGATTTTGATCATTTTGATTTAAGTCTAATTTCGCAAATATACACGAAATCCCCGAGTTTGCCAAATCCTGCAGACCCGGGACTGTTTTGGAATGTTCGCGCCGGCAGTGCCATGTTTAACGGAATTTGACGCGGGGGACTATGCCTTAGGGGTGCGTAGAACGTAGTATCGTCCGCGTCAAATTTGTTTAAGGGAGTCGATAAGACTCTTTTATGCCATTTGTCTATGAGTGCCGGCGGAAGAACAGGCGGTGCATCAGGTTATTGTGTGCTGGAGGTTATCCGATGCAACAGATATTGTTTGCTGTAGATTCGCTATATTTACATCGATAAATTGCAAGTTCTGAATATGAGAAAAATCGGGTCACAATCTTCAAGCCTCTGCCGGGACAGGGCGAGCCATGCGTTACTTCAATTGAGATTGAAACCCCTGTTCACGAAGCTGCTTCCTTCGATGATTAACGCAAGAAAGGCCGAACAGTAATAATTTAAATATCTTCATAATGAAGTTGATGAACACAGATTTTAGATTATGACAAAAGCTGAAAGAATAAAAATCTTCAACATAGCATTATTGCTTATTGCTCTACCGATGTTTGTCTCCTCGATACAGATGGAGGTATGCGGAGGCAAACCATTAGCGAATCTTGACTTCGCACATTATATGGCAATACACGCCATATTAGGTTCGGTGATGATAGCATTACTAATTACTCACTTATTTATGCACTTCGGCTGGCAGAGCTGGTTGCAAAAGATAAAGAAACTGAAAAACAAGCCGACAAAGTTGCTCTGCGCATTATTCCAGCTTATGCTTGTTAGCGGTATCGTTTCGCTCTTGCACAACGTGGCATCAATGGGGCATAGCATTATTGGCGCTATTCACGGAAAGATAGGTTTCGTATTTCTGGCCATCTGTATCGGGCACATCATCAAACGTTGGTGGTGGTTCAAAAAGAACGTATAGAAAATTTCCATTTTGCTAACCAGTAAAATCGTCTGGATGTAGGGAATTGAAGGCTATAGTTGTTGAAAAACGCTCTCAGGGGCTATTCGGCCCCTGCCGCTAAGGCAGACCCCCGAGAAGTTTTTCATGAGCAGTAAAATTTTAAAATAAACTAACAGCCTTGACACTTTCACCCCAGAGAATTGCGATTCATCGTACATACTTACGTAATTCTATTTCGGGGACTTTTGTCAGGAATGAGAGTTGTCGGAATGACAGATGGTAGACTCGTCTGATTTGTCTGGCGAGGCAAAGACGCTGTTCCGTGCTGAGATTTCTGGTGGATTCCATATTGAACAGTTGCCTGCAGACATCTTTGCAGATTTGCCTCGCCTCGATATCTTCAATCGTAACGCCTCTGGCTTCTGCCATTTTTGAGAATATGGGGTCATCTTGTGCTTTACCTGCGGACAGAAATGCCCTGAAGCAATTATGTGTCTTGAATATTGATTCGAAACGTTCTATGTCAACATAATTGGTCGGAAGTATAAAATCGTTGCATATAAGCCAATCATCCGGGAGTTCTATTTTCCTTGTCCCGCAGATAATCCTTCGTTTATCTACTGTCAGATCCGAATACTTTGAAGGCTTGCAATAATTCCCGTTATTGTCAATCAGCCATGGCAGAACCGAGTACTTGCTTCTGAAGTAAAGTGCTCCAGTCCCATATCGATAATCGTAAGGCATAACCCTCTTGCCATCTTTTGTCGCCTGGACTATCGTATATGCGGCGACATTCTTCAGGTAGAGATCATCATCTACCTCATATAGCTCACAGTGAAGATTCACCCCCATGGCTGTCCCTCTTCTTTTTGCGATGCTTTTGATTGAAAGACTTTCATAACTCTGAGCAAAAATGAGACATTGTCTGTATGTTCCCCAGATGAGAGCATGGGGATGGGAGTCTTCAACCGAAGCCGAGACGACAGCCGCTTTGGAAAAAAGAGTGCAAACTGCAAACCGGTTAAATGCAGAAACAAATTCTGATTCTGTCGTGATGAAATCTTTCGCGTCATCACCATTCGCGAACATGTGATAATAATGTTCTTCCATAATCTACCTCCTCAATCCTCCTGATGGTGATTTATAATGTGACGTCCAAAGGTAATCAATATATCTGAATCCGTAATCTTGAATAGAAACAGATTTTGCTGGACTAGGCAGGACTTGGCCCAGGCGGTGCCAGGCTTAACGAAATTTGACGCGGAGGTGTGTGCAATATAGGTACGTAGGACGTGGTGTCGTCCGCGTCAACGCCCAAAAATCGAGCTTGACGCGGATGATGTGCCACCACAGGCCCTTCCGTGGCATCCCCGTCCGCGTCAATTCTGTTTATGTTCAGTCAAGTGCCAGACGAATAAAGCCTGGCAAACGAAAACGGACGAGGTTTGCCACATCATTGTGAACCTCGTCCGAAAATAATCTAAATTGCAGCCTTAATAGAACGATATCAAGGCTTTTATTCCGACATGGTGTCGGGGAATAATAACCTGTCCGGATTATTCTACGCTGACGCGGGCGTAAATGCCGGCCTTGCTGCCGTCGAAAGGCTCGAGTGTGTTCTGCCCCTGATAGGTGTTCGGCTCGTTGTACTGGTCCGGATTGTTAGGGACATCCCTGCTGCCTATGGTCCTTCCGTTCAGTACGTCTTCCACATCCATGTCGGCGTGTACGACCCTCATCCTGTACAGGAAAGTCTTCTGGTCGAAATCGTATGGGATGTCGCAGAGTGCTTTGAGATAGCAGCCTTCGTCAACTTTGTCAAGCACGAAGTTGGCACCGGGCACCGTCGATTTGGTGCTCCAGTCGCCGGTGTCGGCAGTCTTCCAGGTATTGCCCTGGTCGAGGCTGTACTCGCAGGCGAAGCAGGCCGCTCCGCCGTACCACCATTTCTTGATGCCGGCCTCGGCTTCGCTTTTATGCTCGCTATCAGCTTCCTTGGCGCCGTAGCAGCTCATGTTGGTCTCGATCGCGATCTTGCTCCCGCCGCTCACGTGGAGCACCGGGATGACGAATTCGAATGACTCGTCCTCCCACATCGACATGCCGATAAGGCTTGGCCTGGTCTTGCTCCATATACGAGGGTTGGCGTAACCGTTGGATTGCAGCCAGATGTATGAAAGCGGGGAGAAGGAATCTTCAAAAGGATAGGCTGGGGCAGTGCCGACGCATCCCAGGAAATTTACAAGATTCGAGTTGTTGTACCAATATGTCTCAGGTCTCAATGTCGCTTCATTTTCATCAAGGGAAGTCCATGTCGATGGATAGGTCTCGATGTCGGAGAAACCATAGGTGAAATTGAATTGCGCGACTTCTCCGCTTTTGAACTTCTGCCTTATGTAGATGTTGTTGGTGGCTGATGTCTGCGGACCGTACCAAGTGCGGGTCGTCCTCATTGACAACGGTTTGTAGACATCATTCACCTTGATGGAAAGGTCTGATCCCATTTTTTCGAAAACGGCCGGCGCTACAGGAATGAAGAATGGACGCACGTCTCCACATGCCACCACGACGCCTCCCGTATTGAGAGTGACCTTGTGGCCTGGCTCCATTACTGAGTAATCGAATCTCGGCGCGGATTGCATCTGTGCGTATTCCTCCCACTTCTCATCCCAGGCATATTCATTGTAATCTTCTGGGTTACGTTCAAAGACCAAGGTGTTGAATTTGTATGATCCCGCGATAGACACCATGTTGGAAACCACTTCAATGGTGTTCACAACCAGGTCTTCATCGCTGAAATTGCTGACATCCACTTCAATCGCCGCGGCGAACTGCTTCATCTTCAATACCGGCACATCCGATCCCAGTACGCCCTTGACGTTGCCTGCAAGAGGATACTCCGAACCGGCCGGACCGCCCTCGTTCTCGGCATCCTCGCCATGTCTGATGACTTTGGAAGGGAATATGGCCTGGACTTTTTCCGGGCTAGTCGTCTCTTCACTATATGGATAAGCGGCGAACCAGTCATATCTCTGGTCCGGAAGAATATCCTCGCTCAGGTATCCCTTGATGGTGGCGGTCCCGTCCTCATTCACTCCTGTGACATAGAAGCATCCGTCATTGGCATAATATGTATATCCGCCCTGCTCGTTCGCTATGGCGTGGAAGAGGTTGATCCTGTCGCCTTCGACAAACTGGACCGTGCCCTCATACTCATCGGCGACAGTCTTGGTGTGTATCGTTGATGCTGCGATCTTGAGTTCGAAATCCCCTCCTGCAGGAACAACGGACCTGTCCGGCTGGTTTTCATCAAACTGTTCTGCACATCCTGCCAGCACCATGCCTGCGAGTGTGAAAATGAAAAGAAGTCTATGTCTCATAGTGTTGTGATAATGTTATCTGAAATTGAATTTTGCTCCAATAGTGATGGTCCTGTACAGTGGCGCGGCCTGGATGCCGGCAATATTCGCTTCCGGGTCGATGTACTCGAGTCCGGTGAGTGTCAGCAGGTTGGATGCCCGGAGGGAAAGCCTCATGCTGTCGAACCATCTGACGCGCTTGAGCTGGGTGGAATAGCCAAGCTCTGCGGAATGGATCTTGAACCATCCTCCGTCTCTGAGCCAGTAGTCGGAGCACTCCAGGTTGTTGTCATTGTGCAGATAGCAGAGTCTCGGATACTCGGCTCCTGTGGCGGACGGCTGTCCGCTTGCAGTCAGCTGGTCCCAGATGAACTTGGAATAGTTGCCGGTCCCGTATCCTCCCATGAAATAGGTCGAGCTCAGATATGCCTTGTACCCGGCCTGGCCTGTGCCTACCATGTAGAAGTCGAATTTCTTGTATCTGAGGCTGAGGTTGATGCTGTAGCGGATCTTGGCGTTGCCGCTCGCTATGAACATCTTGTCATTCGAGTCGAGCTTGCCGTCTTCGTTGACATCCTTGTACTTGATGTCGCCGACCTTGACGTTGCTTCCCAGATGCGGGGTGCTGTCGATCTCTTCCTGAGACTGGAATATTCCGTCATAGACATATCCACGCCATTCTGAAGCATGCCTTCCGCTGGCTTTCTGGTAGTCATAGAGGTAGAAGTCCTTGGTGATGATGTCGTTGGTCTTGTCCCAGTGACGTCCTTCGACACCGATGTTGTAGCCGAAATCCTTCCAGTCCTGATGCCAGCCGATGCCGAGTTCCCAGCCCTTGTAGGTGTACTGGTCGTGGTTGTCGCTTTCGCCTATGATCAGGTCATGGGCACCGTCGCAGTCGTAGTATCCAAGAGTGGTGGAGAGTTCTGAACCGACGTTCATTATGACACCCTTCTGTACGTCATGATACCAGTTGAACTTGACATCCAGACCGTTGAAGAGGGTGGCGTCGATGCCTGCGTCCACCTCGTCGATGACCGGCCATGTGAGCAGGGTGTTGCCCAGGCGGTTCAACGTCGTGCAAGCGAGATAGTCGGTAAGCGTTCCGAACCAGCAGGTTCCCTCCAGAGGGCCGAAATGATAATAGTTGTTTTCACCCCAGGAGTAGCTGGACTGCCAGTTGTAGTCAGCTGTACCGTAAATGTCCAGATCGCCTACACGTCCGGCCTGTGCGCGGATCTTCAGCCGGTTGAGCCAGGAAGAATCCTTGAGGAAATTTTCCTTTTCCACGTTCCACGCGATACCGACGGCCGGGAAGAATCCGAACTTCTGTTTTCCCTTGAATTGTGTGGTGCCGGAATAGTTGGCCACCAGATCCAGCACGTATTTGTCGTTGAACGAATATTTCACCGTGCCGATACCGCTGACAAGCTTGGTGCTTGTGTTCTTGGCAGAGGATGCCGCATCGGTGAGCCATCCCGTCAGGTTGGCATTGACCTTGTGGCCGTTCTTGTCCCAATCGTAGGAGAGGCGCTCGAATGCATTTATTGTCTGGAAAGTACTGTTGGAAAGTACTGACTCATCTGCGACCTTCGTTCCGACATGGTCGATGGAGCGGCCGTCCAGCATCAGGTTCTTGTCCCAATAGAAGGCCAGGTAATCCTCTTTCTTTCCGACTGTTGCAGAAAAGAACGTGGATATGTTGATGTAGGTCTTGGATTTGAGACCGGGCAGAATCTGGCGCATATCATAATCGACAGTGGCGTTGAACATTCCGCTTCTTCGTTTGCATTTGCCATATCCGCCTTCGAGCTGGGCGGCGTAAATGTTGTGCGGCTCATCTTTCGATACTCCGTATATCGTGGTGTTGGCACTCATGGATTCCGGATCGAAATACTCTGAATCCGGGTTGATATCCAGTATCATCGGAAAAGCCACCGGAGAGGTGTTGTTGACCTCCCAGAAACCGCCTCCCATGCCGTCTTGCGAGAAGGTCATCAAACCGTTGAATGTGGCGTTCGCTTCGATGAATTCGCCGATCTTGGTGGTGACGCTCGTGCTCAGGTTGAGCTTGGAGAAATATGTCGAAGGACCGATTTTGACAAGGTCGTCGCCGTACAGACCGTTCAATGAGACATTGAACTTGGTATTCTTCGATCCGGCGTTGGCGTTGAACCCGAACCTTGAGACCGGCTTCCATTCTTTGTAGTAAAGCGAACGGTAATCCACGCTCGGTGCTTTTATGCTGTTCATGTCGCCGAGGGCGAATCCCTTGATGTCGTCTTCCGTGTAGAGCGGAGTATATCCGGACTGGCTTCGCGCGATGTTGTTGAGGATTGCGTACTGCTCTCCGTTGCAGTATTCCGGCCAGAGGTCCGGCATCTCGATACCGCTTTCAATGTCGAAGCTGACATGAAGGGGAGTGTCGTAGCCGCCCCTCTTGGTCCTGATATAGAATGCGCCTTCTGCCGCGACAGGACCGTATGCGGCCTTGTCGGCGATGTCGGTGATCATCGTGATGGATTCTATCTGGTTCGGGTCGAGGAGGTACTGGTTCATAGGCACCGGCACGTCATCGATGATGCAGGCCACGTTCCAGAAACATCTGGACTGGGCGTTGATCTGGTCTGAGTTGAAGAACGGGGACGTCATCACGCCGCTCTGTACGAGACCGCCGCAGTTCTCCAGCACCTGGGCGGAAAGGAAAAGTCCCCTCAGTCTCTTGCGGAGGTCCGCCACGGGTACGTGTACCATGTCTTCCTCATTCACGGACTGTGCGCCGCTAGTCATGAGGTCCGCCGTGAACTGCCGTTGCCACGGCATGTTGGTGAGCGAGTCCTTCTCCGGGCGCATTGCGGATGCTGAAATCGAAGCCAGAAGGCTGATGATGGCAATTATGTGCTTGGTTTTCATAGTCTTCGGCTTATTTGTAGAATTCCCAACCTTCGTTCTGGACCATGTCAGGCGAGAGCCTCATCTCCAGATATGGCAGCGGAAGCCATTTTGAAGGATACTCATATTGGTCGACAACGGGGTACTCATAATGTTTTTTTCCGTCTTCACCGGTATTGATCGACACGCCCCTGATCGGTTCGTTGATCTTTTCCAAAGGGAGTCCCCATCTGCGGATGTCGAATATTCTCTGTCCTTCGAAGCAGAACTCAACCCTCCATTCGTTGCGCACCAGTTCGTCGAATGCTTCCTTGCCTTTGGCAGCCACTTCGTCGAGATAAGGGTCGCTCTTGGCTCCGAGTCCAGGAGTACCGACGTTCGTTGTCTTTGCCCTGATGAATGCAATAGCCTCTTTTGCTGACCATTTCATTTCAATGCCGTTTATTGTTGGGTGGGCAGTCGGTCCGTAATTGTGGTTCAGGGCTTCAGCCAACACGGCGAGCATATGGTTCACGCGCAGGTAGAATACGGATTTGTATCCGTCATCAGGAGTTTCATCTCCCTTGTTGTAGTTGGTGTACGTGAACTTCTTGATATAATAGCCGGAAGGTGATGTGTGCCCTTTCTGTCCTGGCGCATCCTTGCCGTTGTCAGCGATTTCGAAGGTATAGGAGGTAGTGCCGGTCTTCTGCTTGACGACCGAACTCCCGTCATAATAGATGTCGGAGTAGAAACGTGGGTCACGGTTGTCGTACGGATGCTCTGGGTCATAACCTCCACGGTTCTCCGGATCATCGATAGGGTATCCGTTGGCCATAGGATAGCAGTCCACCAGATTTTGCGAAGGTCCGTATTCAGCATCTCCGTAGAATCCGCTCGGATAGAACACGTTCTCCACGACGGTTGCGTTATAGCCCTGGCTTACGAAAAGGATTTCCGGGGATTCGCTGTCCGACCAGAGGAAATTGGCGAGCGGGTTATAGCCGCCATCAACGTTCTTGTAGTATTCCTTGGTCATCTTGTGCTCGAATACCCGATAAGCGTAAACTGCTGCGGAGTCATATCTTGCCTTGGCAAGCGCCTGATCCTTGCAGAAGGCTGGAGATGCCCATGCCAGATATGTGAAGGCCTTGATTGCGTTGACGGAGACGCGGTCAAGCTTGCGATGACGTATGGCACCGGTGCAGACCGTGGTCTCGTTGGTTTCGCGCAGGAAGTCCTTGTTGGCAAGAGGAAGGTATACGAGAGCCGAGTCGCAGTCCTTGATTATCTGTGTGCAGGTCTCGTCGACTGTGGCTCTCTTTGCCTTATATTCTTTTCTCTCCTCGTCGGAAAGGTACTTTGTTTCGAGAGGGATGCCGAGGATTTCCCCGTTTTCCCCGACTCCGGCGTAGTGGCGCATCAGCATGAAGTGATACCAGGCTCTCAGACCATATGCATCACCCTGCAAAGTCCTGCAGTAAACCTTATTTGACTCCAGGTCCTCAAAAAAACGTGTGTTCAGGCCGATGTCATCCTTAAGGAATTTGTTGACGTACATGATGCCGCGGTAAGCGTCGCGCCAGTTCTTGTACAGATCTTGATAATTTGCATTGAACGGTGGTTTGCCGTGGGACATCTGCCAATACTCGGTACCTGTTTCACGCAGGACTCCGTTGTCAGTACAGCATTCCCCGATCACGTAATAGAAAGCAGTGTAGTGTTTGCACAGACAGTTGTAGCCATTGTCTATGTATCCTCGCACCAGCTCCGGATAGTCGTCCACGTTTTCTTCTGTATAGTTGCCTGTAGGGGTTGATTCGAGAAAATCGCATGAACTGGTCATCAGTGTCGAGAGGGCCAATGCTGCCAGAAGTCCTTGAACACTCAGTTTTCCCAACCGCTTCATCTTGAAATAATCTTGAAAGGATCGTTATGTAGTGGGACCTAGCAGATTCGAACTGCTGACCTCTTGCGTGTGAAGCAAGCGCTCTGAACCGACTGAGCTAAGGTCCCTGAAGTGTCTAGCGGTAGAACTCCCAGCCCTCGTTCTGAGGCATCTGGTCGGACATCCTGACTTCCAGATAAGGGAGAGGCATCCACCTTGAAGGGAATTTCCTTCTCTCTACTTCCGGATATTCATAATGTTTCACGCCGTCTTCGCCTGTAGTGATCGACACACCGTAGATTGGTTCGTTGATAGAATGTTGTCCGTCAGGTGCGTTGACAGGGGTGTTCCATCTGCGGAGATCGAATATTCTCTGGCCTTCCCAGCAGAATTCGATTCTCCACTCGTTGCGTATGAGCTCATTGAAAGCGTTTTTGCCCTTGGCTGCAACCTCATCGAGATAAGGGTCGCCCTTCGCACCAAGGCCCGGTGTGCCGATATTCGTGGTCTTGGCACGCATGAAGGCGATGGCCTCTTTCGCTGACCATTTCATATTAGTGATGTTGCCGTGACCGTCGTTAATCGCCGGGTGTTCATCTGGGCCATAATTGCAGTTCAGAGCCTCTGCCAGTACGGCCAGCATGTGGTTCACGCGGATGTAGAATACGGACTTGTATCCATCATCCGGGGTTTCATCTCCGAGGCTGTAGTTGGCATAGGTGAATTTCCTTATGTAGTATCCGGTAGGCGAGGTGCTGCCTTCCTGGCCAGGGGCATCCTTTCCTTTATCTGCCACTTCGAACGTGTATGTCGTGGTCCCGTTGATGGTCTTGATAATTTTTGAACCGTCATAGTAGATGTCGGAATAGAATCTCGGGTCGCGGTTCTCGTAAGGTTTCTGAGGGTCATACCCGCTTCGAGGGTCATTGATCGGATAGCCGTTGGCCATAGGGTAGCAGTCCACAAGGTTCTGTGACGGGCAGTAGTCCGCCGTACCCTGTCCGAAGAATCCGCTAGGATAGAATGTCCTCTCCACGATGCTTGCGTAGTATCCCTGGCTTACGAAAAGGATTTCAGGGGACTCGCTGTCTGACCACAGGAAGTTGGAGAGAGGATCGTAGCCTCCGTCAACGACTTTGTAGTATTCCTTGGTCATCTTGTGCTCGAACACCCTGAAGGCATTAACAGCGGCTGAGTCATATCTTTCCCTGGCTAGTTTCTGGTCCTGGCAGAATGCCGGTGAGGCCCATGCCAGATAAGTCATTGCCTTGATTGCGGTGACCGACATCTTGTCGAGTTTGCGGTGACGTATGGCTCCGGTGCAGACCGTGGTCTCGTTGGTCTCGCGCAGGAAGTCCTTGTTGGCGAGAGGCAGATATACAAGCGCGGAGTCGCAGTCCTTGATGATCTGTGTGCAGGTCTCGTCGAATGTGGCTCTCTTGGCGATATAGTTGTTTCTGTCATCGTCCTTGTATCGTCTCGTGACGAGTGGAATACCCATCAGGTTACCGTTCTCGTCAATGCCGGAGAAATGCCTCATCAGCATGAAGTGGAACCAGGCTCTAAGACCGTATGCGTCACCTTGCAGGGTCTTGCGATAGACGTCATTGGACTCGAGGTCTTCGAAATATCTCATATTGAGACCGAGGTCGTTCTCAAGGAAAAGGTTCACGGACTGGATGCCCCTGTAGGCATCGCGCCAGTTCATATAGATGTCCTGATATGTGATGTCGAACACTGGGTTGCCCTGGGCCATCTGCCACATTGCGGAAGAGTGGTCGCGGAGCACACCGTTGTCCGTGCAGCCGTCGCCCATGGCGTAGTAGAACGAAACGTAGTGCTTGCAGAGTGCATCATAGCCGGCATCGATATATCCACGGACCATTCTCGGATAATCGTTGGCATTCTCCTCGTTGTAGTTTCCTGTCGGTATAGGATCAAGGAAATGGCAGGAAGTGAGCGCCGCAATACAAACGAATATTGAAAGTATCTTTTTCATTCTCATATTCCTTTTAGAAGTTGAACTTGGCACCGAGGGTGAATGCCTTGTAGAGTGGTGCCGCCTGGATTCCGGCCACGGTTGCCTCAGGGTCGATGTAAGGCACCTTGGTGAAAGTGCAGAGATTCGTGCCTCTGAGTGAAAGCCTCATGCCCTTGATCCATTTGACCCGCTTCAGATCGGTCGTGTACCCCAGCTCGACGGACTGTATCTTGAACCAGCTGCCGTCTCTGAGCCAATAGTCCGAGCATTCGAAATTGTTGTTGTTCAGGATGTAGGTCAGCCTGGGGAATTCCTCACCATAAGCAGACGGTGTACCGGTAGCTGTCAGCTGGTCCCAGATGAACCTGGAATAGTTGTTCGTCGAATAACCGCCCATGAAATATGTGCCGCTGAGATATGCTTTGTACCCGGCCTGTCCCGTGCCGATCATGAAGATGTCAAACTTCTTATACCTCAACTCGAGATTGACGCTGTAGCGGAGTTTCGCGTTTCCGGACGCAATGTACATCTTGTCGTTGGAGTCGATTTTGCCGTCTCCGTTGACATCCTTGTATTTGATATCACCTGCCTTGGCACCACTGCCGAGGGTCGGATAACCGCTTGCGATGTCTTCTTCGGTCAGTAAGCCGTCATAGATATATCCCCTCCATTCGGAAGCATGTCTGCCGCGCCCGTCCTGGTAGTCATATCTGTAGAAGTTGTTGGTGATGATGTCGTTGATCTTGTCCCAATGGCGTCCCTCGACTCCGATGTTGTATCCGAAATCCTTCCAGTCCTTGTGCCATCCGAGACCGAGCTCCCATCCTTTGTAGGTATACTGGTCATGGTTGCCGTATTGGCCTGTGACTCCCTTGGTCGGGCCGGCGCCCCAGGTCTGGCCGAGGGTGTTGGAGATTTCTTCCGAAACGTTCATGATTACACCTGACTGGATGTCCTTGTACCAGTTGAACTTGATGTCAAACTGATTGAAGAGCATCGCGTCGAAACCGGCATCGAATTCGGTGATGACCGGCCATGTGAGAGCCTCGTTGCCGATTCTGTCTATTCCGGAAGAAGAGAGCGGGTCGGTCAATGTTCCGAACCAGCAGGTTCCTTCGTTAGGTCCGAAATGGTAGTATGTCGCAGCCTCCTCCGCTTCGGTCTTTGCATGGTAGCTTGCCTCCCAGAGGTTGTCCTCCTTGCCGTAGATGTCCATATCTCCGATCTTGCCGTACTGGCCGCGGATCTTGAGGTAGTCGATCCAGCTGACATTCTTCATGAATCCCTCGTTGTGGAGATTCCAGGCGGCTCCTACCGCAGGGAACCAGCCCCATCTCTTGCTGCCCTTGTACTGGGTGGTACCTGAATGGTTGGATACGAGGTCGAGGACATATCTGTCATTGTATGAATACTTGACCGTCGCGATTCCGCTGAGGAGCTTGGTCGGGGTCTTCTTGCCGGAGGAAGCAGCATCGGTGATCCATCCGGTAAGGTTTGCGTTGACCTTATGACCGTTCTTGCCCCAGTCGTACGAGAGGCGCTCGAATGCGTTGATGGTCTGGAAAGTGCTGTTCGCGAGTATGGACTCATCCGCGACCTTGGTGCCGACATGGTCCACCGAGCGGCCGTCTATGACCTTTTCCCTGTCCCAGTTGAATGCGAGGTAATCCTCGTTCTTGCCCATGGTGGCGGAGAAGAATGTCGCGATGTTGACGAAGGTCTTGGACTTGAGCCCCGGAAGAAGCCAGGACATGTCGAAGTTGATTGTTGAGCTGAACATGCCGCTGCGGCGTTTGCAACGCTGATATCCGCCCTCAATCTGGGCGGCGTAAGGGTTGCCCGGCTCGACTTTGGAAACTCCATAGACGACTTGTTTCGCGCCCATGGCCTCATCATCATAAAACTCCGATTCAGGATCGATGTCGAGAATCAAAGGGAATGCTATTGGAGACATGAAGTTTGCTTCCCCGAATGAACCGCCGTTGCCATCCTGAGTAAAAGTCAGTAGGCCGTTGAAAGTCGCATTTGCCTCAACCCATTGACCGATCTTGGCCGTCACGCTGGTGCTGAGGTTGAGTTTTGAGAAATACGTTGACGGGCCTATCTTGATCAAATCGTCGCCGTACAGCCCGTTGACGGAGGTGTTGAACTTTATGTTCTTGGAGCCGGCTGTCGCGTTGAAGCCGAATCTGGACACAGGTTTGTAGTCCTTGAAAAACAGATCCCTGTAATCAACATTCGGATACTTTATATCATTGGCGCTTCCGTTGGCGAATCCTTTGATGTCTTCGGCAGAGTACAGTGCATTGTATCCTGACTGCTCGCGGGCGATGTTGTTGAGGATGGCATACTGCTCGCCATTGCAGTATTCGGGCCATATGCCCGGCATCTCGATCCCGCTCTCGAAATCGAAAGTCATCCTCAGAGGAGTGTCGTAGCCCCCTTTCTTTGTCCTGATGTAGAATGCGCCTTCAGCCGCTACCGGTCCGTATGCCGCCTTGTCGGCGATATCGGTGATCATCGTGATGGACTCGATCTGGTTGGGGTCGAG
>JAZQNI010000094.1:0-49743 GCA_045627265.1 Candidatus Cryptobacteroides sp.
CGCCAACCATATGGTCGAGTACATCCACCGCGGCCTTTTCGAGGACCCGATGAAGCTGGACCGGCCGAATGAGGTCAACCGTCCGGAAAACATCTATTTCCGCGAGTGCGAGAACGTGACCATCACCGGCATCACGCTCAAGGATCCGGGAAGCTGGAACCAGACCTACGACCAGTGCCACAACGTGTATGTGGACGGTATCACGGTGGACAGCAAGTCATACTGGAACAATGATGGCATAGACATCGTCGACTGCGAGGACGTGGTCATCCGCAACTGCTACATCGATGCGGCGGACGACGTTTTCTGCTTCAAGTCCCATTCTCATGACCACATGTGCAAGAACGTCCTCCTGGAGAACTGTGTCGGCCGCTCGAGCGCCAACGGCATCAAGTTCGGCACTGTGTCCAAAGGCGGATTCAAGAACTTCACCATCCGCAACATGACCATTTTCGACACCTATCGTTCGGCTGTGACCTTCGCCGCGGTCGATGGCGCGGAGATTGAGAATATCCTCGTGGATGGTCTGCGCAGCATACATACCGGCAACGTCATCTTCCTCAGGATAGGTATGAGATGGAACAAGATCACATCCATGGGACTCAGTGAGAAGGACCGTCTGGACGTGCGCCGCAAGGAGCCTTACATGAAGAACATCACGATCAGGAACGTCTATGCCGAAGTCCCTGCTGACAAGCCGGATGCCGGTTACAGCTACGAGGGCCCTGTGGAGGACCTGCCTAGGAACATATCTCCTGCCATCATCTGTGCCGGAATTCCGGGCTACAAGATCGAGAACGTGCTTCTTGAGAATATCCAGATTGTGATGCCGGGAGCTGGCAATCCTCTCTATGCATACAGGGGCACGTCCGACGAAGACCTGGACGGCATCCCTGAGATGATAGACTATTATCCTGAATTCTCCCAGTGGAAGGAGCTCCCTGCCTGGGGATCTTACCTCCGTCATGTGGACGGCATCACATTCAAGAATGTAAGCTTCAAGGCCCTTGAGAAGGACTATCGTCCGGCAGTTGTGGCCGATGATGTGGATGGCCTCGATCTGGCCGGCGCTACCTTCGACGAGCCTTCTGCAGAGGGCAAGAACCAGGTAGTGCATAAGAGCGGAGCAGAAAACAAATGATACAGATGGACAGAAGACTCAGATCGATACTCGTATCCGCCGCAGCCTTGCTGCTTGCGCAAGGCATGGATGCGAAGGACTATCAAGCAAGCGACTTCGGTGCAAAGCCGGACGGTGCCACGCTGAATACGGCGTGCATCCAGGCGGCCATCGACTATGCCAGTGCAAATGGCGGCGGCCGTGTCGTACTGACTCCGGGCATGTACCTCTGCGGCTCCATATACCTCAAGAGTGGCGTGGACCTTCATCTGGAGGCCGGAGCGACCCTTCTCGGATCGTTGAATCCGTGGGATTACGTCAAGGATCCATACATCAGATGGACTGCATTCATCTTTGCCGTGAAGCAGCATGACATCGCCATCACCGGAGAGGGTGTGATCGACTGCCGTGGATTCGATGTGGCCAACCAGATGGTGCAGTATATCCACCGGGGGCTCTTCCAGGATGACCTCAAGCTTGACAGACCTCAGGAATCCAACCGTCCGGAAGATATCCATTTCCGCGAGTGCACCAACGTGACCATCCAGGACATCACCCTCAAGAATCCTGCATGCTGGACCCAGCAGTACGAGCTCTGCGACAACCTGCTCATCGAACGCGAGAAAGTCGATGCCAAGGCGTACTGGAACAATGACGGCCTGGATGTCGTGGACTGCACCAACGTGGTCATCCGCGACTGCTACATCGACTCCACCGATGACGCATACTGCTTCAAGAGCCATCATGCCGACGGATTGAGCGAGAACATCCTCGTGGAGAACTGCGTGGGACGTTCAAGCGCCAACGGCATCAAGTTCGGTACGATGACACTCGGCACCTTCCGGCATTTCGTGTTCCGCAACATGACCATTTTCGACACCTACCGTTCGGCGATAACGATCGCCAGCGTGGATGGCGGGGCAGTCGAGGATGTGGTCGTCGACGGCCTCAGGAGCATCCATACAGGCAACCCGATCTTCATCAGGACCGGTTTGCGCAGAGGTGACATCAACAAGGCCTGCCTGAAAGATGTCATCATCAGGAACGTCTATGCCGAAGTGCCTTTTGACAAGCCGGACGCCGGTTACAACTACGAAGGACCTGTCGAGGATCTGCCGCGCAACATTTGCCCGAGCAGCATCATCGGCATCCCTGGCATCAGGATAGAGAACGTGAAGCTGGAAAATGTCGAGATCAGTTATCCTGGCAACGCGAACGAGCTCTACGCCCATAGAGGATGTACCCCGGAGGATCTGGCCGGTATCCCGGAACTCGAGAAGTCATACCCTGAATTCTCCAACTGGAAGGAGCTCCCTGCATGGGGATTCTTCATCCGCCATGCGGACGGCGTGTCATTCGACAACGTGACCCTCCGTGTCGGAGGCGTCGACTACCGCCCGGCCATCGTCAGCGATGATGTCACGGGACTTGACGTGCGCAAGGTGGAAATCAAGGGCACGGGCCGTGAAGGAAAACAGGAAATAGTATTGAACAACACAACAGAAACAAGATAGACATGAAAAAGATAATCATTTCATTTGCATTGGCACTCGCGACGATGACCTGCTTTGCACAGACAGAGCAGAAGGCTACGGTCTGGGGAGTGAAGAGTGACGGAATCACCGACAACACCGGAAGCATACAGCGCGCCGTCGATTATATTTCCGAGCACGGTGGCGGTACACTCGTATTCTATGTGGGACGATATGTCACTGGAGCCATCGAGCTCAAGAGCAATGTAACCATCCGCTTGGAGGAAGCCGCGGTGCTCGTCGGCTCCACCAACGTATATGACTACAAAGGTGCGCCGGCTCTCGTCTGGTCAGACGGGGCTGAGAATGCGTGCCTTACTGGAAAGGGTGTGGTTGAGTGCCGCCATTCAGCGCTTGCGGCTTTCATCGCATCCCAGAAGGAAAAAGGCTTCCTTCCTGAGAACTTCTCTCTCCCTGGGGCTTTCTCAGGTATCAGCGTAGGTGAGGATATCAAGGTCCTCGAGAACACAGCAGCGTCAACCCAGTACAACAAGTAAAGCCATGAAGAAGATCATCATCACCATATTGTGCACATTTGCCGTATTGTCCGCACAGGGCAAGGAGTATTATGCTTCCCAGTTCGGCATCAAGTCCAACGGCACAACCCTCAACACCACTTCCATCCAGAAGGCCATCGACTACATCAGCGAAGAGGGCGGCGGCATCTTGCATTTCAAGGTCGGCCGTTATCTCACCGGCACCCTGCATCTCAAATCCAACGTGACCATAGATCTTGGCGAAGGTGCCATCCTCGTCGGATCGCCGAATCCATACGACTATGACAAGGTGGACTGGGCATACGGTTTCATCACCGCAGAGAATGCAGAGAACATCGCCATCACCGGCCTCGGCGTGATCGACGGCCAGGGTCGTGAGGTCGCCAACAATTTCCTCGGGCAGGCAGCCCTTGGCTTCATCAAGGATCCGCTCAGACTCGGACGTCCGGCAGACCGCCCTCACGCCATCCTTCTCGTCAATTGCAAGAATGTCACGGTGTCCGGCATCAATGTGCGCAATTCTGCTTGCTGGACCTTCACCTGCGACCGCTGCGAGAACCTCCATATCGACAAGGTGACCGTCGACAGCCGTGCTTTCTGGAACAATGACGGCATCGACATCGTGGACTGCAAGGATGCTGTGATCGAGAACTGTTTTGTGAATGCTTCCGATGACGGAATCTGCCTCAAGTCACACAAGGCCCAGTATTGCGACGACAACATCATCGTTCGCAACAATGTCATCACTTCGAGCGCCAGCGGCATCAAGTTCGGCACCTTCGGTGTCGGCGGATTCAAGAATATCCAGTGTCTCGACAACACCGTTTACGATACATTCCGCAGCGCCATCGCGATCGAGTCTGTAGATGGCGGCGTTACTGAAAACGTCGTTATTGACGGTCTGAAATCGCTCAATACGGCAAATGCCATCTTCCTTATCGTGGGACAGCGCAGGGGGCAGAAGCCAAGTACCATGGAGAATGTCGTGATCAGGAACGTCTATGCCGAAATTCCTGTCGACAAGCCTGATTACGGTCTTGATTATGAGGGTCCTACACTTGAGGACATGCCTCGCAACGTATGTCCGTGCGCTATTGTCGGCCTCAAGGACCAGAACGTGAAGAATGTTACCATCGAGGATGTCGAGATCCATTTCCCTGGTGGCGGCGACCCAGTTTTCGCCAAGGTCGGGACCAACGAACTCGACAAGGTGCCTGAGATGCCTCTCGCATATCCTGAGTTCTCCCAGTTCAAGGAACTTCCTGCATGGGGTTTCTATATCCGTCATGCAGAAGGCATCAGCTTCAAGAACGTGAAGCTCTTCGCCGAGCAGAAGGACTATCGTCCTGCCATCGTTCTCGACGATGTCCGGAACTCCGCGTTCACGGGAGTCAAGGCTGTCAGCCCTAAGCTCAAGTCAACCATCTATCAGGCAAAGAACTGCAAAAACATCAAGAAATAATGACGAAAAGGATAGTATCCCTCGTCTTCGCGTTGATGCTGGGCCTCGGCCCGGCATCTGCTCGTGATGCCGGGACAGACTGGAATGCCAGCTGGATTTCCAAGGAGTATTGTCAGTACACGCCGAATACCTGGCTGGGTTTCCGTACACACAAGATTATCGAGGCCGTGCCGAAGTCTGTGGTGGCCAGGATTGCTGCCGATTCCAAGTATTGGTTGTGGATCAATGGTGAGCTTGTAGTGCGCGAAGGTGGCCTCAAGAGAGGACCGGAGCCTGGTGACGGGTATTACGACAGGGTGGAGATCGCCCCTTACCTGAAATCCGGGGACAATGTGATAGCCATGTTGGTCTGGCATTTCGGCCGGGCCGGATTCAGCCATCAGAACAGCGGTACGGCGGCCATGCTTTTCGAGGCTGTCGGCGACGGGGTCGAAATCCTTTCTGATTCTTCTTGGGAATGCGATGTCATGCGGGAGTTCGGCTCCTGCCAGGACCAGCCGAATTACAGGCTTCCTGAAAGCAGCATACGCTATGATGCGCGTATTTCGCACGGAGAATGGTATGCCGGCGGTGGCCCGAAGTATCTGGGACATTGCATCGAGATCGGTGTCGCCCCTGGTCAGGCGCCTCTCGGCAAACTCATTGATCGCCCTATCCCTCAGTGGAAGGATTACGGTCTCACGGCCTATGAGTCAAGCGTTGAGGCTGATGGCAGGATAGTCTGCAACCTTCCATACAACTGCCATGTCGCTCCGTACATCAGGCTGGAAGCTCCGGCCGGGAAAGTGATTCGGATGGAGACCGACCATTATCGCATTGCCGGCAAGGGGTCGGATTCCGTGATCGCCGAGTACGTCACCGTGGGCGGAGTGCAGGAATTCGAATGTTTCGGGTGGATCAACGGCGAAAAAGTGATCTACACTGTCCCGGAAGGTGTCAAGGTCCTCGACCTCAAGTACCGTCAGACAGGCTATGATGCGGAATTCAGCGGATGGTTCCATTGTGACGACGAATTCTTGAACGACTATTGGCAGAAAGCTGCCAGGACCTTGTACGTCTGCATGCGTGACACGTATTATGATTGTCCGGACCGCGAGAGGGCTCAGTGGTGGGGAGATGAGGTCAACGAGCTTGGTGAGTCGTTCTATGTCCTTTCGAGAAGTGCGGACAAACTCGCGCTGAAGGGTATATATGAGCTTGTCGGATGGCAGCGTGCGGATGGAGTCATGCATGCTCCGGTGCCGGCATCCAATTATTACAAGGAGCTTCCTATGCAGATACTGGCCTCGGTAGGCTGGTACGGCTTCCATAACTATTGGTTCTACAGTGGGGATGATTCGTTTGTCGCGGATGTCTATCCTGCGGTGCACAAGTATCTGCATGAGACCTGGAAGGTCGATGACAGAGGTCTTCCGATATATAGGGAGGGTGATTGGGACTGGCCTGATGCCGGCGACAACTGTGACAAATACGCGTTGCTTGGCCCTTGGTACTATCTTGCGCTGAAGGGTGAGAAGACCTTTGCCGACATGCTCGGCCTCAAGGCTGATTCCGATGAGATTGCGGGCATGATGTCGAAGATCGAGGAGAATTACAATGATACATTCTGGAAGGGGAACGAGTACCGTTCCGACGGCTATACCGGTGCGACTGATGACCGCGTGCATGCGATGGCCGTTGTTTCCGGCCTTGCCGGAAGCGACAAGTACGAAGCCATCAGCAAGGTGCTGCTGGAGGAGTATCATGCGACGACTTATATGCAGCGTTATGTGCTTGAGGCTCTGTTCATGATGGGCGAACCTGAGAGGGCGCTCATAAGGATGCACAGGCTTTATCCTACTGTCATGAAGGAGGATTGCAGCACGCTCTGGGAACATTGGAACTATGACGGTACCAGCAACCACGCCTGGACCGGCGGGGCCGTAATCGAGCTTGGTCGCAAGGTGGCCGGTATCGAGCCTCTCGAACCTGGTTTCCGCAAGTTCTGCCTTGATCCACAGATGGGGTATCTGAAAGAAGTTGATGCAAAAGTGGATACGAATTATGGTTTGATCGAGGTGTCGTTGAGGCGGAAGGGGAGACGTGTCGAGGTGTCGTTGGTTGTGCCGGAGGGTACTGAGGCTGTGGTCGAGCCTGTTGCGGGCAAGGTCGTGACTCTTGCTCCCGGATCGCATCAGCTCCGCTTGACCAGATGATGCCTTGGTTTGTGAGTAGCTCCGCAGCGGCAACGGTTTGCCTCTTCGAGGACTCCGTTCGCTGCGCTCGTGAAGCTGCCCTTCGGTCACAGTTTTGCTGTTGTACACGCCACCGGTGGCTAGAGCGGATGGCAGTACGTCTCCGGGGCCTGTGGCCGCCCATGGCCACATGAATGGGAGGGGCCCACAAGCGTCAGCGTAGTGGGAGGGACGAGCGAAGCGAGGGCTGCCGGAGACGTACTGCCGGAGCTCGGAACCGGTGGCAGACTGCTATGAATTATGTTGGATATAATATATAGAGATATGATGAATAAAAAAAGCCTTTGGGCAGCGACAATCACTGCACTTATGCTCTGCTCCTGCGGAGGCGGACAGTCATACAAGGATGCGTCACTTCAACCATCCAGAAGAGCGGAACTCCTCCTGAAAGAGATGACCCTCGAAGAGAAAGTCGGCCAGATGTGCCAATATGCCGGCCCTGGATACGTCCAGCCGGGCAAAGGCTCCGCACAGAAGAATATTGATGCCACTGACGAAAACCTCGGCACTCCCGGCATCGCGGAAAAGATACGCGAAGGCAAGATCGGCTCATTCCTCCATGTCCTTTCGGTGGACGAAGCCATGGCACTCCAACGCGTGGCGGCCGGCAGCCGGCTCGGCATTCCTCTCCTCATCGGAGTTGACGCCATCCACGGCAACGGCCTCCACAGAGGCTGCACCGTGTACCCGACCAGCATCACCATGGCCTCGTCGTTCAACCCGGAGATAATGGAAAAGATCGGCGCCGAGACCGCGTCCGAAATGCGTGCCAGCGGCATGGCCTGGACCTTCAACCCCAACCTCGACGTCTCGCTCGATGCCAGATGGGGCCGCCAGGGCGAAACCTTCGGCGAAGATCCTCTGCTTGTCTCTCAGATGGGCAAATACCTGATCTGGGGCTTGCAGGGCCGCGACGGTCTTGCAGGAATCGATTCGACCAAGGTACTGGCCTGCGCCAAGCATCTGATAGCTGGGGGCGAGCCGTTCGGAGGCATCAACGCCGCGCCTATGGACCTCTCCGAGCATAAGCTCCGCGAAGTTTTCCTTCCTCCGTTCATCGCGGCGGTCGAGGACGCAAAGGTCGCTACTGTGATGACGGCGCACAACGAGATCAACGGCATCCCTTGCCACGGCAACAGATGGCTGGTGCAGGAACTCCTGCGCGATGAACTTGGATTCGACGGATTCGTCGTCAGCGACTGGATGGATATCGAGCGCATGCATTCGATGCATCACTGGCTCCCTAGCCAGGAGGAGGCGTTCAAGGTATCGGTCGAATCCGGCATCGACATGCACATGCAGGGCGACAACTATTTCGAGACCATAGTCGATGCCGTGCGTGCCGGCCGCATCCGCGAATCCCGCATAGATGAGGCTGTGGGCAAGATACTGGAAGCGAAATTCGCTCTCGGTCTTTTCGAGAACCCGATGGTCGATGTTGCGGCGTCATCTGCATACGTCAACACTGTGGAGCATCGTGCGACAGCGCTTGAGGGCGCACGTCAGTCGCTAGTCCTGCTGAAGAATGATGGCCTGCTTCCGCTCAAGCGCGAGGCGTGCAGACGTATTTTCGTGGTCGGCCCGAATGCTGACAGCCAGACGATCTTGGGTGACTGGGCTGTGACCGAGCCGGACGAGGCCGTGGTCACCGTACTTGATGGCATACGCGACCTCTGCCCTGGTGCGACAGTCGATGAGATGTGTTTCGGTGGCAAGATCCTTGATATCGATGACCGTGGCATCGCTCAGGCGGCCGCCAAGGCTCGTATGGCCGATGTCAACATCGTCGTGCTAGGTGAGAATTCCGAGCGTTACGCCGCATTCGGCCGTACCTGCGGTGAGAACTGCGACAGGGACAATCTCGACCTTCCTGGAAGGCAGCAGGAGCTGCTTGAGGCGGTCTGTGCGTCTGGTCGGCCTACGGTGCTTGTTCTGCTCAACGGTCGCGCCCTTAGCCTCGTATGGGCCGATGGGCATGTCCCGGCCATACTTGAGGCGTGGGAGCCTGGCATGCTGGGTGGACAGGCTGTGGCGGAGGTGCTTTTCGGTGATGTGAATCCGTCTGGAAAGCTTCCTGTGACCGTGCCTTACAATGTCGGACAGGTGCCGTCGGTGTATTATCACAAGCATTCGCAGTATTCGCGTCAGTTCGCGCTTACGCACACCGGCCCGCTTTATCCGTTCGGCTTTGGCTTGAGCTATACCAAGTTCGAGTATGGTGAGCCTGCCATTTCTGCTTCGGAGATTTCTGCGGCGGAGAGTGTGGATCTGTCTTTCACCTTGAAGAATGCCGGACAGGTGGATGGTACGGAAGTCGTGCAGCTCTACATCAGGGATGAATATGGCTCCACGACGCGTCCAGTCAAGGAGCTGAAGGATTTCCGACGCGTATCATTGAAGGCGGGGGAGAGCACCGAGGTGTCTTTCACCATCACTCCGGATATGCTGAAGTGCCTTTCTGCTTCTGGTGAGTGGATTGTCGAACCGGGTGATTTCACCGTCCTCGTCGGTTCATCCTCCGCAGACAATGATCTCCACCCAGTCGCTCTTACCGTGAAATAGCTTCCGCTTTGAAGCGAGGGTCAGATGGAGGCGGCGATGGAGAGGGAGGCGTAGTCGCCGATCTGCTCTCCTAGCTCGGCCGGTTTCACCTTGCATACAGCCGCAGCCGCAGGCAGTGCCTCGCGGTCGATGGCGGCTTGCATGAACGGTCTGATCAGTTCCTCTGCGCGTACGAAGATGCTGCCGATTGCGATGACTTCAGGGTTGAGGATGTCGATCAGGAAGGCGAGGGTCTTTCCCAGGTATTCGGCTGATGTCTTGTATATATCGATTGCGAGCTTGTCACCGGCCGCGGCTGCTTCTGCGACTGTCTTGGCGTTGATCGATGACAGGTCGCCGTCCGGGCACCATGATACCTTGCGTCCCATCATAAGCTGCTCCTTGACCGCTGATGCTGCAAGCTGGGCGATGCCTCCGCCGCTGGCGAATCCTTCGAAGGAACCGGCCTTGCCGTAGCCTACAGGCCCGAATTCGCTAAGGCGGATGTGGCCGACTTCTCCTGCGTTGTCGTTTGTGCCGGCGTAGAGTTTGCCATCAAGCACGAGGCCGGCGCCCATTCCTGTGCCGAAGGTCAGGAATATCATGTTGCGGCTGCCTTTGCCTGCGCCGTATTTCCATTCGGCCAGGGCGCAGGCGTTCGCGTCGTTCTGCAGGTATGCCTTGATGCCGGTTGCTTCTTCGACCATCTTTGTGATCGGGATGTTGTCCCAGCCTGGGAGGTTGGGTGGTGACATCACGATTCCGGTCCTGCTGTCCAGTGGTCCGCCGCAGGAGATGCCGACCGCCTTGGTGTTGCTGGCGTCAAGGCCGTGCTTGTCTGCCATGGCTTCCAGCTCCTTTATGATATTGCTGATGGTTTCATCTGCGTCTGTGGTTGCGAAGCGGACTTTGTCCACGGTGGTCAGTGAGCCGTCTTCGTCGATGCCGTATATGATGGCGCATTTTGTCCCGCCGATGTCGATGCCGAGGAGATTCTGTTTCATTTTTGTGTGTTTTGTGCTAACTTTGCAAAGTTAATTGAAAAGAATATGAAAAAGATTGTTTCAATGTTTGTATTGGCGGTTGTTGCCGTCGTTTGTTTTTCTTCCTGCTATAAGGAGGAGATGGATACGTTTGTGAAGTGGGGTTTCGCTGAGAGTGAAGATAGTGAGATTTCCAATGGCCTGGAGCAGATCCTTCCTTCTGCTGCAGTTATTTTCGATGCTTTCGATACTGCTTTTCTCAAGGAGTATGATGATCTTGGTATGAGTCATGAGGCTCTTATGAGGGCTCAGTCTGGTAAGTCTTCTGCTGCCAAGCATGCTAAGAATACTGCCAAGAAGGCTCATTCGATGATCGAGGAGGGGCATACTTGTCCTGTCGATTATATTTTCGTTGTCCAGATCAAGTATAATTCTAATAAGTACGAGACTGTCTGGAGTCACGACTACAGGGCAAAATAGTAGTTTTTTCGCGCAGTCGCAATACAGGCCTGAGAGCGATCCTCCCCGCAAGCGGGTCCCCTCCCTCTTCGGGAGCCAAGTCGCCTCAGGCCAGTATTGCGACTGCTTGCGAACATCCTCTTCGCAACTGGTCCCCTCCCTCTTCGGGAGCCAAGTCGCCTCAGGCCAGTATTGCGACTGCTTGCGAACATCCTCTTCGCAACTGGTTCCGTTCCCTCTTCGGGAGCCAAGTCGCTTTGTGGCACTACATACACCATACTATGAACGGAATCACTTGATGGTCACGACGTACTTGTCGTTGAGTGAGCAGGCCGGCAGGTCGATGTGTACCTTGCCGTCTTCGCCGAAGGTCCAGGCTTCGGTCGAGGTGCCGTTGACGGACACTGACTGAGGCTCGGCCATGTCTATTTCAAGTGTGTAGTTGCGGACCTGTGGCATTCCGTTGAACGTACCGTTCACGGGCAGTATGCGGACTTCGATGCCTTCTGTCGTCTCCGAGCATTCGAAGCGGCTCTGTGCGATTGCTCCGTTCTCGAACTCGTAGCTGTCGCCATCGTCCTCCAGCATGGTGTAGCTGCTTTCTCCGTGAGGATAAACCTGCAGTATGATGTCGGACCAGGCTTTTGTGCCGACATATTGGACGTCTGGCTGCCTAGGGATGATTGAGCCTTCGCGGACGAACAGCAGACCCGCCTTGTCCTCCGGATACTCGTGGATGAATGTCTCGCCCTTGCTTACAATTTTCTCACCGGTCCAATAGTCGATCCATGTGCCTGCCGGCAGATAGACTTCGTTGGTGAATATGCCGAGGAGGAAACTGTCTCCGAACATGTACTGGTAGGTCATGTCCTCGACGTTCTTGTCCTCAGGGAATACCAGAGGCATGCTCCTGACGACAGGCATACCGGTCATGCCTCCTTCCAGGGCCATGGAGTAGATGTATGGCATCAAGTTGTAGCGCAGCTTGACGTAGTCGCGGTAGATGCTCTGTTCTGGCTCGCCGTAGTAGAACGGATGCATCATCGAGAACCAACTGTTGATCTGCACCCATGGCAGGAAGAGGCCGAAATGCAGGCTCATCATCTCATCCTCTTTCGGTACGCTCATCACGTCGCAGGAGGTGTTCATGTAGCCGCTCATTCCCAGGTTCAGCTGGTCGTACAAGGCTGT
The DNA here is from genome assembly GCA_045627265.1 of Candidatus Cryptobacteroides sp. GTDB lineage: Bacteria > Bacteroidota > Bacteroidia > Bacteroidales > UBA932 > Cryptobacteroides. Next base: position 12,020 of record JAZQNI010000094.1, read on the forward strand.
CTTGCCGCCGCCGTTGTCACCGCTGGTCGATGCTCCCCAATGCTGGGTGCCGGCCCAACCGCCGCAGTAATGATGCCAGCTGCGTTTGCCGGTGTGCTTTCTCGTCATCTGGGCCATCTGCTTCGGCAGCAGGACCTGGTTCAGGTTGTGCATCTCCTTGTCCGTCCTGCCGTTGTAGTACTCGACGAAAGTGTGCTCGTCGATGGTCCTGGCCGGATCGAGCTTGAATCCTTCGACACCATAGTCGAGGAATTTGGTCAGGTGGTCCATCCAATGTTCCTGTCCGGACTGTTCGCGGCCCTCGCGTGCGGCGACCGCATCTTCTTCAGTGATCGAGAGGTCGTACTCCTCGCAGAGCCATAGGCCGAGATGGTAGCCCATGTTGCGCAACTTGCCGATGAAAAGGCGGTTGTAGAGCTGTTTCTCCTCCTTGTTGTGCAGCCAGTACGGTTCGACTGCGAACTTGTCGAAATTCCAGTTCTTGTCGGTGGAGAAGTCGTAACGCTTCGCCATCCATTGCGGTTCGAGCCAGAAAACGTCGCATGGGACATCCGTCTGACGGAAATGCAGGGCGTCGTTCAAGATGTCGAACTGGCCCTCGAGCATGTTAGGACCGAAGCAGAGGCCGTACGCCCACTTGGGAAGCACGTACGGACGTCCGGTGACCTGGGTGTACCTGTCGAGCACGGCGCGCATGCCGTCACCCGCCATCAGGTAGAAGTCTGCCTCGTCGAAAGTATTGTAGATCAATAGCTTGTCCTTGTCGTAGCTGCCTACGTCAAAATAGCTCTTACGGGTGGAGTTGTCATATACACCCCATCCTCTCGAACTCATCATGAACGGCATCGGGATCTCCGTATGCTGGTAGGTGGCCCACATGCGCAGCAACTCGCCGCGGTGCTGGATATGGTCGTGGCTGGCGCTGCCGCCGCCGTAGATGCAATCTCCATCCTCGAGGCTGATGCTGATTATGCTGCTCTTGTCCGGATCACCGCTTTCCTGCTTGTCTTTCTCGGAGAACTTGCCATTGTCATCGCCGATGATGCCGCCGTTGCTGGCGACGTTCATGCCCGAAAACTTGTCATTGATGACCTTTGCGAGCTCGGATACGGTCTTGTCTCCTGCTCCTGTCACCCTGGCATTCTTGATGATGACCTTGCCAGAAGCATCAGTAAGCTTGATTTCGCCGTTCTTCTTGTTGACGGAGAGTTTGTAGCCCGCTGTCGAGATCGTTACTGTCCCGGCTTTTGTCTCTGTCTTCGCTCCGTCAAAATCCCAGTCGGACCTGACTACTCCGTAACGTATCATAAGCGACTCGGAGAAGTCTTTCCTCGGCGAGGTCTGGATGCGGAAGATGCCGTCCGCGCAGGCTTCGACTTTCATCCTGGTACCGTCGGCCAGCTTTATGTCTATGCTGTTCGTTGCCTTGGCCTGCAGCCCTGCGAGCATGAGGCAGGATGCTGCTATGAGTGAGAGTATCTTCTTCATGGTGTTTTGTTATTTCAGGAAAGGTTTGAAGAATTCTGCCCTGGCTTTGAACCACTCAGGCAGGGCCCAGGTCTCGTGCCCGTTTTCCGGGGCGCACCACCATTTCTTCGGGGCTGTGATCAGGTTGTAGCCTGCGAAGTTGGTGTGCGGAGGGCAGGTGCCGTCCTGCAGCCCGAATGCCATGTAGACAGGACACTGGATGCGGTCGACAAAGTTCTTGACATCGAAATAAGAGAGCATCTCGAAAAGGTCTTCGCGCGCAATCCCCAAGCTTTTGCTTTCCTTGATCACTTCCTGCATCGGCCAAGGTACGATCTGGCTGTAGTGCTCGAAGTCGCTCAGGAACGGTACGGACGGGGCGCAGGCCTTGATTCTGTGGTCCAGGCTGACGCTGATGAGCGTGAATGCTCCGCCCTGGCTTTCGCCTCGTGCGTACAGATGCTCAGGGTCGACGTTGTCCAGGCTTGAGACGAAGTCGATTGCACGTACTACGTCGCAGAACGCGCCACGGTAGTAGAAATTCTCCTTGCAGTCCAGGCCACGGTCGATCCAGCGATAATGCCCTTGTCTCTTGAGAGTGCCCTGGTCCCTCACGCTGACGAGGAATTCGACCGTCTCCGGATTTGCGGACGGATCGTACCAGATCGGATTGGCGCCATAGCCCAGATAGTCGATGAAGGTGTTGTATCTGCCAGGCTTGTTCGGCATGCAGAGGATGCCGCCCATGGTCTCGCCACCGAACGACTTCATCGTGACGAGGTAGGTGGTGCGGACGTCGTTCGAATGAGCCTTGTCGACTGTCAGCTTGGCGTCGAACGGAACCATGGCCAGTTCGGCCAGGGTTTTCTCCCAGAATTCATCGAAATCAGGACGCTTGTCCTGAGGTGAGACAATCTTCTCCGGATTCACGCCTATGTTGAACCGTTTGTAGATTTGAGGGCCTTCGGAGAGGTTCACCTGGTAGAAACCAGGTTCGAGGCGGCCAAGATTGAACGAAAGGGCTGCCTTGCCGGCCTTGGCCTTGATCCGCTTGGAGCGGACGAGCACCGTGTCCTTGACCTCGCTCATGAGGCTGAGGTCGCGTATGAGTGTGAGATCGAGTTTCTTGCCGTCGATCAGCGAGCCGCTGACGTTGACGTCCAGCTTGCAGGCTTTCCTGCCTTCGAACACCCAGTCGTGCGCAACAGGCACGTCGACCACGAAGTCCGGTATGGTGATTTTCTGTGTCGCAGGGGCGCTCTGGGCATCCCATGAGTCCAAGGCCACGATGGATACAGTGTATTCGCCTGGCTTGAATTCGCCGAGAGCCTGGCTCCATCTGCTCTTCATCTCGGAAGGATCGTCCGCCCTGTAGAAGTCGGCCAGAATCTTCTTGGTGCGGATGACCTTGTCGCCGTCCGATACCGTGATGACGTAGTGATGCACGAATTCATCGTCCACGCCCGCAGGGAAGCTCACGGTCAGAGGCATTCCCTTGCTGTTGACTATGCCTTTGCTGATGTCGATGCCCTTCATCTGAGGGGCTTTGTTGGCGGCGGCGCGGGCTTTGTGGCTGTATGTCCAGAGGTGGGAGTTGTCATCCATCGGGTGGCAGATGATCCATGGCTCGCCTATGGTCCGGTTGTTGTAGAAGTCCATTCTGGTGGCCTTGAGGTTGCCGTCTTCGTCTATCTGGACGAGCAGGCCCTGGGAGAATTCGTTGGCGTCACGCATTATGGTCTTGCCGGCCATGTTCTCGTATCCTCCGTCTTCGATCGCCATATATCTGACCGAACCGCAGCCGAATGCCGTGAACCGGCCCTGCCATACGCTTCTCGGGTCGTTGAGAGGGAAGTGCAGGTGTCCGCTGAACGTTACTGCCTGAGGATATTTCTCAAGCGTTTCGGTCAACGCCTCTGTCTCCCAATAGTTGCCGAGGAGACTGCCGTATACCGTGCCGTGGATCATCGGGTGGGTGAGCACAAGCACGTATCTGTCGGGCTCGGCCTGGGTGAGCTCGGCGAGTCTGCTGTCCAGCCATGCGATCTGCTCATCCGTATATACTACAGGAGCCCGGCCGATCGGCAGTATTCCTAGTATGTGTACGTCGTTGATCAGGTAGTGGCGGCATTCGAGGGCTTTTCTGCTTTCCGGCTCGATTTCGGCGCAAAAGAATTCATCGTCCAGTCTCGCACTCATCTTCTGGGCCTGGGCAATGGCATCCGGTGTCCATTCCTTGTAGACGTCGTGGTTGCCGGGGCTGTATGCCAGCTTGACGGTCATGGGGTCCAGCACGGATTTGTAGATCTCGCTGAACATGTCCATCTGCTTGTAGTAGTCTTCGCTGCGGTATGCGCTGTCGATAAGGTCTCCGGCTATCAGTATGCCGTCCAGACCGTCTTCGTCGTTCAGCGCGGCATGCGCCTTGAGCTGCTCCAGGGCCTTTTTCAGCTTGATACCTGGGTCCGTGCCCACTCCGTTGATATGTGTGTCGCTCATCACCCCAAACGACGCTACGATCTTGTCTTCGTCGAATATTCCGGTCGCGATGCCTGTGGCCAGCATCGCTGAAATCAAAAGTTTTCCAATCATGTCGTTGCCTTTAAATGCAGGGATTCATTCCCTGCCTGTTCTACAAAATTAGCAAAAAGAATTATCTATCTTTGTCATACCAGTGGTTTATATATGAAATCTCTACAGAAAATTGCGCTACTTGTTTCCCTCTCGTTGACATGCTGTGTGTTGAATGCGGGGGACTATCTATATGATGGATTTGTCAATCCACCTTCCAGCTACAGGCCAAGGGTGTGGTGGCATTGGATGAACGGAAACGTGACCAAGGACGGTATCCGCAAGGATCTCGAGTGGATGCACCGTTCAGGGATTGTCGGCTTCCATAATTTCGACGCCGGCATGGAGACGCCCCAGTTGGTCGAAAACAGGCTGCCGTATATGTCCGCCGGGTGGAAGGATGCGTTCAATTACATGCTTGATATCGCGGATTCTCTCGATATGGAGGTCTCGATCGCAAGTTCTCCGGGCTGGAGTTGCACTGGAGGTCCGTGGGTGTCCGAAGATGATGCGATGAAGAAGCTGTGCTGGAGCAGTGTCGACGTTTCTGGAGGAGAACGCATTGAAATGGCGCTTCCTGCTCCCATGTGCACCAGCGGGTTTTATCAGGATATTCCTGCGAAAGCCGGCAATCCATCGTGGCACAGCTATTTCCGCGATGTAGCGGTTATAGGTGTCAGATTGCCAAAGAACGATCTTTCCATGAAGGAAATGGGCGCTGTCCTGACCGCCAGCGATGGCTCGGACTGCGGACTGCTGGTGGACGGCAATCTGGGAGGATGGCTTTCCATCAAGCCCGACAGGACCGGTGATGCATGGGTGTGCTGCACTTTCCCCCAGGAACGTGAAATCAAGTCGGTCACGGTCGTCGTCGCACCGTCCGAGAGAAGCAGGTTCGGCCGGATTCTGGAGTACAGCCTCGATGGCGTTCATTTCTCGGCACTGCTGGACCAGTACCCGCAAACCGTCACTCCTGTCAAGACATTCGATGTGGCGCCTGTCAAAGCCAGGTTTTTCCGCTTTCGCAGCACCGAGGAGGGACAGACTCTAGATCTGAGCGAATTCGCGTTGTCGCAGGTGGTGAAAGTCAACATGGGAGCGGAGAAGGCAGGATTCTTCGCATCTGCGGTCATAGACGACAGTTTCGTCACACCTTTCACAGAAGATGCAGTCAAGTCTGGCGACATCATTGATCTTACACCTTTGTGCGGTAATGACCGCCTGGACTGGGAAGCGCCGGACGGGCGATGGCGGGTGTTCAGGTTCGGGTACAGCCTCACAGGCAAGCAGAATGGTCCGGCATCGCCGGAAGCGACTGGACTGGAAGTCGACAAATTCGATGCTGAGGCCGTCAGGCGTTATTATACCGCGTACCTTGACATGTATCAGGATGCCAGCAGAGGCAGGCTCGGTGATGTTCTGAAATACGTGATGATAGATAGCTACGAGGCCAAATGCCAGACCTGGACCGCTTCCATGCCTCAGGAATTCGAGAGCCGCCGCGGTTACAGCCTTCGCAGGTGGCTTCCTGCGCTGACCGGAATGGTTGTCTGTAGTGCGGACAGCACGGAGCGTTTCCTGCAGGACTGGAGACTTACCTTGGGCGAACTTCTCAGGGACAGTCATTATGAGGGCGTTGACTCGCTTCTGCATGTGTATGGGATAGGGCGGCATACCGAGTCGCATGGATACAAGCGGACATTTGTCTCTGATGGAATGGATCTCAAGCGCAGGGCAGACATACCTATGTCCGAATTCTGGGTGAGGAGCGATTTCCATTCGTCGGATTTCATCAGTGAAGCGGACATCCGGGAATCGGCGTCAGTGTGCCACTTGTATGGCCAGAAGATATGTGCCGCGGAATCCTTCACCGCCGACGGTCCGAAGAAGTACAGCCCTTCACGCAGGGCCTGGTGCCATCATCCAGGGAGTCTGAAGTCCGTGGCTGATGCTGCTATGGCGTCAGGGGTGAACAGGTTCATAATCCATACTTCGGTACATCAGCCGGACGATTGGCGGAAACCGGGGATCGGCCTCGGGAAATTCGGCCAGTGGTTCACCCGCAAGGAAACCTGGGCCGATGAGGCGGGTGTGTGGACAAATTATCTTTCTAGAAGTTCATTCCTACTGTCTCAAGGCGATTTCGTGGCGGACATAGCATTCTTCTTCGGTGAGTCGACCAATGTCACCGGTCGTTTCATGTCGTCGAGACCGGACATCCCGCTCGGGTATGCATATGATTTTGTCAACCGCAGTGCGCTTCTCGAAGTGCTGCAGCCGGTCGGAGGGCTTCTTGTAAGCAAGGCTACCGGAATGTCCTACAGGGCCCTTGCAGTTGATCGTGAAGTCACTTCCATGAGTGTCGATGTATTGCGCAAGATAAGGGAGATTGCCGATTCCGGCATTTTGGTCGCTGCTGATGAACCGCTTGGATGTTTCGGCTTTTCTGGCTGCTCCGAAGGTGAAGTCGAGGCGCTTGTCAGTAGCATCTGGCATTCCGGGAGGACGAATGTCGTCCCTCTGGGCTGCCTTGGCAAGATTCTTCAAGACAATGATATAGATTGCGACATGTATGTCGAGGACATGGAAACGGCGGACATCCGTTTTATCCACAGAACCTTTCCAGGACAGGCCGGTGGGCGCGGTGGCGAGCTGTACTGGGTCGCAAACCTCACTCCTGAATACAGGACGCTCGATGCTTCTTTCCGCATCACCGGATTGAAACCGGAGATATGGCATGCTGATACCGGTGTCATCGAACCGGCGTCGTACAAGTTTGAAGACGGCAGGACGGTGGTCCGGCTGGAAATGAGTCCGGATGATTCCCAGTTCATCATTTTCAGGGAACGGACCGATTGTGCCAGCTCCGTCATCCTTCAGAGCCGTTGGAGGGTCGCGGCTGAGGCGGAAAGAGACTGGACCGTTCATTTCGAGCCCGGTCTTGGCGCCCCTGAGTCCATCATCCTTGAAGGCGGAGGGAAGCTGGCGCGGCTGGATGAGAACGGACTCCCAGGAGTCAGGTATTATTCCGGTACAGCCACTTACAGCACGAAGATGCGTCTCAAACGGAAGCCTTCCGGGACAATGGTGCTGGACCTTGGAGAGGTTCATGACATGGCGCGTGTGTATGTCAACGGCCTGGATCTCGGTCTGGTATGGAAGGAGCCTTTCCGCATCGATGTCAGCGGTGCGGTGAAGAAAGGGGACAACTACATCCTTGTCCGTGTCACAAACACCTGGGTCAACCGTGTCATAGGTGATACGCGTCCGGACGGGGGAGAGAAGGTGACATGGACACCTTACCAGGAATATGGCCCAGAGGATCCGCTTCTTCCTTCCGGCCTTGTTGGCCCTGTCATCTTGAAACAGACATCCGACCCTCAGCCATTCAGCCATAAAAAAAGAAGGCGACCAAATAGTCGCCTTCCTTTATAATATTCAACAACAATTATTCGTTGATGGTATTGTCAACGCACTTGTTGTTGCTCTGAAGCTCACGCATAGGGATGTGGAGAGTCATCTTGTTTGCTGGCCAAGAAGATATGAGGGAACCTGCATCCTGGTGCATCTTGGATGTTCTCACGATGTCGTCACCCCAACGCTTTGCGTTATACCACTCACGGCCGCCTTCGCCCCACATCTCGATACGCCACTGGAGCTTGATGACATCCTTGATGGAGCCTGCGTAATCATCGACACTCAGGACATTTGCCTGGTCAGCGCTACGAGCTGCGAGAAGGGTGTTGAGGGTAGTCTTGGCATCTGCGGAGCCGGTTTCGGCCTCGGCCTCAGCCTTCATAAGGTAAACCTCAGCAAGACGGAACTTGGTATAGTCAAGTTTTGCATATTCTGTAGCATTGCCTGAAGGAGCGTCGCCACTGTCCAGAAGTCCCTCAGTTGCAGAGAATTTGAGGTTGATGTATGAAGGAAGTGTTCCCGTGTTGTTGTTAGAGAAGCTATATTCTCCAATCTCATTAGGATAGAAAGCCTGCTTGCGGACATCCTTGTCAGAGATCTTGTTATAAAGAGTCTCATCGATACGTGGAACATTTCCCTGCTGGGAGTAGTTACCGAACGCGTTCGCGAGGTTGAAGTGATCTGCTGCCTGTCCATAGAAGCCGGAATTCTTCTTGAAACCAAGAATTGTCTCTGGATTGCAAGCCATGCTGGTGAATGCGTTGGTGTGAGGAAGAACCTTGATGTTTGCGGTAGGAGTCCACTCGCCGGTATTACGACCGCCCCAGTTCTCAGCTTTGATGAGGCTGTAAGCCTTGCTGTCGATGATGCTCTTGCAAGCCTTGATGCAGTTTGCGTAGTCTCCAGTGAGGATGCAAGCCCTTGCATAGAGGAAGTTGGCTACACCGAGGTCGAAATCTTCAGCCTTATCGCGGCCTGCTGTGTAACCGACACCAGCGGCGGTAAGATAGGAGATTGCATCAGTGATGTCTTTCTTGATGAAAGCCCAGGTAGCCTCTGCAGAAGAGCGTTCAACGGTCTCTTGAAGAGGATTGTACTCTGTGTAGAGTGGAAGTCCGAGTTTTTCCTTGCCACCCTTGAGGTATGCATCCTGATACTCCTCCATCATGCACATATAGCAATATGCGCGGACGAGGAGAGCACGTGCACGGCCATCCTTGTAGAGGTTGTTCGACTTGGCCATATCCTCGGTCATGAAACCGAGCACGATGTTGGCCTGGTTGATGGCTGCGGCATACATAGCCCAGTAGCAGTAGTTGGTGCTGGCTAAAGAACCGCGGAAATCCTCGCTATAGCGGTAAACTTGCTTTCCTGCAAGGTCGTTGGCTTCGAGATTGTATCCGGAAACAACGTCTGCGCCCATGAGGGCACGACCCCACTCGATACCTACATAGCTGTAACGCATTGTGTTGGCACCACCGGTGCTGCATCCGTAGTCGTTATCATTGAGGTTGAAGTATTTCGGCAATGCGCTCACAATACCATTCACGATGGCTGCCTTCTGAGCATCGGTACCGTTATGGAGAAGATCCATCACCTGTTCGTCGGTGATGTTGCTGGGAGGAGTGATGTCCAACATCTTGTTGCAGGACGAAACAGAAGCGAGTGCAACAATCGCAGAAAATATGATTAAAACTTTTTTCATAACCGTCAGAAATTAGAAGTCGATATTTACACCGAAGTTATAAGTGGTAAGGTAAGCATAGGTGAAAGGACCTACGGTTAGACTACCGACCATGTTCCAGCGTGGATCCACACCCTTGTGGCCGTAGATGAGAATCGGGTTATCTGCGCTTGCATAAACGCGGAGGTTTGCAATCTTGGCCTTGTCCATCCACTTCTTAGGGAAAGTGTATCCGATGGTGATATTCTTCACGCTGAGGTATGAAGCATCGAAGAGGGCCATATCGGTTGCGTTTTCTGCGCCGTTGGCGAGACCTGTACCTCCACGTGCTATGGTTTCATTGGCGATGAGCATAGGGAACTTCGCATTGGTGTTGTTCTCTGTCCAGGTATTTCTGAAGAGTTCGCTGCTGAGACCCACACCGCTGGACATCAGTTCTGCAGAATAACGGCCTTCGTCACCTCCGCCCCAGTACTCACGGCTGAAGAATTTTCCTCCGATCTGGTATGAAAGCTGAACGCCTAAATCAAGACTCTTGTAACGTACGTTTGCGCTGAAACCGCCGTACCAGTCAGGAAGAGCATCGCCAAGTTCAACCTTGGAAGCGAGTGCTGTATTGGTAGTGTTGACATGGTCACCGGCCTTTGCATCGCCGAATTTGCCTGCCTTGGCTTCGGCTTCAGTAACGACGTGGGTGAAGAGAGGCATACCTGCATAGGCATCGCCCTTAGAGTATCCGGTATACTGCTTGCCGTCATTGCCGTAATAGGTGATGCCGTCATTACCGGCCACACCTGCGTAGTGGAAGAGGTACATATTGTAGTAGTCCTTGCCGACTCCGCGGAGATAGCCGTTCTTGCCACCACCGGTATCACCACCGATTGACCAGGCATCTGAACCTGCTTCCCAGCATCCGCCGAGAAGATCAGAACCTGTTCCTTCAGGAACGCTGGTGAGGATGTTGTTGTAGTGAGTTCCGTTTGTTGAAAGAATCACATCCCAATCCTGAGTCTTGACAGGCTGATAAGAAAGTTCGATTTCAACGCCACGGCTGCGGATACCTGCAGTGTTCATGTCAAGGCTGGCCTGACCTGCGGCGAGAATGGAAACCTGCTGTGGCCAGATTGCATTGTCAGTCTGTTTGTTGAACCAGTCGAAGGTACCTGCGAGCTTGCCACCGAAGAGGGTGAAGTCAAAGCCTGCATCAGCTGTCTTGACATTCTCCCATGTGAGACCGCCATTGGTCCAAGCCTTCTTGGAGAGTGTGATGCCGGTAGGATATGTAGCCCTGTCGTTTCCAGCCCAGCCGGAAGCGCCATAGCTCCAGGTCTGATAGCCTGAGTAATTCCTCACACCGTTCTGGTTACCGAGGACACCATAGCTGGCACGGACTTTCAAGTTGTCAAGCCAACCCTTAGTGCCTTCCATCCAAGGCTCGCTGGTGATTCTCCAGCCAGCGCCGACAGACCAGAAAGTACCCCAACGGAGGTCCGGATTCTTGAACTTGGAGGTGCCGTCACGACGGAGGGATGCTGACAAGTAGTACTTTTCGTCATAGACATAGTTTGCACGTCCGAGATAGGACTCGAGAGCCTGCTTGTCAAGGGAACCTGCATTTGATGTGCCGAATGGGCTGTATGAACGGGTTCCGAGGAAGTTGTCATAGCCCTGGAAATCGTGGATGAGAGCATAAGCTGATCCGTAGGCCATTTTCTCGTAATCGTATGACCAGAACTCGTGACCGGCCATTGCGTCAACGTGATGCTTGCCGAAGTCCTGGCTGTAGTTTACCAGCTGCTGGGTTGTGATTGCAGTGTACTGCTCCTTGTCCTTATGCATGGCGGAACCGCCAACGCCGCTGGTACGGAAGTTCATGGTCTGATCATCCGCGTACATCAGGTGGGAGTTGAAGGTGGTGTTGTAGGTGACGTTGACCTCTGCGGTGAAATGCTTGAGGAAACTTGCCCTCAGATAACCGTGGGCATTGAGGTCATCGTTGGTGTTGCTGTCGACCTGGCTCTGGTAGAACTCGACCCAGTTGGTAGCCTGTGAGAAAAGGTTGCGGGTAGGTCCGACAGGGGACAGTGTAGGAGTTGCCTGGAAAACATTGTTGGCGCCGTAGTTGCAGTTGCCGAGCCTGATTCCGTTGTCATAGATCCAGTTACCGTTGAGGTCGCGGGCATATGCCTGATCGAGAGCGGTGGAACTGTTGACGCGGGAGAACGGGTTCTCACCTACGGAACCTGGGTTACGTCCATAACGGCGTGGGTTGCTGTTGACAATACGGTGGGTGAAAGCGAACTTCGCACCTGTCTTGAGCCAGCTGGTAACCTGTGCATTGACAGTTGAGCGGGCTGTATAGCGCTCGAATCCGGAAACGGAAACGTAAGATGGGTCGCTGAGGTAACCGAGGGACATATGATAGTCTATCTTGTCGGTACCGCCGCTGACTGATGCGTTGTACTCCTGACGGAAGCGAGGGGTAAGGAGTTCGTCCTGAAGAGCTGCTCCCTGATAAAGAAGCTCCGCGTTAGGGTTGAGCTTGCCGTCCGTGCCGACGAGGTATGATCCTCCGAGGGTAGAAGAAGCGTTGTTGCCGGAACCGGTGGTGGTGAAGGTCATGCCAGGCACCTTGTAAGCGAGCCTGTTGTACAGACCGTTGTAGCTGGTGCAGTTGTTGGCCTTGCCTGCATAGTTGAAGAGATGCTGAGAAGCAAACTCTGCAGCTTTAGCGGAATTGCCTACGAGTCCGAGTTCTGCCGCTGTGGCATCGTAACCTGAATAGACAGCGTTGTAGATACCGAGCCAGTAGGTCTCATAGAGATCGCCGAGGTTTTTGTCACCGATGTTCTCAACCCTGCCGTTGGCAAGAGGAGAAACCGTATTGACACCCCAACGGCCTTCGAAAGAAACCTTCGCTTTGCCGCTCTTGCCGCTCTTGGTGGTCACGAGGATGACACCGTTGGCACCGCGGGAACCGTAAAGTGCTGTGGAGGCAGCATCCTTGAGAACGGTGATGCTCTCGATATCCTTGCTGTTGATGGATGCGAGAGGGTTGGTGCCATCGATTGCCGGAGCGCCGTCGATGATGATAAGAGCGTTGGAGTTGTTGGCACTTGCAGTACCGATACCACGGATACGGATACCCATATCAAGACCAGGCTGACCGTCGACTGCAGTTGTCTGCAGACCGGCTACAGAACCTTCGAGCATACGGGACACAGAACCCTGAGCCTGAGCTGCGAGAGTTTCGCTGCTCACCGTAGCGATGGATCCGGTGAGATCTTTCTTCTTTGCTGTACCGTAAGCGACTACTACAGTCTCGTCGAGAAGCTCGGAGTCATCTGCGAGAGCAACGTTGATGATGCTCTTGCCTGCGACTGCGATTTCCTGGGACTCATAGCCGATGCAAGAAAAGACCAATGTGGCGTTTGAACCTGCGTTGAGCTGGTAGTTACCATCAAGGTCTGTCATGATTCCGGTGGAGGTGCCCTTTACGAGTACACTTGCTCCCGGAATAGCTTCGCCCTTGAGGTCAGTTACTTTACCGCTGACGCTCTGAGCGAATGCTTGCACTCCTATTGTAAGAGTTGCAAGGAGAACCAAAAGGATTCTTTTAGTCATAAGCGTTAATTAAGTTAAAAAATAGTGTTATCAAAATATCTTTTTTATAGATACTTTCCCCATTAAGTTACTATACAATAACTCACAAATTTACTAAGTTTTGAAAAAATTAAAATAGTTTCTTAAAAAAAATTGCTTGTCGTTTTACAATTTATTCGCTTCTCGTATGAAGTCGTTTTCAAATTGTAACTTCCTGGCGGTATCAGCTTATTCTACGCCCCATTTCTTGTTCGGCTTCTTGCCCATGTTCAGAACCAGGGTGCCGCCGTCCATGATGTCGTTATGATGGATCCAGCATCTGTTGTATTTCTTTCCGTTCAATGTCGCAGACTGGATGTAGACATTCTCGGCGGAGTTGTTGTTCGCTATCACGGTGAATTTGTTGCCGTTGTCCAGCTTTATCTCGGCCTTGTCCACTACAGGGCTGCCGATCTGGTATATCGGGAGTCCTGGACAGAAAGGATAAAAGCCCATCGAGCCCATGACGTACCAGGATGAGAGCTGCCCACAGTCTTCATTTCCTGGAAGGCCCCATGATTCGTTCTCGAAATAGTAGTCAAGCAGCCTTCTGATTGTCTGCTGCGTCTTCCAAGGACATCCTATCAGGTTATACACATATGGTGAGTGCATCGAGAATTCGTCACCCACATAGTAGAAGTCGTTGGCGAAGAAATAGTCCAGATAGGCTTCGAGTTCCTTTCTTCCGCCCATGAATCCTGCAAGTCCGTCCACATCATGAGGCACGAACAGGGTGATGTTGCGGAAATATGTCTCGCGGTCCTTGTCGGTACCCCGGGCCCAGATGCTGATGGACGGGTCATCTGCCGCCCTCCACTGCCCGTCGCTGTTGCGTCCGCGGACCATCCTGGTCTCAGGGTCAAGGATGTTGATGTAGTTCTTGGATCTTTTCATCATGACGTCGGCAAGAGAATCCTGGCCCATAAGACGGGCGACCTGCGCTATGCAGAAGTCATCATAGGAGAACTCCAGGGTGCGGATGGCAGATTCCTTGTGCTTGTCTGTCGGGACGTACCCTTTGTTGATGAAGTCGCTGATGCCGACCCTTCCGCGGTAGATGCCGGTGGCCGTGGTGGAGGCGTTCTTGACCATGGCGGACAACGCCTTCTCCTGGTCGTAGTCGCGCAGTCCCTTGACATATGCATCCGCTATGACTGCATCGGCGTGTGTGCCGTGCATGATGTTGGAGTAGCCCGGGCTCGGCCATTTAGGCATCCAGCCGCCTTCTTCGTATGAATTGAGCAGGGCCTCGATCATCTTGTTCACTCTCTGCGGCTGAAGCAGCACCAGGAGCGGATGTTCGGAGCGGAAAGTGTCCCAGAGCGAGAAGTCGGTGTACATCACTCCCGGCATGATCTTGCCGTTGAATCCGCTGTAGTGATAGCCGTCTTCCGTAATGTCGCGTGGAAGCAGCATGCAACGCTGCAGAGCGGTGTAGAATATCGTCTTGTCGTCGTCGGACGCCTCGATTGCGATCTTCCCAAGAGCCTCGGCCCAATTCTCCTCCGTGGACTGCAGCACGCTGCCGAAATCCTTGCCTGCCAGTTCCTGCTGAAGGTTCGCGCGTGCCTGCTGGATGTTGATGAACGATGTGCCGATCTTCACCTCCACCTGCTCACCTTCCGCGGTGGCGAAATCGATGTGGATGGATTCGGCCATGGCGCCTTCAAGGGCCAGTCTTTTCAATTGATCTGCTGAAAAAGCGTTCCGCTCCACGTATTTCTTGATCAATCCGCTGTCGTCACCTTCAGCGATTGTGTCTGCCGGACATGGAACGATCTCAAACTGGCTGATCGGCTTTGAGAACTGTGCGACGAAATAGCAGGCAAATTCGCGGCCGACGTAGCCCTGGTTGCCTTTTCTTCCATCATTTGTGGTGAAGCCTTCGATTTCGTTCCTCTCCGGTATCACGCGGAAATAGCTTCCCTTGAAACTGCGCGGATTGTCGATTATGATATGTGCCTGCTGCGATTCCGGATATGTGAATCTGAAATAACCCGATTTGCTGGCAGCTGTGATTTCGGTCTTGATCTTATAATCCTCGAGCATCACGGAGTAGTAATGCGGTTTGGCCTGCTCTTCCGAGTGGTCGTATGCCGATGCTCTGTCTTCCGGCCTGGTCTTGAGCTCTCCCACGGTGGGCATGATTGTGAATGCGCCGTATTCGGACATGGAGGCTCCATTTGGATAGTGACTGCATCTGAAGCCGCGTATGGTCGGGTTTTTCCAAAGGTATGGACGGTCGCCTTCATTTGTCTGCGCCACCCACTGTGTCATCGGGAAGATTGTGCCCACTCCCGGATATACATAGCCACAAGGGAGCTCCACCTGGCTGAGGGTGGATTCTTTTATCCATTGGTTAGAACCTATCCTGGTGTCGACGTAGTCCAACGGTTTGTTTTCTGCGGTCTTCTCTTGTGCGGACATGCTGAGGGCACCGGGGAGACATAAGAGGATAATAGTTATGAAATGTTTCATGTTGGGAGTGTTAATATGTTCTTCTGATTGCCGACGACGACTTCCTGGGTCTTGTAGCCGATTGATGAGAACACGAGAACTGAATTGGCATCCACACCGGAGACGGTGTAATTACCATCCAGATCCGCGACAGCGCCTGTATGTGTTCCCTTGACGAGAACACTGGCACCAACGGCGAACGCTGTCACTCCTATGGTAAGGAATGACAACAAAACCATTAAGAATCGTTTTGTCATAAGCGTTAGTTGTTGATAAATAGTGTTTTGTATAAATATCGTTTGGTGATATCTTTCGTGTTTGTGTATAAACGTACACAATATAAGAAATCTCTAGAAATAATCCAATGCTTGATCGCCATTTGGGTTCTGCTGTATGTCCTGCCTCACTGATGGATTGTCTTGAAATCCATCCCGTCATCCATGTTTGCGCAATTCTTTTGAGAAAGTTGCGCAGACAAAGGAGGCGTAAACCACTTTATATATATTGTTTACTGGACTTGTAGTCTTTATTTCTTGGTAGTTTAGCAAATTGAAAGTCGATTATCCATGTGATATTAACTTAAATATTTATCAATCAACTACCTATGTCAAAGCGATTTTTAATGGTTCTGACCGCACTCATCACAATGGGAGTGCAGGTGTTCGCCCAGAGCGCTATCAGCGGCAAAGTCACTGATGCCAAAGGCGAGGCTATTATCGGCGCTGGTGTTGTCGTAAAAGGCACGCAGACAGGCGCTGTGACTGACCTTGACGGTTTGTACACACTGCAGAACGTAAAGCAGGGTGCAACCTTGGTCTTCTCTTGTGTAGGCTATGCTTCACAGGAAGTCGTCGTTGGAGCACAGAAGACGATCAATGTCTCTCTCTCCGAAGACACGACTTATCTTGATGAAATCGTAGTCGTTGCTTATGGTACCCAGAAGAGGAAAGATCTCACCGGTTCCCTCACTGAGGTGAAGTCCGATGTCATCGCAATCCAGAACACCACCACCGTTTCCCGCGCTCTTGAAGGCGCAGCTCCTGGTATCCAGGTTGTTGCGGTCGACGGTCAGCCTGGTTACGATATGGCCATCCGTCTTCGTGGTGTCAGCTCCACAAACGGAAGCTCAGCTACTACGCTTGTTGTCATCGATGGTGTGCCTCAGCAGACAACCGACAGATATGAGAACCCTCTGTCTCAGCTCAATCCTGACGATATCGCTTCCGTATCAGTCCTTAAGGATGCTGCTTCAACAGCTCTTTACGGTTCACGTGCTGCCAACGGCGTCATCCTCATCACCACCAAGAGCGGCCAGGAAGGCAAAGCCAAGTTCTCATTCCAGAGCCGTGTCGGCTGGAATGCCCTCGGCAACTACAACGTCAAGGCCATCGACACAGCTGAAGAGTATTATGAGTATTTCTGGCAGAGCCTCTACAATTCATATCGTTATGGTGTGAACGGCAAGGGTATGCCTGGTACTGACGCGAACGGTGAATACTTCACCAACGTCAAGAATCCTAACTGCAGCGATGCAGAGGCAAGACTTTTCGCAAGTCAGCATCTCTTCGACTACAATGGTAGCGAGACCAGCTTCCAGAAGAACGTTTTTGGAAACAACCTGGCATACAATGTCCCTGGTCTTACTTTCACTCCTACAGGAAGCGGCACAAATTCGTCCGCAACTATGGGTGGGGCCTATCTCATCGATCCGAATACAGGACGAATCAATCCTGATGCCTCCTTGCTTTATGAAGGAAATGCAGCAGATCTTGTCCTCCAGGATTCATTCCGTCAGGAATATAACCTCTCTGCAAACGGTGGAACTGACAGAGTACATTATTACGCATCATTCGGCTATCAGTCAGATCCTTCATACCTTCTCGGAAGTTCATTCTCAAGATACAGCGGACGTGCCAATTTCGATGCCAAGATCACTAAATGGATGAAGATGGGTGTCAATGTGGGTTATTCCAAGACCAAGACCAATGGTCAGGCCGGTAGATGGGGCTCACGTCAGATTGGTGCCGCATCAGGTAACGCCATGCTCTGGATCAAGGGTTGGCAGCCTATTATCCCTGTGTATGAAATGGATGAGAACGGAAATGTAAGAGTAGGCGAAGACGGCAACAAGATCGTCAACGTCAACAACAAGTCTTATTCACCTGTTGGAAACAACGGTTATGCAGACCGTCCATATTCAAGTGATTACAGCTATGTCGCCGAAACCAACCTCGACCAGCAGGATATCACCACATGGACAACACGTGCATTCACCGACATCAACTTCCTCAAGCATTTCAATTTCCATGTAGCATTCAACATGGATCAGCAGAACTGGAAGAGAACCACCTACATGAACCATATCCAGGGACGTGGTACTCCAAATGGCCAGATCGGTCTCAAGACTACCAACCGTCTTATCATCAACACCCAGCAGCTTCTGAACTACAACCAGGATTTCGGCAAGCACCACGTTGATGCGATGGTCGGTCATGAGTATGAGGACATCACCAAGGATTATTTGAATTTCGGTTCAGCATATGAACTTATGGTAGGCAAGCTTATCTCAACCAACTTCGTCAGCCGCTATACTGGTTGGAACGGTGGTGAAAATACTGCCAGCCCATATTTCGGCAAAGATATTTTCCGCACTGAGTCTTATCTCAGCCGTGCAAACTACAACTTCGACCAGAAGTACTATCTCTCTGGATCGTTCAGAGTTGACGGCTCATCCAAGTTCCTTCCTGACATGCGTTGGGGTAAATTCTGGTCTGTAGGTGCAGGTTGGCGTATTTCTGAGGAGCCGTTCATGCAGAATATCTCATGGCTTGACAATGCCAAGTTCAGAACCAGCTACGGTGTCACCGGTAATGCCAGCGGTGTTTCAACAAACTACCCATACGCATATTGGGGCTATGGTGTTGCCAAGTGGGCCGAGTCAACCTCCGGTACTGGTGTTCCAGCAGAATTCTCAATCACTTCCAGCGGACTTCAGAATTATGCGCTTACATGGGAGAATGTCCATCAGTTCGACCTCGGACTTGACTTCAGCGTTCTCAAGAGCAGGCTCACCGGTGCTTTGGACTTCTACAACAATGAAACAGTCAACTCTTACTTCAACCAGACTGTTTCTCCTCTCGCAAGTGCCGGCGTTGCTACTCTCAAGGGTAATGCAGCCAGACTCCGCAACCGCGGTTTCGAAATCGAACTTGACGCCGACCTCGTCCGCACCAAGGATATGACGTTGAGCATCGCCTTGAACGGAACTCACTACCGTACCACTTTGATCGATGTTCCAGATGATCAGATTCCTCACCATGACAATACCATGGATGTCCCTGAGGGATGTTGGACTGACCAGACCGAGGATATGAACCAGGCTGGTACTTCCGGTGTAGCAGGACGTGGTATCATGTATCTGCGCGGAGAAGGCAAGGACCTCTTCAACCTATATATGCCTAAATATGCAGGTGTGGACAAGGAGTCTGGTCTTCCTATGTACTGGCACAGGGTGACATACTATGATGTCAATCCATACGAGACCACCGGTCTGTACGAGCACAGCGGAAGATATGCAGAGTACAATGTCGGTGACAATGTCAAGACACTTGTAGCTGCAGATGCTTCATGCTATGAGGTCGGTACTGCTACTCCTGACTGGATCGGCGGTATGCAGCTCAATTTCCGTTGGAAGAATTTCGATGCCAGCATCAACACTGCATATCAGCTCGGCGGTAAGTTCTTCTCTCTCGAATATTCACTCTATCTGTATCGTTCTTCATCATGCGAGTCATCAGGTATCCCGGTTTCCAAGACTGTTGTCGGCAATACATGGACACCTGAAAGACAGGGTGCTTATTTCCCGATGCAGTGGTTCCCTTCAACAGAGGCCAGCAATCTCAATCTTGATGGTGCATTGTTGCCAGGATCCAACAACTATACTGACATGAGCCTTTTCAATGCTTCGTATTTCCGTCTCAAGAACATCACGGTAGGATATACGCTTCCTAAGAAGTTCACCCAGAAAGCGAACATCAGTGCTCTTCGTGTATTCGCATCTGCAGACAACGTGCTGATCTTCTCTGCCGAGTCCGGCATCGATCCTTCGATGTCCCTCATCGGTGGTAGGGAAATCCAGCCGTACACCTTCCCTCAGATGCAAACATTCACCTTCGGTGTAAATCTTGATTTTTAACATTATCCAGGTGAGAATATGAAAACGATCAAATATTTAGCTACTACCGTTGCCATGGTCATTGCCATGACTTCATGCGGTGATCTCCTTGATGTCCACAATCCGAACTATTTCACCGATGATGAAATGGCGGAATACATAGCGGAGAATCCTGATGCTGAAGATAAGGTACTTTCAGGCCTTACCGCATCATTGTACTCATACATCCATCTCTACAACGCAGCAATCAACGGCGGTTATTCAAACAACGGCGCATATGAGTCATATACAGACTTCCGCCGTCTGTGCCAGGCCGGCGACATCGTCGAAGGCGACGCCCTCAACCCAGGTACATTCACTGACTGGTACCAGAACCTCAGCAGCTTGAACTACTGGTATTCAAGCCAGACCGTCTACAATTACGGTTACTATTATGCTCCTGTCCTGAAGATCGGCGCTGCTCAGAAGGCACTCGATTTCCTTACAGTGGAGCGCTGCACCACTCCGAAGTTAAAGAGCAACCGCGCTGCAGCCCTTACTCTCAAGGCTGTCGGCTATCTCCTTCTCATGGAGCGTTATACTGACCTTACAGACGTCACATCGACGACAAAGCAGGGCTGGCCGATCTACGATGCTTATGCATACAATGCTCCTGTAGAGCCGCTTTCTGTTGCTGCTACATGGAAATGGATCAATGACGCCTTCGCTGAGGCTGCAAGCCTTTTCCATGAGGCTGATCCTGCAAATGCAGGCTACACTACCGGAGATGAGGA
The DNA here is from genome assembly GCA_045627265.1 of Candidatus Cryptobacteroides sp. Taxonomy (GTDB): domain Bacteria; phylum Bacteroidota; class Bacteroidia; order Bacteroidales; family UBA932; genus Cryptobacteroides. Next base: position 32,205 of record JAZQNI010000094.1, read on the forward strand.
TCTTTACGACATCGACTGTGGTGTCTGCCAGTACTATCGTTGCCGTGCTGCTCTTGACAGCCATGAGTGGGCAATCGCCATCGAGGCTGGAAAGGACGTTCTCAGCCATGTCAAGGGCTTCATGCCAGCAACTGCTTACGGTATGCCATACACCAAGCTCGCCGAAGTCAACATGCGCGTTGGTGTTTCCGACGACAACCCGAACGGAACAGGCTGGAACGCAGAATATCCTGCAAATTTCAATGCTTTCTTCAATCAGGAGATCAATCCTGAAACCATCTTCGGTAATTCTTCCAAGACTTCTACCGAGGTCTATTGGGCCATCCTGGGCCTTAATACCCTCAAGAATGGTCCGTCAGGATATTATCAGGTGGACAAGGCCCTGTATGACCAGCTTTCAGACGCTGACTGCCGTAAGGCCTGCATCCTCCCTGAGGCATTCGAGGGCTTGAATATCTTTACGTACAAGGATACCGATACTACATGGTTCCATTACAATGTCCCTGCTTACACATCCCTCAAATGGGCTGCCACCTGCGGACTTGACCATACGGACCATTGCATTGACAACCATTATGCCAACAGTTGCTACCTCCGTACTTCGACTGTAGCTCTGATGCTCGCTGAGGCTTATGCTCAGAGCGGCAACGATTCAGAGGCGAAGGCTACACTGAACAGTCTTCTCGCAGCACGTACACTTCCTGGCCAGACAACCATGACCTGCGACAACACCATGAGCGGCAAGTCTGTTCTTGATATGGTCAAGCTCCAGTGGAGAATCGAGATGTGGGGCGAAGGTGACTGGGCATTCTACAACCGCAAGCGTTGGAACGAGACTTTCTCCCGTGGCGCAAATCACTGGAGTTCTACCGATGTCCCTTCAGAAGGTTGGACATGGCAGATACCTCAGACGGAGCGTCAGGGCAATCCATATTGGGTATAATTAATCTGATAACGGAAAAATTTACAATCAAATGAAAAAAAGAATATTCAAATATGCGGCAATGTTAGCTTGTGCAGCGCTGACTGTTTCCTGCGCGGAAGGAGTCAAGCTTTCTGAACCGGTTGACGAGAATGCCGATGTGATGTCTTTCACCGTTGATGCGACTCTTGCTGCGGCGACTGGTGAAGGAATGAAGACCGTCATTGCTGCGGACGACATTCTGCGCATACGCTTTGTCGATGCAAGCGGCAATGTCATCGGCCGTACCCAGATGCTGGCCAATACTACAGGAGAAGGTGCCAGCGCTACTTTCGGCGCGGACGCAATTGCAGTTCCTGATGGCGCACAGAAGGTTGTCGCTTTCCTTGACAACAAGACTACAAGCACCATCAGCTACGGCTTGACACCTAAGAAAGCCGATTTCCTTGTTCAGGACGGATCGCTCAAGTGTGCTCAGGGACTTCAGATCATTAGTGGAGAAGCTTCACTTGGCGGCAAGCCGAGCGTAGACCTCAAATATGCAACCACGATTGTGAAGGCGGAGGTCAGCTATCCTGAAGGAGTGGAACCAAAAGTTGGGGAAACTACCATCACTCTCGCTGTCAATGAGATAGGAACCGCCATCATCGGAGATGAAATCACTGGTGAGAAGGAAGACATCACTGTCGATGCCACAGTCGATGAGGCAAACAAGACCGCTTCTGCATATATCGCAGTTCTGGTCAAGGATCTTGTGGATGGCTCTCTTTGCTCCAATATCGGCAGCACTAAATACGGATGTGACGTGAAAGCTTCAGAAATCAAAGCCGGCGCTACGACCACATTCAATGTGCAGACCGAGGTTCTGGTATACAACTTCACGTTCGACAGTGCATCACATGAAATCGACGGTGTCGCTGGGACCATTCTTGAAAGCAATGTTGACTGGATTACCCTGAACGGAGGCAAGCTTGTCATTGCTGAGAACAAGTCCGGTGTTTACCGCAAGGGCTCCGTCCTCATGAGCAATTACAAGACATACAACGTAGAGCAGAGCCAGTTCAAGGTCGCTGATTTTGCTGGTAAGTACTCATTCTACAGCTATACCTTCAAGGCGTTGAGCAACACCACTATCATCAACAACGCCAACAGAGAGCATGTGACAGCTGTTGAATTCGTTCCGGTTGCCAACCCTGAGGAGCTGAACGGACATGTGCACAATCTCGACCTCGTCGGTCTGTACTATGACTTCAAGCTTCCTGTAAGCATCGAATTCACTGAGGCAGGTGCTTCGATCAACATGTATCTGTCCAAGGATTTCCAGAAAGTCAATACAGGTTCTGCAACACAGACAGTAGCTATCATTCCGGAACTTACCAACTCTACATCCTACAGCACCGGATATTTCGCACCGACAACCTTCGGTCCTAACGATTGCAACTATTGCTGGGTAGGCTGGGGTGTTGATACCGATAACCACAGGTTTACCCTTGGCTCCGGAGATCAGAGAAAGGTAAGTGACAGCAGGTGGTTCTGCGGATTCTCATGCGTTCTTGAGGGTTATACCGCCTACACTACCATCTACCAGCTCAACTACAAGAACAAGTGGGTGTTCGACATCAATACTGGTGGTGCATACTTCCAGAAAGTTGCAGAATAAGCCCGTACTTTCTATTTACAAAGAGCGGCCTTCGGGTTGCTCTTTGTAAATTTTTTTTAAATATTGTTAAATTGAAATGTTTTTTGGCAATTCCCAAGTCAGATGAAAAATCATAAACTTCTCTTTGCATCGTTTGTACTCTGTGTTTCTATGGTATCCTGTGTGGATCCGGAAGAAAAAAACGGGTCAAATACCAACCCTTCTGAGAAATCTCTCAGCATCGAAGCCACCCTTCCTTCCATGCCTGTAGGCAAGATGGAGTGGACGACGGATGACAGGGTGAGTTTTATGGTGGTAAAAGAGAAGGACAAGCTAAGCGAGACGATGGCTCCTAAATCATTCGAAGGAGTCAAGGCCACATTTGAGTTTTCATCCTTCTTCCCTACAGATGCAGATGCTTATTATGCTTTCATTGTCGGCGAAGGTGCGGAAGGCTTCGTAGGCAGCAATTCAGTCCGTGTCAGTGCAACAGGCAGGTTGGATGCATGTGCATGCGTACCGGTGATTGTCGGAAAAGCTGATCCATCTACAAAGAAGATGGAGATGAAGGCTGTTTACGGTCAGATTGGATTTACCATTGAGACTGCCGGAATCAGCCACGTCATATTTGAGGGTAATGGCTCTGAAATAGTATCCAGAAGCAATATAATCTGTCTGGATGATTTCAGCGTCAAGGCAGATCCGGATGTCATCGGCTCTGGATTGACCAGTATCCAGGTTGAGGTCAGTGGCCCCGGTACGTACTACGTCCCGCTGTTCCCAGGCGTCAGTTTGCCTTCAGGCTATAAACTGACAGCATATGGCACCAACGGCAGGGTAGCGATGAATGCCGCTTGCAATGATGCGCTGACGGTAGAGCCGGGAAAAATCTATACTGCTCCAGCTTTCGTGAGCGGACCGGCACCGGGCGGATTCTTCGATGCCGCCAAGGTGGTGTGCTCATTCGGAGTCCTTTCTGATACGCACATCAATGGCAGCAACGGCCAGAATTGCGAGGACAAGCTCAGGAACGCATTTGCCCAGCTCAAGTCGCAGGCTGCAAAGGATGATGCCGACGGATTGGACGGAGTCCTTATTGCCGGCGACTTGATCGATTACGGCGCATATCTCGACAGCCAGCTTTCGACATTCAAATCGATCTACGAGGCCGCATTCAACCCGGAGCAGACGCCACTCGTCTACACTATCGGAAATCATGATCCGAATACTTCATACTGGTGGAATTCCGCCGTCTATCAGTTCGCCAAGTCCATGAGGTCGAAGTTCGGCAGCAAATATGAAACCACCGACATCGAGACCACGATGAGGGACAAGTTCGAGTGCCGGCACTGCGTCGTCAACGGGTATCATGTCCTTGCCGTGACTCCAAACAGCGTCATCCCGGTAGCATATCCTCAAGAGGTTATCACCTGGCTTGACAACACGTTGAAAACCATCACGGAATCGGACCCTGAGCGATATGTCATCCTCATCACCCATCCGATGATCTATAACACCGTCTACGGCAGTCTCCTCGGCCCTGGATGGCTTTACGGCAGCTGCCAGGACCAATGGTCCACGGCCGCACTTACCCCAACACTTGAAAAATATCCGCAGGTGATGACCTTCAGCGGTCACCTGCATTTCCCAATAAATGATCCCAGGAGCATCTGGCAGGGTGCTTTCACCTCGTTTGGCTGCGGCTCCACACGCTATATGGCGATCGAGGACGGCAGATATGAGAACATGTCCAGCACCACGGTGATGAAGGACGCCGCAGACGTGTCTTCCGGCCTTCTTATTCAGTTTGACGAGAGCGGCAACGCCCGCGTCACCAAGATGTTCTTCTCCCAGAACACGACCTTCGATTACCCGTGGGAGCTGAAGCATCCTACCTCGGACAAATCTCATCTTGTGACTTATAACCATACGGAGAGGAAGGCTCAGAATACCGCTCCGACCCTTTCATCTCTTGACGTCAGCCTGGTGGATGCCGGTACATCCCAGAAGACGGTCTATGCCAAATTCGCCGCAGGGGAGGACGATGAGTTCGTGCATCACTATGTGCTGACCATCCGCAAGGGATCGGCCGACATCATCACCAAGCGCATATTGGCTGATTTCTACAAGCATCAGTGGTTCGATGACATGACCGGGAGCTATATCCAGTTGATGGGCAATCTCGAGAGCGGAAACTATACGCTCGTGCTCCAGGCGTATGATTCATGGGACGCCTGCGCCGAACTCACGAAAGATTTCACGGTGAATGCCGGTGCTGTCACTCCGTCCGCTCCTGCGTCTCTTTATGCGGACATCGATTTTACTTCCGGCAGCATTACCGATTCCAAGGGCATGCTCAATATCACCAACAACGGCGCCACTGCCGGCAAGGTGAGCGTCACGCACAAGGGCAAGTCTGCAAACGTGGATGCCTTGACGACCGGTTCCGGGAAATATGCAACCTGCGTGTTCAAGAACCTGACATCCGCAGGAGCATTCACCGAGTTTGCATCCAAAAGTTTCTCTGTGGAGGCTTTCTTCGTGGACAAGAAGAATGACGGAAAGATCCATGGAATCGTGTGCGGTACAGAATATGGCGGCTGGGGCCTTGCCACGAGGACGACAGGCGTGCCGTATTTCATCGTCGGGGATGCGAAATACAACACCTATGTTTCCGCCGATGCAAAGGCTGTGGCTTCTGGAAGCGAGTTGACGCATCTCGTCGGAGTGTACGATTATTCCAAGAAAGCAATCAAGATATATGTGAACGGAACCCTGAATGCCCAGGCAAGTATCAGCGGGCCATTCTATCCAGGAGACAAGACGGCATTCAATACGTTCTGCCTTGGCGCGGATGTCTGTACGACCGCGGCTGATCCACATTATCCAAGTGTGGATATGGTCATCGCAGATGCGAAGATCTATTCGGGCGCGATGTCTGATTCCGAGGTTTCTGCTGCATATTCTGCCGCCGTTGCAACTTTGAAATGATTTACGACATGCGAAGGTTCTGTCTCATTGCCATTGCACTGCTGATGTATGCCTGCTCGGGACATAAAGCCGAACTGGCATCACTTGCCGGTGCCGGGCGCTGGGAGACTATCCTGGAGCAATCTGCGGAGTGTCGCGACAGCATCCGGATGATAGACATATGCTGGCAGAACCTCGCACTTGCTGAAACCGGCCAACTGGTCGACAAGGCCTTCGCCTATCCTCAGGCAGGCGCCTCTGGATTGATTCCGGAATGGGGATGGGATTATGCCACGAGCATGGTCCTCAGCAACATATCTTACTATCTTGGCCACATCTCGATGGCTCAGAAGATGGCATTCGAAGCGAATGTCTGCAGCGATGCCGGATATGATCCGGCAGCTATGGAGATGCTTGTCCGCACCAATATCCTGTATGGGGCATGGGAAGTCGCGGAGAAGTATGTCTCACTGCTTGAAAAGGACAAGGAATGTGCCCCGTGGGCAAGCGCACAGCGCAGGTTCCTGCGGAACGATGCTGCTGTGATGTCGGACTCTTTATATGCGCAGAAACGTGCGTGCATCCCGTCCGAGGATTTTGTTTCAGGAAGTTCTCTTGGCTTGGACGAACTTGAGAAACTGGTCGGTATCGAGTCTTGTGCCGCCAAAGCCCTGGAGTATCTAGGTATGATATGTCTTCTCGATTGTGATCTGAACAGTTTCCGCGCTTTCCTTGATGAATATTATGGATCAGATGCGCTTCCTGAGCTGCATGGATGCTTCGCGGAGGCTGCCTGCATGATCTCGTCTTCAGAGCTGGGATACTGGAAGTCTGTCGGCGTGGATGCGATGACGTTCAGGGCATATTGCGATTTCAGCAAAAGATATGATGCCGGTCTTTCCTTGTCCAGATATGACGGTACCTTCTGGAAGTATATGATAGATTGTATCGACAGATGAAAAGACTCCTGCTAATATTGGTCATGCTTCCAGCGTTGCTGTCATCCTGCGTCAGGACGGCTGTGACCGGAACATTGGACGGCGTCCCGTGCATGTTCCCGGATTATTCCGGCGTCACTGTTCCGAGGTCCATAGCTCCGCTGAATTTCGGCGTCGATGCACCGGCCGCATTCCTCGTGCTGACTGGAGCTGACCGCCGTCTGGAAGTCAAGGGGCCGGATTTCGATATTCCAGTGGGAAAGTGGCATGAGTTGATTTCCGCAGGAGAAGAGGTCGAATTTACGATAATTGTCCGTGATGGGAAGGAATGGAAATCATGCCCTTCTTTCAAGGTCTATCTCAGTGATGACGAGATTGACAGCCATATCGCTTATCGTCTCATTGCTCCTGGATACGAAAGTTGGAATTCCATGGGTATATATCAACGTGACCTGTCCGACTTCACGGAGAAAGCCATAATCACCAACGAGAGCACGGACAAGAATTGCATGAACTGCCACTCCTTTGCCGGGCATGACCCGGACAGGATGGTTTTCCATATGAGGGCGAAGAACGGAGGCACGTACGTGACCGACGGCAATGACGTGATGAAACTCAACACCAAGACGCCTCAGACAATCTCCGCCGGAGTCTATCCGCAATGGAGTGATGACGGTCGTTTCATAGCTTTCTCGGTCAACGACATCTGGCAGGTTTTCCACTCCACGGACAGGGACCGGATAGAGGTCTATGACGAGGCATCGGATGTCGTTGTCTATGACTCGGAGACTCAGGAACTTGTTTCCAGCCCTCTGCTGATGCAGGACCAGGTGTTGGAGACTTTCCCTACATTTTCTCCGGATGGCAGGACCTTGTATTTCTGCACTTCGCAGAGGCAGAATGTCCCGGAAGACTACGATAAGATACGCTACAGTATCTGCGCTATTTCCTTTGATCCGGAGAATGACAGTTTCGGGGAGAGGGTTGATACTGTATTGAACTGCTCGAAGACAGGCTTGAATGCCACCTTCCCTAGAGTATCGCCGGATGGACGCTTGCTGATGTTCTCCGGCTCAAACTATGGATGCTTCAATATATGGCACCAGAATTCGGATCTGTATGTCGTGGACCTGCAGACGAGGGAAGTCAAACGCCTCGATGCAGCATGCAGCGAGGCCGCGGAAAGCTATCACGGATGGAGCTCGAACGGAAAATGGTTTGTGTTCGGCAGCCGCAGGATGGACGGTCTGTACACCAGACCATATATCTGCCATATCGAGCCGGACGGAAGTTGCTCCAAACCTTTTGTCTTGCCGCAGCGCAACCCCGGATTCTATCACGACTCGTTCCTGTCGTACAACATTCCGGAGTTCATCGATGGTCCTGTGACCATTCCGGAGGCGGTTCTTGCCGGATGCGCCAGGAATGACAAAGCTATTGAACTTAAACTCAGACAATGATAAAACTTCACATCATAATCATATGAAGAAAGAGACGGTATATACTATTGCGGAAAGATTGGGCGTATCGGCAACGACGGTTTCCAGGGTCCTCAACGGCAATTCGAAGAAGTACAGGATCAGCAAGGAGACGGCTGCCAGGGTGATGGAAGAAGTGAGCAAATCGGATTATCTCCCAAAGACGGTCAAACGCGGACTGAACAGCAAGAAGTCAGGGATGATAGGTCTCCTGGTTCCATCCGTGGCGAACGTGTTCTTCTCTGAGATGGCCAGCGTAATCATTTCAGAGGTGAACAACCGTCACTACACGACCCTGGTCATCGATACGCAGGAGGACGAATACAAGTTCTCCGAGAGTCTCAAGGCGATGGTGGACAGACATGTGGAGGGTATTCTTGCAATTCCTTGCGGTGATGATCCGTCTTTGCTGGAGCGCGTCAACTACAAGGTCCCGGTGGTGCTGATGGACAGGTATTTCGACAATACCTCGCTGTCGTATGTGACAGCGAACAATTACCAGGGGGCTTGCATGGCCACAAAAGCCTTGATCGCGGCCGGCCATCGCAAGATTGCCGTGATACAGGGTGCCGTTACATCGATGCCGAACAAGCAGCGAGTCCAAGGCTATGTCGATACCATGACCGCCGCCGGCCTTGCCGATGAAATAGAAATCGTGGGGAATGCTTTTTCGACAGAGAACGGATACAATTCCGCGCAGTATCTTATCAACCGTGTCGATGGACCGACGGCATTGTTCGTCCTCAACAACAGTATAATGCTCGGTGTCATGAAGGCTGCCAAGGATTCATGCAAGAAGTTCCCTGAAGACATCTCCGTGGTCAGTTTCGACCACAATGTGTTCATGGAATATCTCAACCCACGCATCACCAGCATCGGTCAGCCGGTCGAAGACATGTCCAAACTTGCGGTCAAGCTTCTGTTCGACAGAATCGAGAATCAGGATGCTCCCGTCTCGCAGATCAAGCTTTCTCCTCAGCTGATTCCGGGAGAATCGGTGGGTAAATGCACTCTGGATGAATCAGTCCTGCATTTCCTTCAGCATCCTGATAAAGAGGCCTCCGACAACTGAACGTGCCTTGAATCCGACATGCTCGGGCTTGTCTGACCATACCCAGTCCGACATCGGCACCCTGTCTGTCGTTTCGTTGTAGAAGTCCCACACAGGATTGACCAGTGCGTCGAACTCTTCCCGTGATTGCGCCATGGTGGCGGTCCAGAGTATCCAGTCCGTCTTGGTGTATGCCGAGCGCACGTCCAGCGGCAGACCGTACCTGTTCTGCTTCCCTAGATAATAGCTGATTTCCTTTTGCATGACTTCCGCCGGGAAAAGGTCCAGTCCGAGCAGCGAATCCCATATCAGGTTGTATTTCTGGCTCCAGCTGTCCTCGCGGTCGAAGGTCAGGCGGAAGTGGTCGCCGTCTGCGGCCGCCTCCACCCATCTGCGGGCCATCTCGCGGGCGGCCGAGCTGTATTTCTGTGCGACTTCAGCATGCCCGAGTCCCTCCGCCATCTGGCCGAATGAAGCTATTGCGACTATCGCCTTTGCGGAAAGGTTGACGTTGTGCGCCAGGTGGCCGGCGAAATCATCAGTGCAAAGCTGCTCATCGGGATCGAGCCCGAACTCCATCAGATAGTCTGCCCATGTCGTGAGGGTCTCCCAATGCTTGCGGGCGTATTCGTAACTTTCTGCGTACTTGCAGGTTGCAGCGCAGAGCGTCAGCATGTTGCCGCTTTCCTCCACTGGCATGTCCGTGCCGTAGTACTGGCCGAATGCGATAGGGTAGTGGCCGATGTCGTGGCATGGATACGGCTTGGTCCAGCGGCCGCTTTCGCTGTATTCGAATATCGGGTTCATCAGACCCTCGGCCAGAACCGGGTTATAGAGCAGGAACAGCGGCGAAGCCGGATAAGCCACATCGACCGTGCCCAGGCAGCCGTTGGAATTGTTCTCCTTGGAAATCCACATCAACTCCCCGCTCGGGGAATATACAAGCTTGTGCGCTGCAACCGCCTGGCGGTAGGCAAGTGCGCAAAGCTCGGCGTACTTGCTTCCTCCGGCCGATTCGGCATCGCTTTTCATCTTGGCGTCGAACGCGGCGCATTCCTGGTCGAGCGCTTCGAATTCAGCATCCGCAGTTTCGAACTGCTCCTCGATGCTGTGGGTGCCGTCCGCATTCCAATACGGCCTCAGCCATTCGCCGAAATACGAGATCGAGTAGAGGTCGTCGTAGCCGATCATGAACCTGCCGTCGCTCTTGCTCTTCTTGCCGAGGGAGCGGTTGAGCGACATCGTGCCGTCCTGGCCGACTGCTGCTTCTGTCGAGCCGTCATCTGCTGCCGCCAGATAGCAGTATCCCCAGTTTATGCGCATGTTGTCGCCGGACCGGTTGAGGACTTTCTGGCCGGCCTTGCCAGCCTTGGCATAAAGAAGTCCTTCCTGCTTGTACGAGATGCCTTCCGCATGCTCGAGCTTGGCGTTGTGGAGCGCCCAGCCCGGGCCGGCTTCAAGATAGAGGCTCATCTTGTGACGGGCGCCGTCGTTCGAACGTATCTTGTATGAGATGTAGTTCACAGGTCTGCTGACGAGTTCGAGCCTGTCGAGCAGAAGCGGCGCCAGGAAATCGACCTGCAGGTCCACGGGACCGCAGGTGAAGGTGTAGACGGTGCGTGTGGCGCGTACCTGCACGGATGTCTGCACCGCGGCGTTCTCAAAACGCTCTTTGGACTCAGGCTCGTCTTCGCCGGCCGGGTCCTTGCCGAGGAAGCGGTATGTCTGCCCGTCTACGCTCAGCACTCCGAGCAGTGGATATTCCGCGCCGGTCCAGTGCTCCACCGGGGCGGCGTAGAGTTGGTCGGCCGGGGACCATGCGTTGGTGAACGGGTCGATGGTCACGAGCGGATACGACGGCGCCCTCAGGCCAGCTTCATTGACTGGAATCTTCTCTATGCAGCCGGTCAGCGCAACCGTCAGCGCCATTATGGCGACCACTATGTTTCTCATCTGCGTGTCAGTTATTTCGTGAATGCTTTCTTGCATGGCTTGCTGCTCATCACGAAATGCAGATGAGCGCCATCTTTGATGTCATCATAACGGATGACAGGGCTGGTCAGACGCTTGCCGTCCAGATAAGCCTCCTTGACATAAACCGCCTCCTTGCTCCATCCCTGGGTGGTCATCTTCAGCGTGCCGCCGTCAGAGAGCTTCATGTCCAATGCCGGGACACAAGGGGAAGCCACTGCATACCAGTCACTTGCAGGACATACAGGATAGAATCCAAGGCAGTTGAAGATGTACCAGGCGGACATCTGGCCGCAATCGTCGTTGCCGCTGAGAGAATCCGGCTTGTTGCCGTAGAAATGCTCTGCGATGTACCGTACCCACCTCTGGCACTCCCATGGCTTGCCGAGCATGTTGTAAAGGTAGGTGATATGATGGCAAGGCTCGTTGCCGTGCCAATAGCCGCCGATCCTGCCCCAGATATCGTGTGCGCCCGGGATGTTCTCGTCCATCTCGACGGTGAACAGGCTGTCCAGCCGTTCGGTGAGCAGCTTCTTGCCGGCTATGTCGACATAGCCCGGGAAATCGTGAGGGACTGTCCATGTGTACTGCATCGTGAAGCCTTCGGTGATGTCGCCCCAGCCGTTCACGGAACCAGGTCCCTGATATGCGATAGGAGCGAAAGGAGTACGCCAGTTGCCCTCTGAATCCTTACCGCGCATGTACTTGGTCTCAGGATCGATGAGGTTCTTGTAATTCATGGATCGGTCCAGGAAGAATTCGTAGTCCTCGAAATGTCCCAGGAGCTTTGCCGCCTGCGCGATGCACCAGTCGTCGTAAGCATATTCCAGGGTCTTGGAAACAGACTCCTTCTCAAGGTCGAACGGCACATAGCCGAGCTCCGTGTACTCCGGGATGCAGTCGTAATGCGGATTGGTCGCTGTCGTCTTCATCGCCTCGAATGCTTCTTCGTAGTCGAAGCCCTGCACTCCCTTCATCATCATGTCGGCGAGCACCGAGCATGAGTGGTAACCGATCATGCACCAGGTCTCGTTGCCGTAGAACGACCAGAACGGAAGCATGTGCTCCGCACTCTGCTCGAAGTGGGAGATCATCGAGTTCGCGATGTCGGCCTGAAGCGGCTTGTTGACCAGATTCAGGAGCGGATGGAATGCCCTGTAGGTGTCCCAGAGCGAGAAAACGGTCATGTTGGTGAAGTCCTGGCCGTTGCGCTCTGATGCCTCGATGCCGCCACCGTGAATCCTGTATGTCCCGTCGGTATCCTCGAATACGAACGGATGGATGGCTGTATGGTACACGCTCGTGTAGAAGGTCTCTTTCAGATCCTTGTCGCTGGTGGTGAGCCCGTATTTCCCGAGTTCCTCCTCCCAGAGCTCTTCTGCTTCCGCAAGCACTGTGTCGAAACTCTTGAGACTGCCGCCCTCGAGCGTCATCTCGTCTTCGAGATTGGCCAGCGCACCGGCCGCAGAGACGGATGATACGGCCACATGGACGCATATCTGCTGTCCTTCGGCTGTCTTGAAGCCTGCGACTGCCATAAGGTTCTGGCCCCATGCCTCCAGGCTGCTGCGGAAACGCTTGGTGTTGTAGATCACCGGCTGGCCGTCCTGCAGGATGCGGAATGACTCGACCGGCTTGGAGAACCTCGCCGCGAAATAGACGTATCTTTCAGGTCCCCAGCCCTTCACCAGGCGCATTCCGGTTATCGTACGTTCGTCTTGAAGCCGGACGTCGGACCATGCGCAATGCTGTTTCAGACAATGCTGGAGGTCGACTGCGATGAAGGAGTTGTCCGATTCAGGGAAGGTGAAGCGCAGCACGCCGGCGTGCAGGCCTGCGGTCATTTCGGCCTTCACCTTGCTGTCTGTGAGGAATACGGAATAGTAGCCCGGATGCGCTTCTTCCTGCTCGTGCGAGTATCTGGAGCGGTAGCCGCTGTCGGGGTCGTCGTGGGTGCCTGGAAGCGCCTGTACTTCGCCCGTGCCCGGGATGAAGAGGAAATCTCCGAGGTCAGGGATGCCTGTGCCGCTGAGGTGAGTCAGGCTGAATCCCAGGATGGTCGGCTTGTTGTATTTGTAGCCGGCGGCGGAGTCGTAGTCGTCGTTGTCCGTGTCCGGACTGATCTGGATGCCTCCGAAAGGAATCTGGGCGCCGGGATAGCAGTTGCCGAAACCGTCTGTGCCGACGAACGGGTTGACGTTGTCGATAAGTCTGTCCTGGGCCTGCATGACGGCGCAGATGGCCATCGCCGCCGCAAATAATGTCAAACGCTTCATGTTCATTGTGCGATCTGTCGTAACAAAAGCATCCTGATTAGGTGTTATCTTGTCATTGAATAAGGCTTGTCGGCGGCGGCGATACCACGCTTCTTGGCCGGCTTGTCGCTCATCTCGAACTCGAGAGTACCTCCCGCGAGAATGTCAGCATGCGTGATGTACATCTTGCTGTACGGCTGTCCGTTGAGACGTACGCTCTTCACGTAGCAGTTCTTGTCGCTCACCAGCGGAGCCTTGACCTCGAAGGACTTGCCGTTCGGCAGGCTCAACTTCATGTATGGCAGATAAGGCGCGCCGAGCACATACTGGTCGGTGCCAGGGCATACAGGATAGAATCCAAGGGCTGTGAAGATGTACCATGCAGACATCTGGCCGCAGTCATCGTTTCCACCAAGTCCGTGGATGTCGTTGAGGTACTTGCTGTTCATGATCACCCTGGTCCAGTATTGGGTCTTCCAAGGCTGCGAAGTCCATGCGTAGAGGTATGGGATGTGGTGGCTAGGCTCGTTGCCGTGTACGTATCCGCCGATCAGACAGTCCTTTGTGATGTCCTCGTTGTCGGCATAGTACTTCTCCGGGAGGTCCTGGTAGAAGAGCTCGTCGAGCTTGGAGGTGAACTCCTTCTCTCCGCCCATCAGCTTCATCATGCCGTATACGTCCTGAGGCACATGGAATGAGAAATTCCATGAATTGCCCTCGATGAAACCTTCGCCGAAGGTCATCTTGACGTCGAATTCCGGTTTGAAAGTGCCGTCCGCATACTTAGGACGGGCGAATCCTATGCTCTCGTCGTAGATGTTGCGGTAGTACAGGGCGCGCGGCTCGTAAACTGACGCAAGCCCGCTTCCTGCAAGCTCGGCCGTATGCCAGATGGCCCAGTCGTCGTAAGAGTATTCGAGTGTGTTGCTGGCCGCGGTGGCAATCTTGTCATAAGGGACGTAGCCGAGTTTGATGTAATCGCCCAGACCGCAGTAGTACGGTACGTTGGAAGTGGTCTCCATCGCTTTGAGCACCTTGTCGACATCTACGTCCAGCCCCTTGGTGACAGCGTCTGCGAGCACTGAAACCGAGTGGTAGCCGCTCATGCACCAGTTCTCGTTGGCCATGTGGCTCCAGACAGGGAGCATGTGATGGGCGCTCTGGCTCCAGTGTGCGAGCATGGACTCGACCATGTCGCGTTCGCGCTCGGGCTTCATGAGCGTGAGGAACGGATGCTCGGCGCGGTAGGTGTCCCAGAGTGAGAAGACGGTGTAGTTGGTGAAGCCGTCTGCTTGGTGGACCTCATGGTCGAGACCACGGTATCTGCCGTCCACGTCCATATAGACGGATGGATTGATCATCGTGTGGTAGAGCGAGGTGTAGAGCATCGCCTTCTGGTCTTCGGTACCCTCGGCCGCGATGCAGGAAAGCTCTTCGCTCCATTTCTGCTTGGCGGCATAGGCTATCTCCTCGAAGGTCTTGCCGGCCGTTTCCGCTTCCAGGTTCTTGAGTGCGCCGTCCCTGCCAGTTGCAGAGATGGCGACCTTCATGGTGAGTTCAGGGTTGATGTATGTGTCGAACTTGAACCAGGCCACGACCTTGCGTCCGGCCATCTCAGGGAAGTTGTGATACTGGTCGAACTTGCTCCAGCCTCCCTTGTAGTCGATCTTCTCGCGGTCGATGTAGCCGTATTCGATGATTGGCTGTGAAAGCTCTATCGCGAAGTAGGTGTAGTTGGTGCGGGCCCAGCCGTTAGTGATGCGGTAGCCGGTGATGAGGGTAGGGGATTCGACGCGGACCTCGGCCCAGAGGGTCTTGCCGTCGTAGTTGTATATGCCTCTGTCGAGGTCCAGGATCACCTGGCCTTCCTTGCTCTCCGGATAGGTGTAGTGGTGTACGCCGACCCTTTCCGTAGCGGTGAGCCTTGCGCGGATGCAGTAGTCTCTCAGCTGCACCTCATAGTAGCCAGGAGTCGAGACTTCTCCATTGTGGTTGAATCTTGAACGGTAGCCGGAATCAGGGTCGTCGGCCGTGCCCGGGTTGAGCTTGAGCTCGCCCGTGGTCGGCATAACGAGGATGTCGCCGAGGTCGGAATGGCCTGTGCCGCTGAAATGCGTGTGGCTGAAGCCCACGATGGTCGGGTCGGAGTAGCGGTATCCCGCACAATATTCATATGTGAGCGGCTGGTACTTGCCTCCGACGTTGTGCGGAATCGTGTCCGTGTCAGGACTCAGCTGCACGCCGCCGAACGGAACGCATGCGCCGGGAAAGGTGTGCCCCATTCCGTCCGTGCCGATGATCGGGTTGACATATTCGATCGGACTTTTGCCCTGGGCTGCGACAGCTGCCGCGATGCCTGCCAGGAAGATGATGGTCATTGCAAATCTTTTCATGGAGAAATAATCTAATCATACAAATCTAATTAAAAGATTCGATTTGTACAAAGCGAATCTGCGGTTGCACAACAAAGGAAAATATTGCGCAAAAAAGATAGGTGACAGTTGCTGGAAAAAGTGCCGGAGCACGTGATACACTAGCCCTTTTTTTCTCATTTTTAAACGTTTAGCCGCAAATAGTAACTTAAGATAAACTATGTCAACCAAGAAGATTCTATCAACGATTGTCTTCATTCTGGCGTCAACGGTGCTGCTTGCCCAGACCAAGACCGTAAAGGGCGTCGTCTATGAAGAGGAGACTGGTGAGACGATCCCAGGTGCGAGCGTGATGCTTGTCGGGTCGACGAGGGGGACTGTGACCGACATCAACGGTGCGTTCACCTTTTCCGGAGTCAAGCCATCTGACAGGCTTCAGTTCGATTTTTTCGGAAAGGAGCAGCAGCTTGTCACCATCGGGGAACTGACCAACATTGTGGTGAAGCTCAAGAATTCGGTCAACGAACTTGATGACGCAGTCGTGGTCGCCTTCGGAAAGCAGAAGAAGGAGAGCGTCATCGGATCCATCACCAGTGTGGATGTCTCGACCTTGAAGGTGCCTTCCAGCAACCTGACAACCTCCCTCGCGGGAAATGTCGCCGGCGTGATCGCCTACCAGAGGTCCGGAGAACCGGGCCAGGACAATGCCGACTTCTTCGTACGAGGCATCACCACATTCGGAGCCAACACGAGCCCTCTGATCCTCATCGACAACATCGAACTGACTTCGACTGACCTGGCGCGTCTCCAGCCTGACGATATCGAGAGCTTCTCTGTCATGAAAGATGCCACCGCCACGGCATTGTACGGCGCACGTGGTGCGAACGGTGTCATCTTCGTGACCACCAAGAGGGGACAGGAAGGCCCTGCGAAGATATTCGCCCGCGTGGAGACTTCCATCTCCCAGCCGACCGATGTCGTCGAGATGGCGGATCCGGTGACTTTCATGAAGTCATTCAACGAGGCCATAACGACGCGTGACCCTCTGGGTGAGATCAAGTACACCTACGACAAGATAGAGCAGACGGGCAAGCCTGGCGCCAACCGCTACATCTATCCTTACAATGACTGGTATGACATGCTGTTCAAGGATTATGCTACAAGTTATCGTGCCAATGTCTCGGCCAGGGGCGGCGGAAGCGTTGCTCAGTATTATGTCGCCGGTGCGTTCACCGAGGATACGGGTATCCTCAAGGTGGACAACCGCAACTCCTTCAACAACAACATCGACCAGAAGACCTATACCCTCAGGTCCAACATTGACATAAATGTCACCAAGACCACCAAGCTTGCCATCCGTCTTACCGGTAACTTTACTGACTATACCGGACCTCTCAATGGCGGATCTGACGTATATCAGCAGGTGGTGCATTCCGATCCTGTGCTGTTCGCTCCGTACTATCCTCTGGACGACGATCATAAAGGCATCAAGCATATCATGTTCGGAAACTATGATGACGGATCCTATACCAACCCTTACGCAAACCTCGTCAAGGGATACAAGGACTACCAGCGCTCGCAGATGATCGCGGCGGTCGAGCTCAACCAGAAGCTTGACTTCATCACAAAGGGTCTTTCGTTCATGACCCTCTTTAACCTCACCAGGCTTTCTGACTATACCGTCATGCGCCAGTTCAATCCGTACTGGTACATGCTGGATTCATATGACTCTTTCACCAACGAGTACCATCTGCTCCGAATCAATGAGACCGGTACCGACTATCTCCAGTACAGTGAGGGAAAGAAGAACATCATCAATACCATGTACTCTGAGAGCCGTCTCAACTATTCAAGGGAGTTCGGCAAGCATGCAGTCACCGGCCTCCTCGTCCTAACTGCACGAGAAGAACTCGAAGCCAATGCCGGTTCACTCCAGCTGTCGC
>JAZQNI010000095.1:0-4889 GCA_045627265.1 Candidatus Cryptobacteroides sp.
AGAATCTCCAGCGCTATGCGTTCAATAACTGCAAGGCGCTGACGGAGGTGACCCTTCCGGATTCGCTGGTCAGGATGTACGAGCACGCCTTTGACGGATGTACCGGCCTGAAGAAAGTGGATATCGGCACCGGCATCACGAGAATCGACGGATGGTGTTTCCAGAATGACAACAATCTCGAGACCCTGATTATCCGCGCTGCCGCAGTACCGACGCTCAGCAATTCGCTCAACAGCGTTTCCAACGCTCATATTCCGTCCATCCGCGTGCCTTCATCTCTGATCGGGTCATATCAGGCAGCAGCGGTATGGAGCAACTATTCCGAGTTCTTCCTCGCGATAGAATAGTTGGAGAAAAATGAATATATTTGTCCTGGAATCAAAAACAGATTATGAAGAAAGCGACAAATAAATTCATGCAGAAGGCCATCAACGAGGCCAGGAAAGGGATCCACGCCGGACACGGCGGGCCGTTCGGAAGCGTGATCGTGAAGGACGGCAAGGTGGTCGGACGCGGCCATAACCGTGTGGTCAAGAACAACGACCCGACATGTCACGGTGAGATTCAGGCCATACGCAGGGCGAGCTCCAGGCTCGGGACCTTCGATCTGACCGGATGCGAGATCTACACCACGGGCGAGCCGTGCCACATGTGCCTCTGCGCCTGCATGTGGGCCAACATCAGCAAGATATACTACGGCTGCACCATCAAGGACAATGACCGCATCGGCTTCCGCGACGACAAGTTCAACGATATCTTCGGCGGTCGCGAGAAGTTGGGGGACTACATCGTCGAGATGGACCGCGAAGCCTGCCTCGACCTGTTCGAGGAGTATCTGAGTCTGGACCACACAAACTATTAGGCAGAGGACTCCCTACATTCTGTTCTTGGCGTCCTGACCTGCTCCGGTGCCCTTGTACTTGCTGCCGGTGCTGTTGAACCGGTAGGCCACGCGGAACGTTACGAACGAGTTGAAATTGTCGTTCGGCTGGTCTATGACATACCGGCCGAAGTCCGTCCTCGCGTACACCGCCGAGGTGTTGAAGATGTCCGCCCACGTCAGGTTGAAGGTCAGGGCGTCATCCTTGAGGAATGACTTCTGGATGCTGAGAGTGGCGCTTTGGACCGGCTTGTACACTTCCGCGATGGACGTATCCATCCTGCTGTAGTAATAATAATCTGCGTTCAGAACCCAGGTGTGCTTGAAGCGGAAGGCGTTGTTGAGCTGCAACAGGTACATCGGCCTGTTGCGCGAAACCGTGCGGAAGCCGCCCTCTGCGCGAGGGTCCTCGACTGTGAGCGTAAGGAACTGTTTCTGGACTCCGACGGTGTACATCGGGCTCCATACTCCTATGGTCGGCGAGGCGATAAGATAGAAATTGAGCTTGCGCAGCGGGACGTCAAGGTTGGAGCTCTTGATCAGCACCACGCCCTCATCGTTGTACGGGACTCCCCACTGGGCGAAGAAATTGTCCACTCTCTCATAGTTGCCGCTGAAGGTGAGCCACTTCCAGTTGGCGTTGAGTGCGGCTGTGCGATGCTTCTCGTTGAAGAGCTTCGGATCGCCGGTCTGATAGCAGTAGCGGTTGTTGTAAGATATTTCGGTGGTGAGCATGCCGTAGTTCGGGCGCTGGGTCTTGCCTGTGTATGAGAGCGAAAGTCCCACAGGACCGGCCATGGTGGCGAAACTGAAGGACGGGAACCAGCTGTCGTCAGTGCGGCTGAGATCTGACGCGTCGCTCAGGTGGTCATAATATCCGAAATCCGCATGCTCATATCGGAGTCCGGCACTGAGCTGGCCGAAAGGCAGCGCCGCGGAATATTCGGCGAAGCCGGCTATGGTATTCTCCGTCAGGGACGCGTCCGTGGCCGGGATGGCGTCGAAGGTGATCGAATACTTCTGGGCGGCCGAGACATAGGTCTCCTCGGCGCCGAACTGGAGCGAGCCCTTCCCTATCGGGTGCGAGAGGACGAGCTTGCCCGCGCCCATAGTGGTGGCGGCCTTCGAGCTGGACGACAGCTCTGCCGGGGAGGTGAGGCTGTGCTCGTGCATCTCAGTGAAAGAGTCTGTGCGGCCGTCAACGAAGTCTGCGTTGAAGTTGATGCCGAGCTTGCCCACGGTGCCGTCATAGTAGATGTTGCCGGTCCACTGCGTCGAGGTCGGGATCTGTGTATCGTTGACCGTCGAGATGCGGTCCGTCATGACATCGTCGATATAGACGTCGGAGTCGACAAGCAGCCTGCTGTCACCGATGGTGTTGTGGTCGTGGCCGATCTTGACGCCGAGGGAGTGCTTGTCGCTGATCTGCCAGTTGGCACCTCCGATGTATTGCATGCCGCCGTTGTGGCCGCGGTAGTCAAGCATGCCGGTCTCGTAGAAGTCGTGATAGCCGTCCTCGGCGTCGAGGAAGGTCCATCCGTCCATATCGCTGATCTGGTAGTTGCGCTGGTTCCAGTAGACGAGCTTGCCGAAGAAATCCCAGCCGTTTTTGCGGTAGTTGAGGTCAAGCACAGACCAGGACGGCTCGAAGTCGTCGCACGTGTAGACATGCTGCTTGGCCTGGCTGGTGAGGGCGAAGCTGAGGCCGTCGCCCTGGCGTTTGACCGTGCGGATGCGCACTACGGCGCGGACGTCGCCGCCGTAGAGCGCGCCCGGGTTGGAGACGATGTCGACGGACTTTATGTCCTCGGACATAAGGTTGCGGAGCTCGGAGGAGTCCGTGACCTTGCGGCCGTTGATATAGTACTCGGGCGCTCCGCGGCCGAGTACCTCAAGGCCGCCGTCACGGCTGATCATGCCCGGGACCTTCCCGAGCACGTCGAGGGCGTTGCCCGAGTGCTCGAGGACGGACCCGGCGATATTCGTCACGACTGCGTCGCCTTTGATCTCCGTCCTTGGCAGCTGAGCGCTGACCACCGCTCCTTCAAGCATCCTGGCATCAGGCGACAGCTTTATGACCGGCGCCGTCCGGAAGTCCCATGCCGGCATCTCCACCGTTTTATATCCTATCATTGATATCTGCACGAGCGCTGAGCTCTCCGGCGTCTCGATATCGAAGGCGCCGTCGATGTCGGTCATGCCGCCGCCGACTATCGCAGAGTCAGGCATGGCGAGTATCGCGACCGTGGCGAACTCCATCGGTGAACCGTTTTCGTCAAGGATGACTCCCTTGAGATGATGCGCGGTCTGCGCGCAGAGAGAGATGCAGAGCAGCAGCGCTGCGGAAATAGCCAAGGCTTTCTTTTTCATTGTATAGTTTTGCAATTTGTTTCCGTGGGCAAAAGTATGAAGTGTTTGTTTAACGGAAAAGAGAGCGGGACGGTTGCACCGGACCTTGGGATATTTGGTATCTTTCCAACTGTCCCTGCCATCTTTCCAAACATCCCTAATCCCTTGCAGAGTTGATTATATTGCGTATTTTTGCTTTTGATGAAAAAGATTCCGGGAATTATCACCAGGGACTACGCCATGATGGCGGCAGGGTTCTTCATGTTCTTCACTCTGATGAAGCCATGGGGCATGCAGAACTATGTGGTTGACTCTCTGTGGTACCTTCAGAGTATGGGATGCTGCACCCTGATTTTCCTCTTCTCGCTTTTGTCAGAGGCTGTCGTCACTTATATTTTCAATCTTCCGTGCGACTACTCCAAGGACTGGCCATACCAGATAAAGAGGGAGACTGTTTTCCTGCTGTTTCTGATAGTGTTCCTTTCAGCGGCCATCGGGCAATATTTCACTATCATACAGCACGGATGGAAGCACTGGTACTATTTCTGGATTGACCGTGACGGATCTTTCTCCCTGCAGTGGTATCTGGACAATGCCGCTCAGGACATTGTCTGGTGCATATTCGTGGCGATATACTGGTACTTCATGACCAAGAGCCGCATGAAGGAGCACAAGATCCATGAGCTTCTCGCCATCAATGACGCTCTCGACAGGACGGAGGAAGTGGAGGAGGAGAGGACAGAAGCGGTTGAGATCACCGGCGACTCCAAGGAGTCCCTAACCGTCATTCCTTCGGACATACTCTACATAGAATCCGTGGCCAACTACCTCAGTATATGGTACTTCCTGGACGGCGAGCTCAAGCAGAAACGCATAAGGAACACTCTCAAGAACGTTGAGGAGACACTCGCCGGCTATCCTTTCCTGCTACATTGCCACAGGGCGTTTCTGGTCAACACCAGATTCATCACCCATGTCGACGGCAACTCCGCAGGCTGTCAGCTTCACCTTTTCAGCATCGAAAGGACAATCCCGGTTTCAAAGGCCAACATCGAGGCGCTGCGCAAGTCGCGAGGTTAGTTTTTACTGAAGGAAGTGTCCGATGCTCTTAATAAGCTCTGCGGAGTTGCTTACGCCGAGTTTCTGGTAAAGCGAGCGCCTGTGGTTCTCCACGGTACGCACGCTCAGGTTCAGTTTGTCTGCAATCTCCTTGCTGATCTTCTCGTCCTGGATACCCTGAGCCAGCTCAAGCAGTTTGTTCTTCTGTTGCAGACTCTGCATCAGGGACTCGTTCTGCGCCTTCCTGGCATGGCAGCACAGAATCGTCATCAACACGAAGAATACTGAAAGAATAAGCTTTTCATAATGATAAAGTTAAGGCATTTTCTGCAGAATCTTCGATTCAGACATGAACCATATCGGAATATCGAAGGTAAATTTCAGCACATTTATTTCCGTTTCTCACGCATGTGCTAAAAATTACCATTCTATTACTTACCTTTGTGCCTGGATTTAATCTGTTACCTGTTTATGGCGGCACAAGACATCAAGAATATTTACAAAGCGGTATGCGAGGCGCCGAGCGGCACCGGCTTCCATATCGACCATATGCCGGACTTCCTCTACAAGGGGGACATCGACGACGGGACACCGCACGTCC
>JAZQNI010000096.1:0-4127 GCA_045627265.1 Candidatus Cryptobacteroides sp.
CCGATGCCGGAACTCATTTTGAGCAATCCGGAACGGCACCGGAAAGATATCAAATACCCCAAACGAAACTTTGGCAGTCATACTCAGAACACTTTGAAATACCACTCGACAGGGATCATCACCCCATCTTTATCCTCCTTGCACCCCGCCGCAAGCACATTCGACGGCACATACCTGCCCAGATCCTTCGCCTTGATGACATGCGCCCAGCTGACCCGCTTCCCGGCCGCACCAGGACCAGTGCTTCCGCTTTCCGCGTAGAAGGTAGTCTTCTCGGCATAAGGCTTGTTCCAGTTATGCCAACCCTCCGGCAGGATATGCCCCTCCATCTCGCAATCGATGAAAACCGTCTTGGCGAACTTGCGCCACGGCCGGCCGAGATAGACCTTCTCCGCCACCGGATCATGGATCAGCCTGCAACCGCGGAACACATAACCGAATTCACGTCCCTCCAGGGTGCTTGCCGCCGTAATATAGCTGTTCTTCTTGCTGAGTATGGTGCAAGAATCGAAAAAGCAGGTGCTGTAGCCGAAGATGAAGTCGGTCGTCCCCTCTATCCAGCAGTCCTTGAAATACTGACGTTCTCCGTCCCCATATGTATATATCGTGTCCTGGTTGCCGATGAAACGGCAATTGATGAACGCCTGACGGTCGCCGTCGGTCGTGATGGCACAAGCCTGGCCGACCTCGCCGGCCGTGTTCTCGAACGTGAGATTCTCAGCGAGGAAATCATCCGGATATACATAGACCGTGCTGGTGGCACTGGTACCCATCGGATACCCTGTGGATCCCGGCCGATCCGCATAATCATCCCACGAGATAATCGTCGTCAGCGGATCCAGGCCCTCCAGATGAAGCTTCTCCTTGGAAGGAGGGATCACGACCTTCTCGCGATAGATGCCAGGCTTCACCAAGATGCGGACTTCGCCCTGCTTGATATAGTCAGGAGCGGCATCGACCGCCTCCTGGATGGTCCGGAAATCCCCGCCGCCATCCTGGGCGACAATGAAATCGCGTCGCACAATATGTTCCGCCAGCTCGGGAACCTGTTTCTCAAGCCCGTCCAGCACCAGTCCGCAGACCAGCCGCGCACCGGCCGGCTTCAGATGCGTCCTGTCATCCTTGCCTTCAGGTATTGTCACTTCACGCAAAGGCTTGATGTTCATGAACAGGTCACGGCTGGCCGGCTCGCCGATTTCCTCCATGAGCTTCGACATCGCATCATACACGTCGATGCAAGGCACTCCGAGCTCCCTGGAAAGCTCCAGACAGGCATCAGCATATTGGCGTAGCGAGTCTGCGACGAAATGGCCATCCGAGAACTTGCGCCTTGTGATGGAAGACAAGATCACCGGGTGGGCGCCACGCTCCATCACCGTCCTGCACATCATCCGTATGTTATCCTTGTAGAGCCCGTCGTAGGCGGCGAATCTCTCTGTCCCCCGCTTCTGGTCGTTGTGACCGAACTGGATGAAGACATAGTCGCCTGAGCGCAGCTCTTGAAGCATGTACTCCCACATTCCTCCAGAGATGCATGTAACCGTGCTGAGGCCGTTGCGGGCGAAATCATACACGGCGACATCCTTGTCGAAAAAGCCCTCCAGAAGCATGCCCCAGCCTACTTCCGGATAACCCGAGGCGATGTTGGACGACGACTTGAGGGCCATGGTCGAATCACCCAGCAGATGGATGGTGAGCTTGCGCGCCGGCTCCTCCGCACGCATCTCATCCTGCACCAGCGAGTGGAGGTAATACTCCAGGCCTGTATAGCGGAATCGCGTCCCCGGGACCTTCTCCGCCCCGTCCTGCGGATCTTTTGGATCGAAACCGAATTCTTCCTCGAAAGCGTCCGGCATGCCGTCTCCGTCACTGTCCTTGCGAGCCTCGGCCAAAGCGGCATCGGTACGGTATTCCCTGGTCCTGTCCGCAATTGCGCAATGATCGACCATTATGTTCCTGAATCCGCCATTCCGCACAAGCATCTCACGCAAGGCTGACGTCGGACGCTCCGGAGCGATATCAAGGAAACGGACTATCACTTCGTCGGCCGCAATAAAGATTTTAGCTCCGGAGAGACAGATTCCTCCTGGAGAAGTCTGGCCGGCTATCGTGACATACGGCTCATCTATCACCAAAGGCGACTGAAGCTGTATGGTGCCCGCGACATCGAACACTACCGTTCTAGGCCCTTTCGCACTGACGGCCTCACGGAGCGAGCCAGGGCCGTCGTCAGCAAGGGTGGTAACCTTGAAAACCTGACCCTCGCGACCCCCAGATGCGAATATTTCCCCATACCTTGCTCCAGGGAACGCAGTCCTGGTATTATGGGTGTTATGACATGACGGATGGTACATCCGTTCAAGTCGCGCAACATCGGCGGCGGAGCACAAAAACATTGATAGCAAGGCGCCTGCGGCCGACATGGCCAAGAATTGCATACTTCTGTGTCTCATACATACAAATATAGCAAAAAATACTCTATTACTTCAGTACAAGTTACCTTCTTTTTGTTATATTTGCGTAACTACGCGAATAATTTTTAAAATTTTGAATAATTCCTCTAATAGAATTATCCCACTGTTGGTCTTGCTACTGTTCATTGTAACGGCGTGCAAGGGAGGCGGTGTCGAGAACGAGACCCCGGAGAAACCGGATGTCCCGGGAGGAGAAGTCGTCGTGCCGGAAGATCCTGCATCCCACTATGCAGAAATGAAGATCCCAGCTTCGGAAGAAGACTCCAAGGCAAGGGCATTCCCGGGAGCGGAGGGATGCGGAATGTTCGCGACCGGCGGCCGGGGCGGCTCAGTGTACCACGTGACGAACACGGGCGACAGCGGCGAAGGGTCATTGCGCTACGGCATAGAGAATGCCCCTAGGCCGTGCATCATCGTTTTCGACGTGGGCGGCACCATTGCCCTGACCAAGGACCTCAAGATAACGAAGGGAAACATCACGATTGCAGGACAAACCGCACCAGGCGGAGGAATATGCCTTAAGGACAGGACATTGAACATACAGGCAGGAAACGTGGTCATCCGCTTCCTCAGATGCAGGATGGGCGATGTGACCCAGTCGGAGAACGATGCCATGAACTCCTACTTCAACAATCCCGGGGCATCAGGCTGGTCCGGAATCATCATAGACCACTGCTCCCTGAGCTGGTCCATCGACGAATGCGGATCATTCTACGGCAGCGCAGACTGCACCCTGCAGTGGTGCATTCTCAGCGAAAGCCTGATGAACTCTGTGCACAGCAAGGATGCGCACGGCTACGGCGGCATCTGGGGCGGTCAGAGCGTCTCCTTCCACCACAACCTCATCGCGAACCACAGCAACAGAACCCCGCGCCTGTGCGGAAGCCGCTATTCCAACGACGCGGCCAAGGAGAAGGTAGAAGTTGTCAACAACGTGATATTCAACTGGACAGGCGAAGGGGCGTACGGCGGCCAGGGAGGCAGCTACAACCTCATCTCCAACTACTATAAGCCAGGACCTGCGTCAGTGGCCTCCAAGACCCACTGCCGCTTCTTCACCCCATATCCGGATGACGGCAAGAACAACCAGGCGGAAGGCACCTGCGGCAAGTTCTTCCTTGCCGGCAACTTCATGGACGGAAGCGCAGAAGGTCTCTCAAGCAGTCAGAATACGGAAATCGCCAACGCAAATGCAGACAACTTCGCATCTTCCGCTTTCAGTCCGAAGACCAATGTCACGGGCAAGAGCGGAAAGACAGTCGCCTGCAAGCAGAGCGATTTCAAGGCTGTTGCCAGGTTCGACATTTCGCATGACGGCAGCAGCATCACCGAGCAGAGTGCGGCACAAGCTTTCGAATCAGTGCTCAACGGCGCAGGGGCCTGTCTGGTGCGCGATGCGGTCGACCAGCGCATCGTCGGCGAAGTCCGCTCGGGGAAATGTACTTTTACTGGGTCGAAGAGCGGCCTGAAGGGAATAATCGACAGCCAGAGCGATGTAGGTGGATGGCCTGAATACGCTTCCGGGGAGGCCGTGGCCGACACGGACCGTGACGGAATGCCGGACTGGTTCGAGAAGCAGGTCGGGCTCGACCCAGCCTCAGCCGCTGACGGCAGCACCAAGACCATAGACACCAAGGGCAGGTACACCAATAT
>JAZQNI010000097.1:0-6471 GCA_045627265.1 Candidatus Cryptobacteroides sp.
CGATCTTGGCAGGATCGAACGGAGTGACGTCCATGGTCTTGTCGTAGACTGCAGCACCCTGCATGTCGACGAGCTTGATGTTGGCGGAAGCGTTCTCGCCCGTGCGGACGAAGAGGTAGTCGGACACAGGATTGGGATAGACATCAATAGGCTGGTTGCCGTCGCGGACGAGGACCTTGAAGGTGATCTCGCAGAGCTCTCCGACTGCATCGGAAGCAGTCACCGTAATCTCGGTCTGGCCAAAGTCGAGAGACGTGATGATCATCTTGCTCATCTCGACATAGGGATGGGCTATCTTCTCGGATGCGGATGTGCCGGTGAACGCGAGGGTCTCACCGTCAATATCGGTGAAATAGTCGTTGAGATTGAACTCGGCGGACTGTCCGACTCCGTTGAGGATGATATTCTCAAACTGCTTCTTGGACTGCGGAGGATTGTTGTGGAGGATCTCGTAGGGGATCAGCAGTTCGGCCACTGCGCCATACTCGTCTGTGGCCGTAAACTTGGCAATGTATTTGCCTTCGGGGGCATTCTTGCCAATGATCGACAGGAGATGGTCGCCGGCAGTTGTCTTGGTAAAGACAGCAGCGTCGGATCCGGACTCCGTCGAGATCTCGAAGTTGTGGTCGTCGGGCTCCATCACGGCAATCACCGTGGAAGCAGACTCGAACGCCTTGATGCGGAAGCCCTCAGGATGGTCGCAGGAGATAACAGGAGGATTGTTGCCAAGAGTATTGACAGCAACTATCGGGGAAATCTCCGAATAGTTGGAATTGTAGTCGTAGGCAACAACAGCGCAATAATACTGCGTATTGAAATTGAGGCGCTTGACAGTCGCTGAGATCTCGTCGCCAACCGAAGCGGAGCCGGTCTCGGCGACAACTGTGTAGACAGATTTGGGCAGGCTGGCACCGGGAGTATATGACTCCAGAAGCGACTTGTCCTCGGTATACATCGCGACATAGGCAAACGCCTTGATGTCATCTTCGTCCGCCGTGACCTTCCATGTGGAAGTGATGGCATTGGATTTGGCGCTCACCTCCAGGGATTCGACCTTGTCGGGGGCTATCTTGCTGCCGAACGTGAACGAGCCATACGCGTCCACGAGGGGACCGAGTTTGTTGGCTGAAGGGATCTTGGTGTAGTTGGCACCGCCGATCAGGCGGTCCTTGAGCATCTCATTTGTAAAGCCGGGGCCTCCGAAATACGAAACGATCAGAGCAGCCACACCCGACACGTGCGGGCAGGCCATCGAAGTGCCCTGGAAACTGTCGTAGCCACCGTTGGGCACGGTACTGAGGATCGTGGGGCCGATATTATAATCGCCACCGGGAGCGCAGATGTCCACCCACGGGCCGTAGTTGGAATAGTAAGCACCGGCAAGCATGGAGTTGATTGCACCGACAGCGATCACGCCGTCATATTCCGCGGGCCAGGCGTGCTGCCATCCGTCGTTGCCGGAAGCAAAGAAGACGACACCGCCCTTCATCGGACTGTCGGGCAGTTGGTTGCCGTTTTTGTCACAACCTGCGTATCTGTTGAAATAGTCGATTGCGGGGCCCACTGCGCCGACGCTGCCTCTCTCTGCATCCTGCGCGGTCTTGTAATCGTAGCCCCAGCTGTTTTGGGCGATCACGGCGCCATGGTCGGCCGCCCACACGATTGCATTGTAGTCGTCGCCCTGGAGATTGTCTCCTGTCTTGGGATCCGTGTGCATGATCTGGCAGGACATGATGCGCACGCCGCCGTTGCCGTCGAGTCCGCCTGCCACGCCGCAGACGCCCACGCCATTGTTGTTGATTGCGGCGATCGTGCCGGACACGTGGGTGCCATGGTCGTCGGGATAGAGGCCATAGCCGGTGTAGTCGTAGACAAAACACTTGCTGCCATTGGGGCCGCCGGGGATCACGGCGCCCTTGAGGTCGGGATGCTCGGCATCCACGCCGCTATCGATGACAGCGACAATCACGTTGGGAGTGCCTCCGGTATAGTTTTCCCACACAGGGACGACATTGATGTCTGCTCCCGCACGGTATTTGGAGCCCAGCGAGCCGTCGTTGAAGTAGCCCCACTGATCGGAGAAGTGAGGATCGTTGAATACGGCCGTGGACTTTATCACGCGCTGAGGCTCAGCAAACACGACACCCTCGATCGAGGCGATGTCGATGCTCGCCTTGGTCGCAGGAGCGGCGGACTCATCAAGACCGAGACGGTACCAGCGGTGCAGACCGGCTGCGCGGTGGCGCTCCTCCCACTCCCCTGCGTCGGGATAAAGGCGCTCCATCGACACGACACCGGCGTCGGCAAGAGCCGACGAGAAAGAGGTCGCACGCGTCTTGACGCCGTCGATTTCTCCTGATTCAACGAGTGCCGTAAGCTCTTCGGAGAGCTGCACTATCATCTGGCCGGGCACAAAACAGGACTGCTGATCCTGCTCCGCGGCCACCGGCTCCTCCACCTCGTTCACGACCGGTTCGCGAGTGCAAGCACTCGCGATAAGGGCCAGGGATGCCAGGCCCAGAAAAGCTTTACGCATAAACATCAGTTGTTTGCGAGCTGAGCGGCGACGAAATCGACCAACAGCTCGAGAGATTCATTTTTAGTCCACTTGATCTTGTTCGACTTGACGAAAGCATCGAGAGCGCTCATGTCGATGCCGGGATAGTCCTTGAGGCCCTGCTTCGTGGCCGGGATCAGCTTCCCGTCGATAAGGAAATACTTTTCTACAATGAGAGGCAGATACTCGCCCGTGTCTTTGTCGTCCATCGCCTTCTCGATCTTGTAGTTGACAGTGTCGGTCAGACCGTCAAGGGAATTGATGTTCATTGCAGATGCGCTGGACGAGGAAATGCCGTAGCCAATGTCGACGCGGCCCATCTTGTCGATATCAACCTGCACGAACTGGAGAAGGCAACCGGACTCTTTCTCGGAAAGTATGCGATACATCTTGGCACCGACGTTGACAAACACGTCGAAGCCTATCCTTGCGGTATAGACCGTGGACATGTCGATCTTCATGATCACTCCGTCCTTGATATAGTGGAGAGAGCCGTCGGCCACGGAGACATTGAGCTTGGCCTCCTCGATCAGCGAGCCGGTACGAGTGCGCACAGCGCCATCAACGAACTCATCGTTGACATAAGGCCAGGTCTCGCGAGGCTGATATTTCTGGGCATACACCGCACTGGCGGCGAAAAGCAGGAGGACCTGCAGAAGCAAAATCTTTTTCATATCGCAAATATATAAAAAAAAGCCCGCTTATTGCAGCGGGCTTCTTTCAATATGTATCAAACCTTACTCCTTTGCGAAATAGGTAGGATATGCGGAGTTGAACGTAGCGAGACAGTTCATGTAGTAGTAGAGCCAATCGCCGGGAGCCTCCTGCTGGTAACCCATACAGTTGAGGTGGTAAGGATTGGTGGTAACCCACTTGCCATCGGTAAGAGTCCAGATGACATCGTAAGGATCAGTAACTGCAGCGCCATTGCTCATGTTGGTACCGTCCCATCCGAGGAGCACGAAGTTGTCATAGCCGAACATGTTGGCTGAGGTCACGCCTGTATCCTGAGGAAGCGGGCAAATGATCGTATCATGAGCACTATTGACATAACCCCACATCTTGAGGGTGCCAGGGATGTATGAGCCATAATAGTTGTGGACAACAACAGGATTCTCGATGTAGATCTTGGTAGGATCACCAGGAACCTCAGAGAGCTTGATATCCCAGCTGAAGTAGCTGTAAGAGCCACTGCTAGCGACGTCAACGCTGTGCATCTTGTAGGTTCCGAAGAGGTCGAGAAGCGGGTGATCGGTATCGGTGATGTTGATGGTGCAAGTATCGTAAGAACCGATAGTCACATCGCCACCAGTTGCGCTCTTGAGGATGACCTGGAACTTGACATCGCCAGTGAAGATGCCGGGCTGACCGGTGACATTCACAGTAATCTCCTGAGTGGTGGTGCCAACAGGGAAATTGAGGACACCGGCGCCACCGACGACAGTGTAGTCAACACCCTGAGTTGCAGTAACGTCCTTAATCTCATAAGCGACGGTACAGTCAGAGGTGGCATTGTACACATTTACGGGAATCTTGCAGGTAGTGCCTGCAGCAGACTCGACGACAGTGTAGGAGCTATTGTCGACTGAAGCAAAAGGAACAGTGTTGTATTCAGCATACTTCACGCAAGATGCGAGGCTTGCGCAAGCGGCAACAACGGCGAAAAACTTGAATATATTTTTCATATCTTTTCGGTTTTAAATTAGATTGCGTCGTAGCCGGGGTTCTGCTCCATGTTGCTGTTGATCTTCATCTCGTATGAAGGAACAGGCCACTGGAAGTAGATGCTGTTGGCTTCGAAGACTTTCTGATCGTAGACATCACCAATCATAACGATGTTCTTAGCACCATCCTGAGGGGCACGTCCGTTGAAGCCAATGCCCCAGCGCTTGAGACAGACCATACGGAGACCTTCTCCGACAGTCTCCTTGTACCACTCCTTGCGGACGGTATCAGTAGAAGCATCGGTGAGGGATGCGCCACGTGCAGCCTGGATAGCATTGAGGTCAGCCTTTGCTGCAGAAGGGTTGGTGGAAAGTTCAGCCTCAGCTGCGATAAGGTACATCTCGCTGATCTTGAAAGGCTTGGGAAGCTGACGACCGTTGCGGATAGGAGAAGAAACGAGGGAAGGATTGCCCCAGTACTTGATCATGGTGTAGAATTCGCCAGTGTAGTATGCACCGTTGATCTGG
The DNA here is from genome assembly GCA_045627265.1 of Candidatus Cryptobacteroides sp. GTDB lineage: Bacteria > Bacteroidota > Bacteroidia > Bacteroidales > UBA932 > Cryptobacteroides. Next base: position 4,750 of record JAZQNI010000097.1, read on the forward strand.
ACGGTCTGGGTGTTGTCGAACCAAGTGGTGAAACGGAGATCGTTAGGCTCGTAAGCGTTGATGAGAGCCTTGGTAGGGATGTAGTAAGGGCGGAAGACATGGCCGTCAACACCATTGCCATCAGTTGTGCTCTGAGTCCAATAGTTGCAGGCGTTGGTGCCTTCAGTCTTGCTGCCAAATACCTGATAGATAGCTTCGGTACCTTCGTCGTTGACATACTCCTTGGTCATTTCGGCCTGGGTGGAAGCGAGCTTGTAGGTGCCGGTGTCGATCACGAGGTGAGCGTACTTGGCTGCATTGGCGTAGTCCTTCATATCGATGAAGTAACGTGCATAGACAGCGTTGACAGCATCGATCGTGGGCTTCTGGGCGCGGACTGCACCCTTCACGCCAGCGAGGAGGACAGCTGCGCTGTCAAGGTCGGACTTGATGGCTGCATAGACCTCACCGACTTTTGCGCGGGAAGGCTTCTCGTTCTGGTCGTACTTGAGCACGAGGGGAACGCAGAGAGCGTCAGCATTGGCGGAAGGCATAGGGCCGAAATGGTGTGCGAGGGTCAGATAAGAGCAAGCGCGGAAGAAGAAAGCCTCACCCTTGAGGACCTTTGCGCTAGCAACGAGATTCTCAGGCACATTGTCGGCGGAAGAGATGATGATGTTGAAGTTCTTGATGGCGCTGTAGTTGCCAGCCCACATATCCTCGACGTCATAATCGGAAGAAGTGAAAGTATAGTCACATCTGTGGAGAGAGCCAAAGTTGTTGCCATAGTCGATGACGGCGTTGAAGCAATCGAACTGGAACTCCTCTGCATTGATGTAATCACCCATCTGGAGCCCGCGGAAGCTGGAAAGGATACCAGTCTCGAAGGCATTGAGGTTCGCGGTAGTCTGAATCAGAACGCCACCTTCCTCATAAGCGACAGCGCTGTTGGGGACGAGGTTCAGATCACAAGCAGCAAACATGATTGCAGATGCTGCAACAGCGAGAGTGTATTTAACAAGATTTTTCATATTCATCGGAATTAGAATGTGAGCTCAATACCGCCAAGATACTGCTTGGAGTTACCAGGCCTACCGTAGCTGAGGTTGGAGTCAACTTCAGGATCGATACCAGTGTACTTGGTGAAAGTGAGGATGTTACGTCCGGTGAAGGTGAGCTTGATGCCCTTGAAGACCTTCTGGGACTCGAGCCATTTGTTGGGGAGGGACACACCGACCATGAGGTTCTTGAGCCTCAGGAAGGAAGCGTTCTCATAGAGGTGGGTATCAAACTGCATCACGTAGCCCTTTGACCAATCCGGCCATGCTGCGTCAGTATTTTCAGGGGTCCAGAAATCGGAAACGCCCTTGTAGGTGTTCATACCGGCGAAGTTGGCAGGGTTGCCATAGAAGTATGCATCGTTGTTGATGAGGGTCTTACCGAGGACGTAAGAGAAGTCAGCTCTGAATGAGAGGAACTTCCAGCCACCTTCAAGACCGAAACCACCATTGATAGGAGCGGTATACTTGAGACCGGTGTTCTGGGTGAGGGCATCCTCATCGAAGTTCTTGGTCACGTTGTTGGGATCCATCGTGGGGACATCAGGGTCGTCACCGGGAACATACCAGGTGGGAGCACCGACAGTGGGATCGATAGCTGCGAAGATAGGACAGTAGAACATGACAGGCTCACCCTGCACATATGCCATACCGTAGCTGAGCATCTCCCAACGATATCTCTGGA
>JAZQNI010000098.1:0-2906 GCA_045627265.1 Candidatus Cryptobacteroides sp.
CCAGTCGGTGATGCCGTGGCGGGTGGTGAAAAGGCCGGTCATGAGCGACGCCCTGGACGGGCTGGATACCTGGCAGGCGGCATAGCTGCGGGTGAAATTGATGCCGTTCTGCGCTATGCGGTCGATGTTGGGTGTCTCGAAATACTCGCTTCCGGTGGCGCCGGTGTCCCTCCATCCGTAATCATCCGCAAGGATGAAGAGGATGTTGGGCTGCTGCGGGTCCTTCTGCTTGAAAGAAGTGAAAATACATAGAGGAGAGGCCACGGCCACTCCGAGTCTGGCAATCTTTCCGACTTTCATATCACTCGCAGATCATTTTCATTGTGTACTCCAGAAGCGCGTCGGCGTTCCATTCCATCATGAGGAAATCGTTCCCGCGCTTGTCCTCCGGGAAGGCGGTGGACGTCCCGGGAGCGTAGGATGCAGAGCAGCGGACAGCCTTGATCCCAAACTCCGCCCACCGGGTCTCAGGGATGAATACAGGCAGGCTCCAGAGGTTTTTCCCCTGTCCTTCGAGCTGCTCAGTTTTCTTCAGGAATCCCGGTGACTCCCTCCGGCGTCTTCCGCGCCAGTCGGCCAGCCTCTTCGTGAGGAAGTCGCAGACGGCGGAATTGGTCGCGGCGATGGTCGACTCCATCTCACCGCTGAGCTTCTGCTTGACATTAGGCACCGCCAGGATCGGCACTCCCGAGTCGAAGATGACCCTCACTGCCGCAGTGTCGCGGTTGACATTGGTCGCCTTCTCGCCATTCAGCGGCACGCTGACAAACACCACTTCCTCGACCTTGCGTTTGAAAAGTTCGGGATCCATCTCGTACGCCAGCGCCTCGTTGCGGAGGGAGCCGACCGCGATCAGACGGGTCTTGACACGCTGTTCGCGCAGGGTCTTGAGGATGAACTCGGCGCCTTCCGTGTTGCGCGGGGTCTTGCCGGACTCGAATCTTTCGTTGACTCCGGCCAGGAGAGGGATCTCTGTATGGCCGGCGATCTGCTCGAGCTGGCGGGCAAGTTCGAACTCCTTTTCTCCTGCATAATCGGTAAGGATGATGCCCTGTGGGCGCATCCAGGCCGATTTCATGAACAGGTATGCATCGAACCAGTCGTCCGGGTCCAGATCGACGGACAGGTCGGTCGAGAGGATGGTGACAGGGTCGTTCGGGGTCTCGTAGGTATATTTCACAATAGGGTCGATCCTGACCTTGCACTGCCAGTTGCGGAGTCTGTCGGCCCATTTCTGCATCTTGAGGCGGCAGGTCTTCAGCTGTCCGGCATACTCCGGATCGTCCAGGAGGTTGTGCATCTCGCCCTTGTCGTGCTCGAGGTCGAAGAGGGCTTCGTTGTTCTTGCAGCCCTGGTATAAGACATATTTGAACTTGCCGTCGATCAATGACCAGCCGTGGCACGGCACGAAATTGAACAAGGTCTCGATGAAGATGTCGTCGTGCGTCTTCTCCTTCTGCCCGTAGATCACCGGTGCAAGGCTCTGTCCCACATATCTATGTTTGTTCAGGGAGATGCCGGCGAAGTCGCAGAAAGTGCTGTACAGGTCAGGTCCGATGGTCACGAGGGCCGAATCGTTGACGACTCCGGCAGGTCCTTTGTCCTTCGGCGCCTTGATAATCATCGGCACATTGACAGACTCTTCCATGAGAGCCCATTTGCCGTTCCACTCATGTGCCGCGGCTCCGTCGCCATGGTCGGAGCAGAACACTATGACCGAATTGTCGTACAGGCCGTGGGCCTTGAGCGATGCGACCAGCTCGCCGATGCAGGCATCAGCCCTCTCCACAAGACGATAGTAGTTGTAGAGATAGCGCTGCCAGTCCAGTTCCGAGTAGCGGCCCATAGGATAATGAGCGAACTGGCCGCCCATCTCCTCCTCGAGATTGAGGACATCCGGGTCCTGGTCGGTGCGTTTGAAATTGTCCGGCAGAGGCGGATATCGGCACGGATCGACTTCCGGGATATACCCGGTCATCTTCCCTATCTCTTCGTGCTTGACCTGGCAGATTTCGTGAGGATTGACGAAGTTGACCACGAGGAAAAGCGGCTTGGAGCCGTCGTACGCGTCGAGCGCCTTGTCCACATGCGGGATGACTTCCAGATCGCCGACCGGGTCACAGACCTTCTTGAAGCCGTTGTTTGCCGGCAGTTTCTGCTCAGGAGCGTGGTATTTGCCGGCGAAGAGGCACTCATAGCCCGCGCCGGACATCCTGATTCCGATGCCGTCGGCCAGATACTCCTTGACAAGCGGGACGCCGTTCTTGGTCGCCCCCACGACAGAAGGATAGCAACCGGTCAGGAGCGATGCCCTGCATGGTCCGCTCAGCGGGAACGGACTGTACGCTCCCGTGAAGAGGATGCCGTCGGATGCCAGTGCATCCATGGCCGGGGTGCGCACATACGGATTGCCGGCACACGACATCGCGCCGGCTGTCTGCTGGTCGGTCGTTATCAGGATGATGTTCGGTTTCTCGCCCGTCTGGGCAAGGAGAGCGGCGGGAATCAATGCCGCTCCTATGGCGATGTTTCTTCTGTTCATGTCCTAGGATCTGCCTTCAATTAGACCTGTATCAAACAAATATAGGCATTTTTCCGGAATCCGGCATGCCTATATCCTGCACGAATTGCTATATTTGTGATATGAACAACAACGAAAGATACAGCACACCGTTCTACATTCCGAGCTACATGGTCGACATCCGCAGCCGGATGAAGGCGGTCTCGTTCATGGAGATCGCCCAGGAACTGGCCGGCAAGGGCGCGGAGATGCTCGGCATGAGCGACCCCGACCTTAAGCCGTTGAATGCGGTATGGGTGCTTGCGCGCATGCATGTCGAGTTCGTCAGGATGCCTCGGCGCGACGATGAGGTGATGCTGCATACCTGGCACAAGGGGCTCAAGGG
>JAZQNI010000099.1:0-124843 GCA_045627265.1 Candidatus Cryptobacteroides sp.
CCTGGTGGCCGCCCAAAAGAAAAGAATGAATATGCAAAAGATTTATTTTGACTCACTACCTTCTATCATCGTTGCATACAACAGGACAATTCTTCCAAACTATGTTGCCCTCGGAATGCATCTGGTGACAGTTGTGGCACCAGAAATGGCCCGCCTCGGCTGCGAATGTCCGGAACCAGGATACTGTTTCACGGTGGAGACAGCCAAGGAATACAGGGCCGAGAACTTTGAGATCGAATACTGCGAGAAGGTCTCAGAGGCCGGACAGGACTCAGACATCGTCAAATTCAAGACCCTGCCGGAGTACCCGACCGCCATCTGCATGAAAGTATACGGCCCATACACCAAATTACGCGAAAGCTACATCGAACTTTTTGCAGAGATTGCAAAGATGGGGTACGAGATAGCTGATGCGCCCCGTGCCTGCTATGTGGACGGCATCTGGAACCAGGAAGACCCGGAGAAATGGCTGACCATCATCCAGGTCCCGGTGCGTAAATGAGCAGTTTTCCAACAAATACGCCAGATATCAACAAAGTCTGTATTACCCTCTCGGATAATACAGACTTTGCCATAATCACTTACCTTGCGCCTCTAGTTCAAAAAGAAATGCCTCCCTGTCAAAATCAACCACATCCCAGTTCGCATCTCCTTCGTCAATAGCGGTACGAAGAGCACTATTCAGCCACAGGGATCTTGACGACGACCTTCTTCACAGGAGATGGCGTCCCATTCTTTGCAAGACCAGGCCTGTGGAGTTCACCTGGGAACAGCACAATCCAGCAGGACGAACATGCATTATATACCTTGAACTCGGATGCGGAAGAATAGAACATCACGTCCTTCGTCTTGTCGTACTCCTTCAAGCAGTCTACGGCATCCGCGATATCCGCGACATGGACCTCCTCCTCGCCGCTGACGACAATCTGCACGTCGATATAATCCTTGTGGGCTTCGAACTTGCCTTCCACTCTCGTATCATACTCCTGCACATTGGCATAGGCTCCGCCTTCAACAATTTCGTGGCGGCCAAGAGAGAGAGACGCGAGGTCGTTGTCGGTCAGGAATTCGTACGCCGCCTTCCACTGATCCGGATTAGCTGTTATCTGCTCCTCCATGAGGGCTATATTCGTGTCGGGATTGATCGGAAGGGATTTCCATGCCTTGCTGCAGTCAAATGAGCAGGAAACCATAGTCTGGACCAGAGCCAGGATCACGATTGATTCAATTAGTCTTCTCATATTCAATTATGTTGGTTCTGTCTATTAAGTGCTCATCATATAAAATGCTTCACAGGTCCGTGTCCATGGCCGATTTCGTATCCGGCGCCGGCCTCGATGGCTGCGGATATATATTCCTTGGCCTTGCGGGCCGCGTCGTCAAGGGAGAAGCCTTGGGCCAGGAATGACGCCAGCGCGGACGATAAAGTGCAGCCGGTTCCATGGGTGTTACGGGAATCGACCCTGCGGGAACGCAGCTCGACAGTGTGGTCTTCCTCCGCATTGTAGAAGTAATCCACCAGTTCATCGTCATCGAGATGGCCGGCCTTCATGAGCACAGAAACCTTCCTTCCGGAAATGGACGACATCGCAGAGGACAATGAGCGGGCGACCTGCGGCAGGTCCTCCTGCGACGCTATGCGCACGCCGGCGAGAATCTCAGCCTCGGGAATGTTCGGAGTGACGACTCTCGCGTACGGCGCAAGCTCGGTGGCAAGCACCTGCACCGCATCCTCGTCGATAAGCCGGTCGCCGGAAGTGGCCACCATCACGGGATCGAGCACGATCTGCGTGACGCCGAACTCATCCAGAGTAGAGCGCACCGCCCTGACGACTTCCTTGTTGCTCAGCATGCCAATCTTGACGGCATCAGCTCCGATGTCCTCAAGGACAGCTGCGATCTGTCCCTTGATGATTTCGACGGGGACATCATGGACAGCCTTGACTCCAAGGGTGTTCTGCACCGTCACCGCTGTGATTGCACTAGCGGCATAGCCCCCGGTGGCGCTGATCGCCTTGATGTCCGCCTGGATTCCTGCGCCTCCACCGGAATCACTGCCCGCTATCGTGAGTACTCGAGAATACTTTTTCATATCAAAAATGTCTGAATCCATCATAATCCTTTTCCGAGCCTTTCCATACCAGCTCACTCCCTTCAGTCACCCGTCCGATCACGAAATGCTCCACGGCAAGCGTGCTCTCAGCCTCCGGGGCCACGGTAAACAGCAGCTCATAATCTTCCCCACCCGAAGCAGCGAAGCGGTACAGGTCCTCGGACCGGCTCCGGCAGTATGCCTGGAGCTGCTCCGAAACAGGTATCCTTGCCATCTCGATCTCCATTCCTACACCGGACTCCTCCATGATGTGCCTCAGATCCGATCCGATACCGTCCGAAATATCCATCATCGCATGCACTCCCTCCGTCGATGCGAGCAGACGACCTTCCTCGACCCGAGGCTTAGGAAGATAATGTCTTTCAATCAGGTATGGGACCTCTCCGATACGCTGGCAGCCGTTCAGTATGGCATCCAGACCCGCAGCGGAATCGCCCAGGCAGCCTGTCACGCAAACCAGATCCCCCGGGCGCGCCGAGCTGCGCAGAAGGCTCCTCCCCTTCATTGCATCTCCGAGCACCGTCATGCAGATGCATACGCGGTCCTGAGAAGCGGTCGTATCGCCTCCGAGCAGAGGGAATCCGTATTTTTCAGAGATATCACGCAGTCCACGGAGGAATTCATCGGCCCAGCCTTGCGGCAGACTGCACGGCAATGCAAGCGCAAGGAACATTCCGACGGGAGTTCCGCCCATCGCTGCGATATCACTGAAATTCGATGCGGCCGACTTCCAACCGAGCTGATACGGCGTGATGTCGTCCAGCAGGAAATGAGTGCCCTCCACAAGCATGTCGGTGGACACCAACGTCTCCCGGCCACCCCGCTGCGGTATGACAGCGCAGTCGTCGCCGATGCCCCTCACACCTTCCGGCGCAGGGAACATCCCGCGGATGCCGTCTATGAAATCGAACTCCCCTTTCATGCCTTTTCCATAGTTTCAATCAGTTCGCGGGAAGCTTTGCATGGGTCGGCCGCGCACACTATGGCGCTCACTACCGCAATGCCGTCCACGCCAGTACGAATGACGTCCGCGGCCGTGCTGAGGTTCATTCCCCCGATGGCAACTGCCGGATGGACGGACATCGCGACCGCTTTCCTGAGGCCGTCCAGTCCGAACGGTGCAGCCGTGTCCGTCTTGGTCGGCGTCGAGAACACAGGAGACACGCCGATATAATCGACGTCCAGCAGGTTCGCCTCTTCTATCTGGCTGAAATCCTCCACCGACAGACCGATTATCTTGTCCGGACCCAGCAGTCTCCGGGCCATCGCATACGGCATGTCCGACTGCCCTATGTGCACTCCGTCTGCTCCGGAGGCCATGGCCACATCGACCCTGTCATTGATTATCAGCGGCACGCCATAAGGCTCCAGAGCCTTTTTCAGCCGCAAGGCAAGCTCGATGAACTCACGGGTGTCGATGTTCTTCTCGCGGAGCTGGACCATGGTCGCACCACCTTCGACCGACATCCTGACAATATCTTCGACATCCCTGTCTCCGGCAAGACCGCGGTCGGTCACCAGATACAATCTAAGCTGTTCTTTCTTCATAGCGTAATTCTTTTGCGACCGTCTCCGGGGATATCGAGGCCAGCATGTCGATGAATCTGACGGCAAAAGAGCCCGGCCCGGCGCATTCAGCGGCAGCTTTCCCGCCCGTGACTCCCATCAAGGCCATCGCTCCCGCAGCCGCAGTGAGACAGTCCTTCTCGACAGCAAGGAAAGCAGCCGTGATCGCCGATGCAGTGCATCCCATGGCCGTAACCTGAGGCATCAGCGGGCTCCCGTTCTGAATGGCGATGATGCGGCTGCCGTCCGTGATGTAGTCCACCGGACCGCTTACCGACACCACCGCACCTGACTCTCTGGAGAGTTTCACCGCCGGCGCGAGTGCAGCCCGGCTTTCCTCCGAAGCATCCACACCGCGCGAAGTTGCCTGAATACCGGCCAGAGTCATGATTTCCGAGGCATTGCCTCGGATGACCCCCGGGTGAAAGCGGCGGATAAGCTCATTGCAGCTGTTCAGTCTCAAAGTACTGACGCCGACACCCGCAGGATCCAGCACCCAAGGCTTTCCCTGGATGTACGCAGCCTCGGCCGCAAGCCGCATGGCTTCCAGCTGGCGTCCTTCCAGGCAGCCAATGTTGACCGTCATGGCTTCCGCCTTGGAGACTATGTCCTGCATTTCCTCCGGCTCGGAGGACATCAGAGGGGATGCGCCAATGGCCAGCAACGCGTTGGCCGACAGGCTCATCGCCACATAATTCGTGATGTTGTGGATAAGAGGAGACTGCTCGCGGATGCGCATGCAGTCTTCGGAAATAGTCCCGGAAAGAAGCATAATTAAATCCTTACGACGGTATTGACCGTATCAAGTTCGGCGGGTATATCTCAACAGGTGTTTCCTGTACCCCGTTTATTTGTTGCAAATATAATCCTTTTATTCTCTGTTTGTCACGGATGCCGGGGTTTCTTAGCAAAAAGTTTATTTTTTCAAAACCGATTCATGTTTCATATATGAATAATTCCCCGTAAATTAGAGCATTATTTCTATTGGGAATGGAAGGTCTTGAGTCAAATATCCTCTGGTATCCCTGCAGCGAGGGTATCGAGGCGTTTTCAACAATGAGAGACGCCGTATTGCCGTACCCCGTCGTGACCGGACATCAGGTACACGGATTCAAGGTCGCCAGGGTGACGAGTCCGGACACCACGCGGGATGAGCTCACCGGTATCGACGCACTTATCACCAACCTGCCGGGGTGCGCGATCGGAGTGCGTACGGCCGACTGTATCCCCGTTCTCCTGCATGATCCGGTCCACAATGCAGTCGCCGCCATCCATTCCGGCTGGAAAGGCACGGTCCAGAAAATCTGTCTCTGCACCATCCTCAGAATGTCCGAGGAATTCGGCACCGAGGCGAAGGACCTACACGCCATCATTGGACCTGGCATCAGTCTGAAGAACTTCCAGGTCAGAGACGAAGTACCCCAGTTGTTCAAGGAAGCTGGATTCCCGATCGAGCGTCTTTGGCAGTGGATGGGCCGGCCTGAAGACGGCAACATGAAAGGCGGCCATCATCTGAACCTGGCCGACGCCAACCGCTGGCTCCTCGAGGAGTCGGGCGTGAAGTCTGAAAACATTTCCGACTGCGGCATCTGCACCTATGACGATATGCGGTTCTTCTCGGCCAGACGCGAAGGTTTCGATTGCGGCCGCATCATCAACTCCATCAAACTCATCTGACGATCCGTCATCTTCGTCACATATTCATGTACTGCGGAATGGAGACAGTGGAGACAAAAGTTTGCCGGAACCAGACTAGCCGCCCTCGGCTCTAGAGGGAGGGGCCCACGAAGTGGGAGGGCCTGGTCTGGTTACGACAAAGCTTTTGCGGAACGAAATAGCCATTCCGCAGAAAGTCCATGAAAAAAGAGAGGCCGGCTTTGAAGCCGACCTCTCAAGAATATTCCGATTGAGAACAGACTACTACTCAGCCAGGATCTCACCGCGCTTATAACAACGCACACCATAGATGATGATCGCTATGAAGCAGATGAGAGGCAGGACGAAGCTCACATTCACGGCAGGATGTCCGAAGATCACCTGCTTGTCGATGATGGAACCCTGAAGCGGCGGAAGGATGGAGCCACCGACAATCGCCATCACGAGGAACGCAGCACCGAGAGTACTGTCCTCGGAGCTCACATTCTCGAGAGAAATACCATAGATCGTAGGGAACATCAAACTCATGAACGCACTCACTGCGACAAGGCATATCAATCCGGTGTAGCCGACAAAGCAGATCGCGCCGATGGTGCAAAGAGCCGCGCCGCAGCCGAAGATCGCAAGAAGCTTCCTCGAATTGACATACTTCATCAGGAATGTCGAGATGAACCTGAAGCAGAGGAACGTACCCATCGCGATGATGTTGTACTTCTGCGCAGTAGCCTTGTCGATACCGAGATTGTCCGCATACTGGATGATGAATGTCCAGGTCATGATCTGTGCGCCGACGTAGAACATCTGCGTCAGGACGCCTTCACGGTATGAGACATTGTTCCACAATCTGCTTAGAGTCGCCTTGGTGCTGAGCTTCTGCCCGGTCTTCACAGTATTCGGCATCTTGGTGATGGCGATGATGACAAGCATCAAGACCACGACAACACCGAGAGCCACATATGCATCCCTGATCGACGCCAGGTCATGCAGACGCTCGCTTGCTTTCACCGACTCCGGCAAAGAGCTGAATATCAACCTGCCGGCCTCATCACGTTCCTTGTCACTCAAAAGGCTCGGGAGCACAACCCACGAAGCTACCGCCATTCCCGTCAGGGAACCCATAGGGTTGAATGCCTGGGCGAGGTTCAGACGGCGTGTAGATGTCTCCTTGGTGCCGAGCGAAAGGATGAACGGATTGGCAGTGGTCTCGAGGAATGCCAGACCGAAGGTCAGGATGTAAAGAGAGAAGCAGAAGAAAGTGAAGCTCTGGCGTGCAGCGGCAGGAATGAACAGGAACGCGCCCACCGCATAAAGCACGAGGCCAAGAAGGATGCCCTTCTTGTAACTGAACTTGCGGATGAACAGTGCGGCCGGAACTGCCATGGTGGCATATCCGCCGTAGAATGCGAACTGTATCAGGGATGCCTTGGCGGCGGAGAGTTCCATCACGGTCTGGAACGCAGCGACCATCGGGTTGGTGATGTCGTTGGCGAAGCCCCAGAGCGCGAACAACGATGTAATAAGGATGAACGGAAGCAGATACTTCCGTTCAACCAACTTTGATGTATTGATAGATGCCATTACTTGTAGATCGGGCCGAAGTTAGCACAAGCTCTGTAGTCTGCACCCTCCTTGTCCATTCCGAATGCATTCCATGCTGCAGGACGGAAGATCTCCTCGTCAGGAACATTGTGCATGCAAACAGGGATGCGGAGCATGGAGGCCATGGTGATGAGGTCGGCTCCGATGTGTCCGTAAGCGATGGCACCGTGGTTTGCACCCCAGCAGTTCATCACGCTGTAGACATCCTTGAAGCAATCCTTTGAAGGGTCGAGGCGTGGAGCGAACCAGGTGGTAGGCCATGTAGGATCCGTACGCTTGTCGAGGATGTTGTGGACGTCCGTAGGAAGTTCCACCGTCCATCCTTCAGCGAGCTGGAGGACAGGTCCGAGGCCTGCTACCATGTTGAGACGCATCATGGTCATAGGCATGCCGCCCTTGCTGAGGAAGTGTGAAGAATAACCGCCGCCGCGGAAGTAGTCACGGTCTGCAGGCATCCACTGTGTGGCTGCGAGACAAGCATCAGCATCGGCCTCTGTCATCTCCCATGGGCACTTCATCGTAGGCTTGCCCTCAGCGTCGGTCATGGCACCTGTGGCGTCAAGTGTAGTTGCGCCGGAGTTGATGAGGTGGATGAATCCGTTGGCTGCACCACCCTCAGGACGCTTGCCTGTAACCCTCTCGACTGCATCCGGGCTCCAGTATGTACGGATATCGCTGAACATCACGCCCTTGTTGGTGAGGAGATGTCCGAAAAGCATTGTCATACCATTGCAGAAGTCGTTCTCCGTAGCGAGGATCTTGGCTTCACGGATACCGTTCCAATCGTATGAAGAGCACATCAATGACTCAGGGAAGTCGAAATTAGGCTTGTAGTCAGTCCACTGGCGCTGTCCCTGGACACCACCCGCGATTGCGTTGTGGCCGAGGGCCTCTTCCTTGTAACCCATCTTGAGAAGGTTAGGGTTGCCTTCCATGAGGTCACGGATGATCATATAGTTCTTGACGGTGAACTCCCAGTCCTGATCCTTTTCCTCGCGGTTCTTGCCCTTGCCCTTGCCGTTGAAGGTGGTCATAGGGGTGCCAGGGAAGAGAGCGCGGTCCTCATTGTAGTCGTGGCCCTCGTTCGGCTTGCAATACTTCTCGACCCACTTCATGGCCTTCTCGAACTCTTCGTGATCGTAGATCTCGAAATCGACGCGGCGGAGAATCTCTACGAGAGATACATATTCCGTGCGCATTCCAAGGTACTGCTGGAGGAAGTCGGCATTCACGATGGAACCGGCGATACCCATACAGGTGTTTCCGAGGCTGAGGTAGCTCTTTCCACGCATAGTGGCGACCGCCATGGCGGCGCGGGCCCAACGGAGAATCTTCTCCGCTACATCCGCAGGGATGGTATTGTCATCGAGGTCCTGAACATCGTGTCCGTAGATGCCGAATGCAGGAAGACCCTTCTGAGCATGTGCGGCAAGCACTGCTGCGAGATAAACTGCGCCCGGACGCTCGGTACCGTTGAATCCCCAGACAGCCTTCGGCCAATGAGGATTCATATCCATTGTCTCAGAGCCGTAGCACCAGCAGGATGTGACGCTGATTGTAGCTCCAACGCCCTCACGCTCGAATTTTTCCTGGCAAGCCGCACTTTCAGCAACGCGGCCGATAGTGCTGTCTGCGATCACGCACTCCACCGGGGAGCCGTCACCGTTGCGGAGGTTGGATGAAATGAGTTCGGCCACCGCCTTGGCGAGAGCCATGGTTTTCTCTTCGAGACATTCTCTTACACCGCCCTGACGACCATCGATGGTCGGACGGATACCGATTTTTGGATATTTAGCCATAGTTTTGATATGTGTTGTTAGTATATTGATCAAACTGCGCCAATCTAGGCATTAACAAAGATATGAATTGATTGCTACAATAGCAAGAAAAAAAAAGAGATGCATCTCTGCATCTCTCTGGTCGGGATGATCTGACTCGAACAGACGACCCCCACGTCCCGAACGTGGTGCGCTAGCCAACTGCGCTACATCCCGATAAAAAAGGCCGCCGGTCGGCAGCCTCTTCATTCTTAGAGTTTATTGATATAAACTGCCAAACCGCTCTTGAGATTGGAAGCCTTGTTCTTGTGGATGAGGCCCATCTTAGCAAGTTTGTCGATCATTGCGTAAACCTTAGGAGCGTTAGCTTCAGCTGTCTCCTTGTCAGTAGTGTTCCTGAGAACGCGGATAGCGTTTCTCGTTGTCTTTGCATAATACTTGTTATGCAATCTGTGCCTTTCGCTCTGGCGAATGCACTTCTCAGCAGATGCGTTGTTTGCCATTATTGTATTTTTTATATTTTCTGGTAGTGGGTAGGAGAATCGAACTCCTATTGCGGGAATGAAAATCCCGAGTACTAACCGTTATACGAACCCACCGCAAATTGGGACTGCAAATATATGCATTATTTTTTTTGCATCAAAATATTTTTAGTTCTTTTCATCGTCCCACTCGAATGAGTACAGCAGAGACTCCACCTGCCTGAGATACTGCCTCTTATCGAAACGAGGAGCATAGACAAACGCCTCCTTGGTCACAACATACTTACCATCAGGACTGTACATCGAATGAGAGACGAAAGGACCGCCCATATAGTCGTTGTGCACCTCCCAGAAGCCCCTCAACTGGGCAAAATCAAAGTTCTTGTACTTCACATACTCCAGTGTCGGAGGGATGAACTCACTGGTGGTCATGTAGGTGTTCTCGAACATACCCGGCACATTCTCCATCAGGATCTTGTTCCTCTGGCGCACAAGGCTTGACAGCTCGAGGTCATCTCCGCGGCCGCTGACAGGATACTTATATATGAACACGCCCTGTGTCGTATACTGCTTCTCATCCTCAACCCATACGAAGTCCGCGCTCTTCTTCATCAGTTTGTACCCGGAAGGGAAATGTATGGTACATCCCATCAGCTCGGATATCTTCGGGGCTATGGATTTCTCCTCATACTGCAGAGTATTCATTATCACCCTGTTGCGCTCAGCCTGCTCGATCGCGCTCACAATCACCGGTCCCTTCTCCTTGACAAGTTCGAACGCCCGTTCTTCAGTAGCCGCAGAGATGGCGACAACGCACTGAGGACGCGCCCAGACATCTGAAAGATACTGGACACCTTCTTTCTGCACCTGAGGATCGATCTCGAACTTGACGATGTTCCTGTGCACCTGGAACATCGTGACAAAATTGGATGGAGTAATGTTGACTAGGGAGTACAGCGGCTCCCTCTGCGCAAGATACGGGCAGTCGCTGGCCAGAAGTTCCCTGACCTCAACACCAAGGTTTCCTTCCCAACCGGATTTTTCCATCACCACCAGCACTTCCCCAGCCTTGCCGCTGACGGAAGGGAGGAGTTTCTGCGTTGATTTATGTCCGCATGAACAAAGCATCGCAGCTATGGATAAAAAAACTATTATCTTTTTCATATTCAATAGATTTTATTTCATCAAACGTCCTATGTCATTGCCGAATGCCAGGAACATCAGTCCAAGCAGCAGGGCCATTCCTATCATCTGGGCCACCGCCATGAAACGGTCACTCGGCTTCCTGCCGGTAGCCATCTCGAAAAGCGTGAACAAGATGTGTCCGCCGTCAAGGCCTGGAATAGGGATCAAATTCATCACGCCAAGCATCACGGAAAGCATTCCAAGCAGAAACAGCAGTTCAAGCCAGTCCCAGGTCGCCGGGAACACCTGTCCGATCGCGATGAAACTGCCCACAGACTTGTACGCCTGGGTGCTCGGGGTCGCCACAAGCCTGAGATCCCTCAGGTAATCTCGAATTGCAGTGACGGTATATCTGCACCCGGCCGGTATCGCCGTCAGGAAATTGTAGGTCCTGGTCTCTATCTCCGGCATGGCCATATACACCCCTATGCGGCCGGCAGAATCCACATCGGCCTCCATCTCGGAGACCACGCCGTCCCTGACTACGGTCAAAGACACCTTGCCCCCGGCATTTTCTGCAATCAGAGGCCTTGAATCCTGAGCGTAAGGGGTCTCAACCCCGTTCACAGCAGTCACGGCGTCTCCCTTCAAGAACCCAGCCCCGGCATTGACGCTCTCCGGCGGAATGGAGTCGATGACGAAAGGGAGAGCAAGATCGAACATCCCCGGTGAGGAAAGCACCCGACCTATCATCGCCCTGTCGATATAGATAACGAGCGTATCGCCGTCGCGCAGTACCTTGGCTTTGCTCACCTTACGCCTCGCGAGGTCCGCCTGCAACATGCTGAAATCCTCCGGCACATAGTCGTCGTAGCTCAATATCCGGTCACCGGTGCGAAACCCCATCTCGTATGCCAGATCATTGACATAGACGGCGTTACCCTCATTCTTGATAAATGAGCGGCCGCTGATGTCCATTATCAGGGAAAAGAACAATATCGCGGAAACGAAATTGAACAGGACACCCCCGGCCATCACCAGCAGCCTCTGCCAGGCAGGATGTGTCCTGAATTCGTAAGGTTGCGGCTCCCCTGCCAGGCTTTCGAGATCCATCGACTCGTCCACCATGCCGCAGATCTTGCAATATCCGCCGAGCGGAAGCCAGCCGATGCCGTATTCGGTTTCGGCCTCCGCCGCTTTCGGGAACAAACGGGTAAACCACCTGGTCTCCTTGGTGCTGAACAGTTTCGTGCCGCCGGCATCGAAGAACAGGAAGAACTTGTCCACCTTGATGCCGAATATTTTCGCAAAAGTGAAATGGCCGAGTTCGTGTATGAGTATGAGCAGGGAAAGCGATAGTATCACCTGCAAGGTCTTGATCAGCACTACCATACCAAGCCCTCCGCCTTTGCGGTCACGAGTTTGTGCGTCTCGAATATGTCATCCAGAGAAGGTTTGGCGATGAAATCAGCCTCCATCAGGCACTTTCCGACCAGGTCACTGATTTCGTAGAATCCGATCTTGTCATTGAGGAATGCGGCAACAGCCACTTCGTTGGCGGCATTCAGGACGCAAGGGGCATTGCCGCCCCTGCGTATCGCCTCGTATGCAAGAGCCAGCGCAGGGAACTTGTCCATGTCCGGACGAAAGAAGGACAGACTGCCAAGCTCGGCGAAATCGAGTTTCTTGTTGTTCAGAGGAAGCCTCTCAGGGAAGCCCAACGCGAATTGTATCGGCTCTCTCATGTCCGGATGGCCCATCTGCGCGATAACAGCGCCGTCCTCATATTCGACCATGGAGTGCACTATCGACTCCGGATGCACGACGACATTGATCTGGTCCTGACTGACACCGAAGAGCCAGCAGGCCTCGATGACCTCGAACCCCTTGTTCATCATGGTCGCTGAATCGATGGTGATCTTGGCACCCATCGACCAATTGGGATGCTTGAGGGCATCATTTCTGGTAGCCTTGGCGATATCTGCCTTGTCCCATGTACGGAAAGGACCGCCGGAAGCTGTCAGATGTATGCGCGACAAGGCATTGCCCTGGGCTGCCAGGAGACATTGGAAAATAGCCGAATGCTCGGAATCGACCGGAAGGACCGGGGCGTTGTATTTCTTGGCCTCGGCCATTACGATGGACCCGGCGACCACAAGAGTCTCCTTGTTTGCGAGCGCGAGGATCTTGCCCGCCCGGACAGCGGCAAGGGTCGGTGCAAGGCCGCTGAAACCGACCATGGCAGCAACGACGATATCCACATTGTCGCCCGCCACCAGGTCGCAGGCCGATTCGACGCCCGCAAACACCTTGATATCCTTGTCCTGGAGGGCATCCGCCACCTGACGGTACTTGTCTGGGTTGCAGATGACGACATTGTTGACATCGAACTCGAGCGCCTGCTCGATGAGCAGGTCGGCGCTGTTGTTGGCCGTGATCAACTCCACCTCGAACAGATCGCGGTGCTGCCTCACGACGTCAAGAGTCTGTCTGCCTATCGATCCCGTAGAACCGAGTATAGCTATTCTGCGTTTTGCTGTATTCATCTTAGAAAGAAATGTATTGGGTAGGATCGAGCGGTCCGCCATCGTGCCAGAGCTCGAAGTGCAGATGGTCTCCGGATGACTCCGTGCCGGTGTCCCCCACCAGAGCGATCGGAGTGCCGGCCTTGACCTTGTCGCCGTCCTTCTTGAGAAGTTTTTGATTATGCTTGTAGATCGTCAGGATGTCGCCGGAGTGCTGCACCGCGATGGTGTAGCCAAGCTCGTCGTTCCAGCCGGTGAACACCACCGTGCCGTCCAGGGCCGTCATCACGAGAGACCCGGCAGGTGCCGTAATATCGATGTAAGGGTGCAGGACCGGGTCGAACCCCTTGGACACCACGCCCTTGAGCGGAGCGAAGAAATGGAGCCCTTCGATATCCAGGGTGCGCTGGTTATTGCTGATACTGAACTGCCCGGCTTCCAGCACTTTCGTCCGCAAAAGCGAATCACGGCCGGCGAGCGCGGCAGGATCGGCCTCAGCCGCATTCCCAGCATCCGAGGACTTCATCACGCTGTCGATGTCCAGCGGGGCACGGCCTTCGACCACGCGGCGCAGGTTTTCCGCATAGAACTCCCAGCGTGTTATTATTCTCTCCAACGAATCGATCTTGATGACATTCTGGACCGCGGCGTTCCTGGTGTTAGCATCAGGGTAGCCGGGAATGGAAGTGCGGACTGGCGTGAAAGCAATCAGGCAATAGACCACAGCAGCCCCGATGATGGCAACGGCGGCCACGGACGCCCACAGAAGCAACTTGGTGAACCTGCGCACCCAGAGCTCGTTGTGCGTTTCGTCGTCGACCACGCTGATTCTGTATAGATTGGTTCTTTGTTTCGCCATATTTTTATTAAATTTGCAAGGTATGGAACGCATCATCGGCATAGATTTTGGACGGAAACGCACAGGGATCGCTGTCAGTGACCCTCTGCGCATTTTCGCATCGCCGATGGAAACGGTACCTACTGCAAATATAATAGATTATCTTAAAAAATACTCGCAGTCGGAGACCATTATCCGCTTCGTGATAGGCTACCCGGTCAACATGAACGGCAAACCTTCCGAGGCTGCGGCTGACGTCGAGCAGTTCCTCCCGCGCCTGAGGAAGAACTTCCCGGGAGTGGAGGTGACGCTCGAGGACGAAAGGTTCACCTCCGTCCTGGCGCACAGGGCGATGATCGACGGCGGCATGAAATACAAAGACAGGAAAGACAAGAATTCGGTCGACAAGATCAGCGCGGCAATCATACTGCAAAGCTTCCTCGACCGGCAGAACAACAGCATCACACAATGATTCAACCGATATATCTGTACGGCTCGGAGATACTCAGGGCCAAGGCGGCGGAAGCCGACATCAACGACAAGGAGAGAATTCTCAAACTGGTGGAAGACCTCAAGGACACACTCACGAAATCAGAGGGCTGCGGTCTCGCGGCTCCTCAGATCGGAGTCGGCCTCAGGGTGCTCATAGTCGATGGGGACGTGATGTCCGACGTCTATGACTATCTGAAGGGCTTCTTCCGCGTGATGATCAATCCGGTCATCATCGAGGAGAGCGGGACGAAATGCGAGTACAACGAGGGCTGCCTCAGCGTGCCGGGCATCTATGCGGACGTCATCCGTCCCGACGCCATGACGGTGGAATACTACAACGAGAAGTTCGAGAAGGTCACAGAAAAATTCGACAAGTTCGCATGCCGCATGATCCAGCACGAGATGTCACATCTCGACGGAGTGCTCTTCACCGACCTGGTGGCTCCGATCAGGAAAAAGATCATCAGCAAGAAGCTGATGAACATCGCCAAGGGCAAGGTCGGCACCAGATACAATTCCAAGATCAAATAGCAGGAGCATATGGGAGCATTCCACGCATACGACATCAGAGGTGTCTACGGACAGGATTTCGACAAGAGCACAGTCTATAAGATAGGCTTCTTCATCCCCGAGCTGCTCGGAACAAGAAAGGTGCTGGTCGGCCGCGACTGCCGCGTTTCCTCCGAGGAGATACATGACAGTTTGGTCGCAGGTCTCACCGATGCAGGCGCAGACGTGTTCGACATCGGCCTTTCAAGCACCCCGATGGTCTATTTCGGGACCGCCAACTATGGATTCAAAGCCTCCGTCCAGATCACGGCATCGCACAATCCGGCCGAATACAACGGAATGAAGATTTCCAGGGAAAAGGCCCTTCCGGTCGGTCTCGACAGCGGCCTCGGGCAGATCAAGGCCTGGATCGAGGAAGGAAAGGAGACCACTCCGGTCGAGAAGAAGGGGCGCGTGCTGCCGATGGACATCCACGACGACTACATGAAGTTCATGTCCACCTATTTCATTGACTGGTCCGGGCTCAAGATCGCGTTCGACCTCAGCAACGGAATGGCGAACCTCTTCGCACACGAAGTGTTCGGAGACAAGCATGAATACCTCTACGACACCATAGACGGAAGTTTCCCGAACCATGAGCCGAATCCGCTGATACCGAAGAACGTGGAGGCGCTCAAGGAACTTGTACGCAAGAGCGGTGCCGATATCGGAGTCATCTATGACGGCGATGCGGACCGCGTGATGTTCGTGGACGACAAGGCTCAGTTTGTCGCTCCGGACCTCGTGATCGCACTTCTCTCCAGATACTTCATCGGCGAGAGAGGCGAAAAGAACCCGAGGGTGCTACAGGAGATACGCACCTCCAAGGCGGTCAGCGAATTCCTGACACCGATGGGTTGCGACGTCCATACATGGAGGGTCGGAAGAGCATTCGCCGCGCCGAAGCTCCGTGAGATCGATGGCCTATGGGGTGGAGAACTCGCCGGCCATTACTATTTCAAGGACTTCTTCTATTCCGACAGCGGTCTGCTTGCATCAATGATCGTCCTGCGCATAGTGGACGGTCTCAAGAAGGAGGGAAAGACCCTCAGCCAGGCCATTGCCGAGATCGGCGGCTACAAGAACTCGGGAGAGATCAATTTCCGCCTCGACGACAAGCAGGGTGCGATGGACGCAGTCCGCGCCATGTTCGTGGCCGAAGAGGAGCCGACCGCATCCATGGATTTCGACGGCTACAGGGTCGAATTCCCCGAGTGGTGGTTCAACATCCGCCCATCCAACACCGAACCTTACCTCAGATTTATTTGTGAAGCCACCAGCGAGGAGCTCCTCGAAGAGAAGGTGGCCAGAGTACGTGTACTGTTAAAAGAAAAATTCAACGCCGAATGACCAAACCTACCATCACCACGATTGCAGCTTTGTTCGCTGCGAGTGTACTTTCAGCCCAAAACTTAGACACCAGAGTCCTGCCCATGACCAGGGAAAGAGCAGAGATGCTCCTCCCGAGAAACGAGATAAAGGGCCCCGTAAGATCATTGATTCCAAAGACAGAAGCGGACGGCGTGGACACGCTCGACACTTCGGATTCACGCATAAAGATCGTCCTGTATGCGGACAATACATGGAAATACATAAAGGATGGTGACCTGCTCAAGAACGAGCAGTATTTCACCGAGTGCTGGAACGAAGCATCCGATGCATACAACCTGGATTTCGCCAAGCTTCCGGACAGAGTCACGCTCTGGCTCGTGGATACCACGTCGCAGTATTGCTGTCCTTATCAGACCAAGGTTTATTCACCTTTCGGCTACAGGCACAGGCACAGACATCAGGGAGTGGACCTGCCGCTCAAGACCGGTGACCCGGTAAGGGCTGCCTTCGACGGCAAGGTCAGGGTCTCGAAGTACGTCAAGGGATATGGAAACCTCGTCATTCTCCGTCACGAGAACGGACTTGAGACCTTCTACGGTCATCTTTCTCAAAGAAACGTCGAAGTGGGACAATGGCTGACTGCAGGTCAGACAATCGGTCTCGGCGGTTCTACAGGCAGATCCACCGGACCTCACCTCCATTTCGAGACCAGGTACAAGGGCTATGCTTTCGACCCTCAGTGGCTGATGGATTTCGAGAAGGGCACCTTGAGAAACGGAGTCTTCACACTTAAGAAAAAATATCTGAGCGTCAGCAGCCGGTATGTGCCGGAGTCTGATGACGAGGAGGAAGAAATCCTTCTTGCTGAGGATGAGGAGAGAGCAGAGGCAGCACGCAAGGCCGCCGAAGAAGCAGCAAAGAGGTATTACACCATCCGCAAAGGTGACACCCTTGGGGCCATCGCCAAGCGCAACCATACCACGGTCTCCGCGCTTTGCCGTCTGAATGGCATATCTGCTAAGACAACCCTCAAGATCGGACGCAAGATCCGGGTAAGATAACACAGCACAGCCGCGTGAAGCCGGGCTAACAGCGGATGAGACCGAAAAGAGGTCGGCCTTTTGTGGACCGACCTCTTTAAAATATCTGACTTCCGCTTAGAAAGTGTACTTGACCATCATCTGGATGCGGTTGTTGGCCACCCAATGAAGATCTTCAGATACAAGCATATGCTTGTCAGCCTTGCCATACTGTACACCAGTAAGCATATACTCGAGACCGAGCGCGAGTTTACCCATGTTGTAGACGACCTCAGGCTGGATCCTGTACATCTGAGCGATAGAATTTGCACTGTTGTTTGCCCAGAAGGCACCTACAATCTCATCAGGAGTACCGAAGCACTTGATATAGCCAAGGAGCATGGAAGGCACCCAGGTCTTGCTCTTCTTGATAGCAATGGTAGCCCAAGCGGAAACATTTCTTGAAGCTGAATACTCCCAGCTGCCATCCTTATTGATTCCTGAAACGCCATAACCGCCTACCATCTTCATGTGAGAACCGTCATTCACATAGGTCACCTTCTCCTTCAAAGTGACGTTGCCGATGTTCTGCTGACCATAAGCGAACAAGTTGAAGGTAGTGATGCGGTCGTCGACGAGAGCTGTCTTGGTCGTATTGTAGTTGCGAGGCTTGATGCTGAGCACGTCAACACCGAGACGGGTGAGAGTGTTTTCCCCCTTGACATTGAATCCGAGATAAAGCTCAGGAGTGCAACCGTACTTGATGTAGTTTGCAGAAGCACCATCCGGGCCAACAGAAGAGTACTGCATCTGCCAGATGGCAGAAGCGGTGAGGCTGAGGCCCTCGCCCATAGCGAAGTCGGCAGTCACCTGAGGAGTGCGGCTGAACGGTCCGAAAGGAGAACCGCTCTCAAGGCTGAAGATGTCAGGAAGGTCGGCAGCCATTGGATGCCATGCCTGTCCGATCTTCCAGCTGCGACCATCCTTGGCGACAGTTGCATAAGCCTGACGGAGACGGAGAGTCGCTGTGCCGGTGACACCGCTCACACCTGAATAGAAGTCAGTCTCGATCTTTGCGCCGATCTTATATCCGTTGTACTCATAGCCGGTGACATCCACACCGAGGCGGGATGTGAGGGCTGCATAACGGAAAGAAGGAATAGCATTGAGATCCTTGCCATCGACGATGTTCTCATCCTTCGGCATATTGAAGAACAGATCTTCTGTACCGGCAGAACTCTCGCGGGTATCGAATGCAAAATAATTGCGGACGAAACCGTACCACTTGATCTGCGGCTTCGCAGCGTCCTGTGCGGAAGCGCTGAAAGAGCAGAGGGCCGCGATGGCGGCGATTGCGATAAACTTAGTTTTCATACACGTTGGAATTAAAAATGCAAGGAGGCAAGATGTGCCCCCTTGCGTTATGACAATTTCAGATTAAACAAATGGGAAGAACTTCGTAACCCAGAAGAAACCGAGCACAAGACCCACGATGCCGACGATGAGGCCGACCTTGGTCATATCCTTTGTCTCGACAAGACCTGTGGATGCAGCAATTGCATTCGGAGGTGTGGAGATAGGGAGACACATCGCGAGGGAAGCGCAGACTGCCACGAACACTGAAAGACCGGCCTGTCCGCCGAATGCGTTGAATGCGTCAGCGTTGCCGCTTTCGAGAAGGCCACTACCCATTGCAATCATGATCGGGATAAGAAGAGCTGCAGTAGCTGAGTTGCTGATGAAGTTGCTGAGGAGGTAGCATACGAGACCGGCTACAACGAATACGACGATGATGTTCATCGATCCGAACGGAATGGACTCGATCATGGCTTTTGCAAGGCCTGTACCTGACAGGGCATATCCGAGAGCGAAACCTCCGGCTACCAACCAGAGAACTTCCCAGTTGATCTCCTTGATGTCATCCTTGGTGAACACGCCTGTGGCGGTGTAGACTGCGAGAGGGATGAGAGCTACGATGTTGGAGCTGATGCCATGGAGCTGCTCGGTCATCCAGAGGAGGATTGTAGCGCCGAATGTGATCCATGCTACATAATCCTTGTAATCCTTCTTGTGGTTATCCTTCTTGATCTCGAGCACGATCTCTTCAGACTTGAAAGGATAGAGGACGCAAAGGAGAACCCATGCGAGAAGGATCATGATGACTACGAAAGGAATCATGCGAATGGCCCAGTCACCGAAACCGATGGTGATGCCTGCAAGAGAGTCGAGGTTACCGACTGCGGTCGCATTCGGAGGAGTTCCGATAGGAGTTCCGATACCACCGACATTGGCTGCGATAGGAATCGCGAGAGCTATTCCGACCTTGCCCTTTGCGTCTGAGTCAGGAAGTGACGCGAAGACAGGGGCGAGGAAAGCGAGGAACATAGCGGCTGTGGCTGTGTTGCTCATGAACATGGAGAAGATGGAGATGACGATGAGCACTCCGAGGAGGACGGTCTTAGGCTTCTTGCCGAAAGGCTTGAGAAGGATGCGGGCCATGGTGACGTCCATTCCATACTTGGAAGCTACGATAGCAAGGACGAAGCCACCGAGGAAGAGCATGACTACAGGATCGGCGAACGATCTCATAAGCTCCTTCATTGGCACGAAAAGACTCTCGTCACCAGTATTCATACAGAATGAGATACTCTTGTTGGAAATGGTGAGCAGGGAGATCACGATGACCATGAGAGATGTCACCCAGTTAGGGACGATCTCAAAGATCCACATGAGGGCAGCGAAAGCGAAGATCGCGATGGTACGCTGCTGGGTCACTGTCAATACGTCGCCGAGGCTTCCGAAAAACGAAGTCGGGCAGCACCAGAGGAAGATTGTGACGATCAGCACGATCGGCAGAAGGACACAATACTTGACGTTGAATTTGTTGTTTGCCATTACTATGTTTTTAATAAAAAAATTTGCGGCTCTAAACGAACCGCAAATTTATAAAATATTTTACAATTATGAAAATTACTCTGCATCCTTGACGCAACGCAGCTGCACTGCGTTGGCAGACTTGCAGGACATGATGCTGACTCTGCCTTCCGGATAAGCGGCAAGTGTGAACGTAGTAGCCGGGCACATGAACATCAATGATGATGAAGACGCCGTAGATCCGGCCCAATAAGTCATGGACGGAATTCCATAGTACTTAGAGTTGGTTGTAGTCAAGTCAGAAAGATAGATGTTGCCGTATGTGCGGGATGTCGTCATGGCCGCGCTTCCTGACAGCACGAGATTGAAACCGCCGTTGTCGAAGTTTTCCACCTTCGCTCCCTTGTACTTCTCATCGTAGAAGATGGCATCCTTCTTGTCAGCAGGGGCAGCAGACTCGCCGTCAGCCTTGAGGCTGTTGCCGATAAGGGCGAACCAGTCATCGCGGGTTGGCACATGCCATCCGTCCGGGCATATGCCCTGAGCTCCGTTGAAGCTCTTGTAGTTGGCTGCGGTTACGGCCTCTCCGAAGATTGCATCGAAAGTATAGAGATAGCCTTTTGCCTTGATGGTCTCAGCATCCTTCTTGACAACAGGAGTACCCGTGCACTTGATCGAGCTGATCGTTACGCCGTCGGTCTTGTAAGTGGTATCACGTACTGGATTGGTAAGAACGTAAGGATAGAATATCGACGCATCTGATGAAGGGTCGTCGGATGCAGTCACGCCCTTCGGCAGATAAGCCATAGGCTCGGCCATCCAGACAGAACCGTTCGCAAGAGTGATGGTTTTGTAGTTGAGATCATGGTAGATGAAATAGCCATCGTGCTCCTCGAACTCGATTTCCTCCTCATCACCGCCTTCACCAGGAGTGAGGCTTCCGCCGTCGATCCATGCCTCGATCTCGCCGCTGAGTGAGAATACGACTCCGTCAGGACGCACTTCGGCATCGATGGAATAGCTGTAGCCAGGCTTCATGGTGACATCATTGAAGTTCTGCACGACTGAATTGCCGTTCGCGGCAATGAGGGACACACCGAACGACATCGTCTGAGGAACTACGATAGCGCGATACTTGATACCTGGAGTCACGCACTCCGCGGTGATGTCGACCTTTGTCGCAGAAGCATCCGCTTCCGCAACCACGGCGCCGTCCTCAGCCACGCTGAGGTTCACCGTAGGGATGAGTCCCTTGAGGACGAATTTGTCGATCTGGACATCAGCGGTATTGGTCACATTGAGCACGATCTGGGAAAGCTGATGCTTGAAGATCATGGCAACAGGAGACTCCTGAGGCTTGACGCCGGTCTTGGATGCAGTCATGAGGTCATACGCACCAGCGCCGGATGTCTGGTCGGAACCAACAGTGAAGCTGGTCGGGAATCCGCCTTCGGCGTATGGATAGAAAGCCTTGATGGAGCAGGTCTCGCCACCATCGGCATACCATTTCTGATCTCCGGAGAATGCGGCACCGGCATAGGTAAGGAGGGCGTTGTCAGCGAAAACTGTCCCGTCGGCCTTGGTGATGGTCACACCGATCTTGTCACCTTCCTCGAAATTGACTTCCGTGGCACGGGTGATGAGAGGCTCGATCTGCACGAGGGCAGGAGCGTTTTCCGGAGTCACAGACTCCTGGCAGGCTGCGAACGCGATGACAGACAAGGCTGTCAAGAAAAGTGATTTTTTCATATTTATGGATTTAGAAATTATAACCGAATCTGAGAGCTCCGGAGAACCTTTCCGTGCCTTGGATGAAGCTGGTGTGAGGAGCGTGGATCCATCCTCCTTCCAGTCCGATGTAGAGGCCGTGCCCGAAATTGTATTTCACAGACAAGTCGGTGAAAGACTTGGCCGTGGTCAGGTACTCGAGATATCCAGTGTTGTAGGCGGTGAGTCTGTCAGGCTCACCACAGACAGCAATGTCTGTCTCAACGGCATCCGCATTGTCGAAGGACGTACCTTCGGATGCGCCGAAACGGGCCTTGAGATTGAAGCTGCCGAGGTTGCAGGACAATGAGAGACCTCCAGAAAGGACATTCAGACCTTGAGAGAAGACATAAGGATACATCAACGACGACAAGCCGTCACGTGCCATGACCATCAGATCGGCACCGACACGCCATCGGCTGAAGGCGTAGCCGTAGTCGAAATTGACTGTCTTGAAATTCCTGCAATAAATGAGGTTGGAGCCGTACTCGACAGGAGTGGTGACACCGCCTTCCGTGATTTTCTCGAGTATGGTCTCGAAAGTCTGCTGATGCAACCAGTCGAAACCAAGACGTACGCTGTGAAGTCCGTATGAATCCTTCTTCTTGTACGACAATCCGGCTTTCGCCTCGAAACCAGGGAACCTGAACCACACGAACTGCTTCTCCCCAACCTTGCCCCTGCGCATCAGGAACTCCCCGTCGATGAAGAGGTCCTTCCACTGAAGCTGGGCCGCCACACCGTGCATATGCTCGGAAACAGGGAAACCGTTGACGCCGGGTTCGGAGAGATGCACTCCGCTTCCTGTCCATATCTCATTCTTGCCGTAGTACAGGCCCTTGTCGAGAAATGCGACATACGAAGTCTCAGCCGTACCGACCTGCTCCGGCTTGACGGACTCAGTGTTTTTCGAAAATATATAGCTGAGACCGGCGGAGAATTCACCCGAATGATACTGGAGGGAAGGCGCAACCGTCATGTCCATCCTGTAAGACGAGTATCTCAGGTCCTTGCGTTTGGAGTAGTTGTCCGCTTCGAAGTCCATCTTCGCTCCAATCCTCCAGCATGGAGAGATATCCGTGGAGACACCTCCGTTGAAGCGGTAGGTCTGCAGAGTCTTGTGTCCCGGGGTGAACTCGATGATGTCCACCGGATAGAATCCCGGACGAAGGAACATTGTACCCTTCATCTCAGGGCCCTCCATCTGCTCGAAGGAGAACGAACCTATCATCGAGAAACGGTCGAGATGCTTGATGGTCCTGGCCTCCGCACCGGCGGTCCAGGCGAACGGAGCTTCGAAAGAAGCCTTGAAATTGCCTCCCACGGCCTTGCCGTAAAGCTCAGCATACGACACGCTCACGGTATCCTGGCGGATTCCGGCCACATTGCGGCTGGAAGCCCATGGGTTGGACCCGGCCACGCTCCCGTACGAACGTGACTGCAGTGCAGGTGCAGACAGAATCAACGCACCGAAAAGTATAGCTGTAAACTTATTCATGCAATGACTGTTTTTCACGTTCATAAAAATCTACGCTGGAATTGTTGGTGTCGACCAGATATTCATAGCCGAGACCTGCCGACAGATCCTCATCGACATATCTGTGCAGAGTATGTCCGAGGAAGGTGTCCGAAAGGGTCACATAACCGGCATCGAGAGATGCCTGGAGACGTTTCGAATTGGCTGTCGAAGTACCGCTGAACACTTCCACGGCATCAACCACCCACTCGACCGGTATTGCAGCCACCTGAGCACCTCCGGAGCCGCCCGGAATAGGTCTGATGGCATCCGCAGTCTGCACGAACTCGCGCATGGTCATCCCGACAGGACGGTATAGCACCACGGCCGGGGAATTGGTCGAGAAAGCGTAAGCGTTCGAAATACCGGTTTTCACCACAACCTCGAGCCAATGGTCCTGACGGATGTTCGTGCCAGGAGCCGGATGATACATGGTATTGGTGAAATATGTACTGTTGTAGCAGACGAAATAACCAGGCTTGTTCAGGTTGACGGACAAAGGATATTGCTGGCTGTGGTCTATCGCACCCTTCAGGGCCACCACAGCATCCTCGCCCGGCTGTAGAGGGAAGCTTGTCCCGTCACCGCCGAACTGCCATACAGCCTCGGAGACCGGCACATAAGACGGGAATACGATCTCGCCCGTGGCAGGGTCCTTGGTTACGAACGGATTGCTGGACATCGCATTGTACGGATGCAGGGCTCCGACGCAGAGACCATCCAGATATTGCACACGATAGTCATTGTTGTGCAGTATGATGTATGAATCGTATTGGTAGTCGCCCTCCTGCGGCAGGCGCTTACAACCGCCACAGTATATTTCCTTGACAATGATGGTACCCGGCTTCGAGTGAAGCAGCGGAAGACTGATATCGACTGAACCGGATATGACGTTGACCTTGTCGGCGGAGCCGTTGAACACATCCTCGGAGCCTACGTCGCTCAAGCTGATGCGGTATATTCCGCCCGGCAAAGTGAACACGGCCTTTCCGGACGCGTCCGTATATGCCTCGTAACCATAGCCTAGATTGACGTTCTCCGCCTTGACACCAACTCCCTGATGTGCCTTGTCGGCATACCCGTCAGGATAGGCGGCAGTGACAGTCAATGTCACCAGGCTGTCTTCATATGGATTATTGTCCGTAGGATCCGCACAAGCGGCAAGTCCCAGGACAGGAATGATCAATAACAGAAAGAATCTATGTTTCATCGTCTCTTCCTCCTCTAGAATTTAAGCCTGCAAGTAAGACCGTAGTAGAATGCCGGAGTGAAAATGGCAGCGACTCCGGTGGCCTTGGACGTGACGAACATGCGGGAATTTGTGAAGTTGTTGGCGAAGAACGACAAGCTGACGTGGCGTCCTATCTCCTTTGTGATGCTCAGGTTGGCGGACAGATATGGCCCGTAGCCGTCCTGGGCGAAGGTGTACATGTTGCCCGATTTGAGGATCAGGTTCGCAAATGCAGGGTCGGCCGCCTCCGTGGCGGTGAACTGGTTCACATTGCCGTCGAGGTCCATGTATGCCACAGGCCACACGGCTGTGTAGGACTCGCCCGCATATATGTCACCTCCTGTGGCGGTCCTGCCCTCCTCGGACACGGTGAAGGCATAGTCCTTGCCGCCGTATGAAGAAAGATTGCGGGAGCGGGTCAGCAGGGAAGCCTCCAGCCTGCAGGTTATGATCAACCTGGCCTGCGGGATATGGGTGATGGCCGTGAGGTTGGCATTGAGATTCCGCGTTTCCTTTCCGTTCACGACTGGAGTACCGCTTCCGCCATTGGCATAGATGCCGACATACTGATACGAACGGTTCGGAAGGCTCGTGTGGGACCAGCCTGTACGGTAGAAATACGACAACCCGTCATCCACATAGCTCGTTGCATTATACGATGCATCAAGACGGAACTGGGTGAATATCGGCTCGATCTGAGGGAAGTCCATGGTAAGTTCGACTCCACAACGGTCGACCTGGGAACCGTTATCCTGGAACTGGGTCTGGACAAAAGTCCTGTCCGCGACCTGTTCAGGCATCTGCATCCACCAGTCGGTGTAGCTGTCCCTCATGAAAACGTCGCCCGTCTGATTATCCACGGTGACATAAGGGTTGTCCGGGAACACATGACCGGAAGGCGTGCTCATTATCCTGTAGGAGAACGGAGTGTACAAGGTGGAGAACTTGTACGGGAAATGTGTCCTGTTGTAGAATCCTACGAGAGAGATTTTGGTACCCAGGACCTCAGCGTCGATTCCAATCTCGGCGTTACGGTTGCGCTGCCATTTGAGGGCAGGATTGAACGACATCGTATATGGCTGGGTATAATACACATAAGACGAGGTCTCCCCATGCGAGAAGCCGTATGTCTGTATATCTCTGTACTCCTGTTTCGGATACAGGATATAGAACGATGGCAGTTTCTCCGTGATGCCCCATCCGCCACGCAGCGCAAGCTTTTCGGCAAGCTGCCACTTGACATTGAAACGTGGGGATAGCGTTGTCATGTCATCGTACTGCGTGCCGGCGATATATATGTTCTCCAATCTGAGACCGCCCACCAGCTGAAGCTTCGTCCTGCCTATCGGGAAGGACAGGTCGTCCTCGGCATAGTATGAGACATTGTGCATGAAAGGATAGTCGATGTATGGACGCGGACGGTATCCGTTGGCTGCGAGAGAGGCATCCTGATAGTACTCTCCTTCACCCACGTTGCCGTTCGCTTTCCACTGCACGCCGGCCTTGAGCTTGTTCCTGATCTCATTCCACTGCTTGTGCCAGTCGTACTTGAACGAAGCGGCGAAATCCAGCTCTTTCGAGTCCACCATGCGGTCGGCGAAGAAAGTGAGGGGAAGCCTGTCAGCCATATAGTAACCCTCTTTCTCCGAGTGCACTGCAGGCTGGTTGGAACCATAGGAATTGAAGATATGCTCATGGGAGAGATTGTCTGCGTAGTTCATCGAGGCCTCGAACTTGAGGTTGGTCACGAACGGCTTGTTCACCAGCCACGCCAGGGATGTGTTGGCCCTCAACGCATTGTCCCTCACCTTCGTGTATTCGCCGGTGAAAGCGTCCGGATCATCTTCGCTGTTCATGCCGCCTACGTTGCCGGTGACTCCGGCCTCGAAGCGCAACACCTTGGCGAAAGTGTTGGAATAGTTGAGAGTCACGCCGCGGCGGGTGTATGACTCATACGGGGAGACCAGGTTCTTGGTGGCCCTGGCCCACTCACCGCTGACATTGACCACTCCCCTGTCCTTCTTCAGGCCGAAACCCTTGGAAACGGAAGTCTGATATGTGCGGGGATTGACGGAGAAAGAGACGTTGAGCGGAGTGCGTCCCTTGCGCGTGTGCACCTTGACGACGCCGCTGTTGAGATCTCCGTATTCGACTGACGGAACGCCTGTTATGACCTCCACAGACTCCACGTTGTCAACAGAGACGCTACGCGTGTCGACACCTGCGAGCTCAGCAAAACCGGCGTTGTTGCCTATCCGGACGCCGTCCACCTCCAGGGCAGTGCCGAATGCCGCGTTTGCCGCGGACGAACCGCCGGAGCGGAGAGAGAACGAATTCGCAGTCGTCAGGTCAGGGTTGGCAGTCTTGCCGCCTGGGAGCAGCGCCGCCATGTCGGTCATGTTCGAGAGCTGCATGTGGTTCAACGCATCCCGGCCGAGCATGTGCGACGTTCCGATGCCGTCCTTCGGCTTCTGGGCAGTGACCACGACCTCCTTGAGCGCCAGCGAATTCTCCTTCAGCGAAAACACGAGGCCGTCAAGGTCGCCGGAAACCGAAATTTCCTGCGAATCCTCCACGTATCCGAGAAGCGAAAAGCTGAGCACATGCGAACCTGACGGGACATTCATGATGGAGAAATTTCCGTCTTCTCCGGTCAATGCCCAAAGAAAATTGTCATCCACCGTCACGATGACGCCGGCCAGAGCAGCTCCGCCCGAAGCATCCGAGACCTTTCCGGAGACGCGGTACGAACCCGGCGCTCCATGAAGGCCCAGGGACAAGAAGATGAATAATAACGTAGTGATTATCTTGTTCACGCAAAAAAAAATTTCCAAAACCAACAAATAACCGATTTATGCAAATATATGAAAAAAATCCCCTGTATATTCACCCACATTTACATTATTTATCACTATTTTTGTACAATTATATACTATCTGATATCATGAAAAGACACACGACCAACTGGGCCAGGATCATCCTTCAGTGGGGTACTCTGGCGGCATTGATCTTCTTCCTTTCCGGGCTCGCCGGCAAGATCTTCACCAACATGGATCCGGCTGACCCGGAGAAATACTGCCCGTTCGGCGGACTCCAGGCACTTGCCACCTTCCTCACCAGAGGCTCACTGCCATGCAGCATGACCACTGTCCAGATCATCATGGGAGTGGCACTCGCCGCTGCCGTGATACTCTTCAGCAAGCTGTTCTGCGGCTACATCTGCCCGGTGGGTACCGTGGAGGACCTCCTGTCCAAACTCCGCAGGTCACTGAAGATCAAGGCCATAAAGGTCAACGGAACATTGGACAAGGCGCTCAGAATCATCAAATACGCCCTTCTTTTCTGGCTTTTCTACATGACTGTGAGCAGCAGCGAGCTGTTCTGCAAGAACCTTGACCCGTACTACGCCGTCGCAACCGGTTTCAAGGGAGAGATCACGCTCTGGATGTCCATCATCACAGTGGCCCTCGTCCTTCTTGCCGGCCTGTTCGTAGACCGTTTCTGGTGCAAATACATATGCCCGCTCGGAGCGATTTCCAATTCGTTCAAGTTCTGGATCAGCATCCTTTCGCTGGTGCTGATATTCTGGGGGCTCAGCCTGCTCGGCGTGGGACTCAGCTGGGTATGGTATCTCGGCGCATTCTGCGTGGCCGGCTATCTCCTCGAGATCCTGCACGGCAAGCCTAAGTTCCAGGCCCTCCACATCGTCAAGAACGACGAGGCCTGCACACACTGCCAGCTCTGCACCAAGGCCTGTCCTTATGGCATCGACGTATGCAACACCTCCGGAATCGTCAGGAGCGTGGACTGCACCCTCTGCGGCGAATGTCTGCACACCTGTGCGGCCGAAGCGCTCAAAGTCGGCCACAGCAAGGCCAAGGCCGACAAGAAATGCTGCTTCTCCAAGTGGCTTCCTGCCATCCTTGCCGTGCTGATCACAGCCGCGGCATTCATCATCGGAGGCAAGTTCGAAGTCCCTACCATCAACGAGACCTGGGGCGTGGAGGACGGAATGAAGCTCGAGACCGTCAAGATCGAGAACCTCAAGTCAGTCAAGTGCTACGGCAGCTCCATGGCATTCAAGGCCAGGATGGAGAAAGTCCGCGGAGTGCACGGAGTCAAGACCTTTGTCGGCAGCCACACAGTTGTCATTTCGTACGACCCGACCAAGACCACGGCCGAAAAGGTACAGGAAGAAGTCTTCGTTCCTTCCCATTTCAGAGTATGGTCCCCTGACCCTGCCAAGCTCAGCGAACTCAAATACGTCACCATACGCACCGAGAAGATGTACGACAAGCTCGACCTCAACTATCTCGGGCTTCAGTTCCGCCAGACGGGCAAGAGCATCTTCGGAGTGGAATCCGAATACAACTGTCCTCTCATCGTGAGAGTATACATGTCACCGGATGAGAATCTCGACGAAGACTGGTTCCGCCAGATTGTCGACAAGAAGGAGCTCGAGATGCCGATCCATGGCGGCGGCACCAAGATCACCCCTGTGGATTTCGAATTCGTACGTCTCGAAAAGGGTGAGGGTCGCATCGGCATCGCCGAATACCTCGAGAAGATGTTCGACCCGTTCACGGCCGAAGTCAACGGCAAATACACCGACGAAAATGGTGAGAGCTATGTCCAGAAGAGGTTCGAGCATTATGCCGGCCAGCCTCAGTACATATACGAGATTGCCGACCAGAACTACGAGAAACCTATCATCAAGAGAGCGCTTCCGTTCCTGAGCAACCACCTCTCACACGAAGAGGGTTTCATCGGCCTCTATCTGAAACTCAACAAGGACCTCGTTCCTTCGCTCCAGATCAGATTCGCGGAGCCTCTGACAGCCGACCGCGTATGGGAGCTCATCACCATGGAGACATGGACCATCACCTACAAGGAAGGCGATGAACGCGAAGAAAGCGCAAGGCTCAAGTTCAACAATCCAGGCACAGTCTATCCTTACGTAGAGAAATGAAAAGAATAATCGTCGCCGTTTCGGCTCTCCTGCTCAGTGCGAGCGCCTTTGCTGATGAAGGGATGTGGATGATCAACGCCATCGACAAGGCGTTGGAAAAGAAGATGCAGGAGCGCGGACTTCTGCTGAGCGCGAATGAGCTGTACAATGCGGATGCGCCAGGCACCAGTCTGGCAGATGCCGTTGTGGCGCTCGATTTCGCATGCACAGGCAGCGTCATATCCGACCAGGGACTTATCATCACCAACCACCATTGCGCCTATTCTGACGTGCATTCCATCAGCACACCGGAGCACAACTACCTTGAGGATGGCTTCTGGGCGCTGACCTCCGACCAGGAGCGTCCTATCTCCGGCAAGAGCATCTTCTTCCTCAAACGCGTCATCGACGTGACGGAAGAAGCGCAGCAGATGAGGGACAGCCAGGGTCTGGAAGGCAAGCCCATGGGCATGAGGAAGCTAAGCTGGCAGCTGGAAAAGAAGTACAAGGCCGAGACCGGCCTGGAGGCTTCCCTTTCCGCTATGTGGAGCGGTTCGAAGTACTATATGGCGCTTTACGAGGTGTACACCGACGTGAGGCTCGTCGCGGCTCCCCCTGTCAGCATAGCAGCTTTCGGCGGAGACATCGACAACTGGGAATGGCCGCAGCACAAGTGCGACTTCGCGATGTACCGCATCTATACGGCTCCTGACGGCAAGCCGGCCGGTTATAATGAAAAGAACATTCCGCTCAAACCAGCCAAGAAGCTCGAGATCAGCATGGACGGCTACAAGGATGGCGATTTCACGATGGTCATAGGCTTCCCGGGCATCACGGACAGGTATTGCTCAGCGCCGGAACTCGAATACAAGAAAAACATCGGTCTGCCCATGTCCAACGGCATCAGAGGCGACCAGATGGCCATAATAAGCAGATGGATGGGCCGGGACCCTCTCGTCAGGCTGAAATACTCGAACTACTATTTCGGGCTCAGCAACGGGCAGGAACTCTACGAAGGTGAAGTGCTCTGCTACAACAGGTTCAACGTCCTTGATGAAAAGCTCGCGCAGGAAAAGGAGCTGGAGGAATGGATCGATGCCGACAAGGACAGAAAGGCCAGGCTCGGGGGGCTGGTAGCCGACATCAACGGCAGATACTCGTCAGTAAGGGAACTGGAAAAGAACAAGGACCTCTTCAGAGAGTGCATCATACGCGGCTCGAGGATGGGGATCATCGCTACCAGGATCAGCTCAATCAAAGACGCGTCCAAGGCCGGGATGACAAAGAAATCCATCCACAAGACCCTCGACGAACTGGACCTGAGGGTCGAGAAGGACCTCTTCAGATACTGTATCGAGAAATACCTCAGCGGCCTGGATCCGGAATATCTCGGGCCATTCCAGAAGCAGATGGCCGAGGAATACGGCACGGACTATGACGCCCTGTGCAACCGTCTCTGGGACAACAGCTGGCTGACAGACACCCGGAAGCTCCAGGAATTCCTGACCACTGACGTGGATATCGAAAAACTCAAGCAGGACGAGCTCATCAGGTTCTACACCGATGTCAAGATCGTGGCCTTCAATGACAAGATCACGGAGATTCTCGGAGAGAAGAGCCTGGCAGCAGCCGGCAACGAATACACCAGGGCCCTCTATGAAATGAACCAGGACAAGGGACGCGTCCAGTATCCTGACGCAAACTCCACGATGAGGATCACCTACGGCGTTGTGGGCGGCTACGAGCCGAAGGACGGCGTATGGTGCGACTGGAAGAGCACTGTGGGAGGAGTTCTCGCCAAGCATGACCCTGACGACTACGATTTCTGCCTCAAAGACGATTGGAAGAAGCTCCTCGAAGGACAGGATCCGGCCACGGTTGTCGATTTCCTTACAGACAACGACATCACCGGAGGCAATTCCGGCAGTCCTGTGCTCAATGCCAGAGGACAGCTGATCGGCCTGGCATTCGACGGCAACAAGGAATCACTCGCCAGTGACGCATCATTCACCGAGCAATACAACAAGTGCGTCTGCACCGATATCCGTTACGTACTCTGGACACTGAAGGAGTATGGAAGGATGGACCGCATAATGGAAGAGCTGGGAATCAGATGAGAACAAGTCGGAAAGACACGGGGACACCGGGAGTCAAGTTCAGCTGCGACGGCAATTGCGCCGGATGCATCCTGTCTTCGACCGGTCTGCCGGAATGGCGGAAGATGTCCGTCCTCGTGACTTCCTCCGACAAGAGCCTGCTTCCTGATACATCCCGCATCCTCCGGCACAGGGGATATGAAATCCGGTTCAGGAGCATAGAGAAGTCTGATGAGATAATCCCCTGCTCCCAGGATGAGAAGTTCGTCATTCTCGACATGGTCGACACCGGCCGGCTCGAGCAGGAACTCGAATTCACGGCCAGGCTGCTGGACATGGACCTCAGGCTGGTAGTCGGACTCGGCGGATACCGTAAGTTTCTCGAGACAGACCATGCTATCGACTACAGCACGCTTTCCACCTTGTTTGGTGTGCCTGTGCTGCCGGTTTCCTTCGCCGACGGCGAAGGACTGGCCGGAATCGCCGACGCCCTGATCGAGGCGTTCGAGGCAGATGCGCCACTCGGCAAACATGTGCCGTTCGTACGCGGAGAAAGCGTGGACGATATGCGCAAGGCGTTCGTGCGCGGCGCATTGCAGGAGACCGTCATACACAGCAAGGACAACTCCGACCACACCCTGCTCCAGAAAGTCGATTCCATACTCACGAACAAATGGCTTGGACTGCCGCTGCTGGCGCTTATCCTTTTCGGAGTGTTCCAGCTCACATTCTTCCTCGGCGCATACCCCCAAGGCTGGATCGAGAGCGGCATCGGAGCACTGACGGGATGGATGCACCACAAACTCCCGGCCGGCTGGCTCTCCAGCATG
Source organism: Candidatus Cryptobacteroides sp. (assembly GCA_045627265.1). GTDB lineage: Bacteria > Bacteroidota > Bacteroidia > Bacteroidales > UBA932 > Cryptobacteroides. The sequence continues at coordinate 32,337 of JAZQNI010000099.1, forward strand.
ATGATCGACGGAGTGGTGCAGGGAGTTGGCGCAGTGGTTTCCTTCCTTCCGAACATAATCCTGATGTTCTTCTTCCTTTCACTGCTGGAAGACAGCGGATATATGGCACGAGCCGCATTCCTGATGGACAAGATCATGCACAAGATAGGCCTGCACGGCAAGTCTTTCGTGCCTATGCTCATCGGATTCGGTTGCAATGTGCCGGCAATCATGGCGGCGCGTTCCATCGATGACAAGCGTGACCGGACACTGACCATGCTGATGATTCCGTTCATGTCCTGCTCTGCCAGGCTGCCGGTCTACATGCTGTTCGTCTCGGCCTTCTTCGCCGACCACAAAGCCCTTGTGATGATGGCGATCTATGTCACAGGAGTCGTCCTGTCCATCATTTTCGCATTCTTGATGAAGCGGACCAGATACTTCCGCAAAGGCAACGATGACTTTGTGTCGGCGCTGCCTCCGTTCAGGAAGCCGACATTCGCTGTCACCGCAAAGAACATCTGGGAGCGGGTCTCCGACTATCTGCAGAAGATCACCACGGTGATCCTGGCTGCATCCGTGATAATATGGGCCCTTGAATACTTCCCGGCCGACAGGACCAACCGTGGCGCAGACAAGGAGCAGTCCTGCCTTGCTATGGTCGGCAAGGCCATCTCGCCTGTGATGGAGCCCCTTGGATTCGACTGGAAGATGAATGTTTGTCTGATCACAGGTCTGCCGGCCAAGGAAGCCATAGTCAGCACTATGGGCATACTCTACCATGCTGAAGGCGACGATGGCACAGGCCTGCTCGAAGCCATGAATGAAGAGAGCGGCATCACGCCCGCGGTCGCAATAGCATTCATGCTCTTCGTCCTGCTGTACTTCCCTTGCATCGCAACCATCTCCACGCTGAGGCGTGAAACGGGATGGAAATGGGCTGCATTCACAGTCATCCACTCTCTGCTGCTGGCATGGGTGGTTGCATTTGCCGCCATGCGGCTATTCTCGTTGATATTATAGTTGAACACATATGAAATCATCACTCATCTCCGCCGCACTGGCACTGCTGCTGGCATCATCATCCATCTACGCACAAACATCCCAGGACAACCGGTCAACCCAGGAAATCCTCTTCGAGGACGGCAACTACGCCATGTTCATCCACTTCGGCCTCTACTCCAAGTTCGAGGGAGAATGGAAGGGCAAGGCCTATTACGGCAACGCCGAATGGCTGATGAACGGTTCCCAGGCCGGCATTCCGGTCAATGAGTATATGGCGGAAGCCGCCACTTTCAACCCTGTCAACTTCAACGCGAAGGAGATTGTGGACCTGGCCAAAGCCGCCGGAATGAAATATATTGTCATCACCAGCAAGCATCACGAGGGATTCGCGATGTTCGATTCCGAAGCGGACGATTTCAACATTGTGGATGCAACTCCGTTCAAGAGAGACGTGATAGGCGAGCTCGCGGAAGAATGCCACAAGAACGGACTCGGCATAGGTTTCTATTATTCGCAGTGGCAGGATTGGACTGCTCCGGGCGGCAACGGCGGTCCGTCAGTGGACGCTGACGGCAAGGAGGTCTCCTTCAAGGAATTCTTCAAGACGAAATGTCTCCCACAGGTCGAAGAGATAACGACCAAGTACGGAGAGATCGAACTGATCTGGTTCGACACCCCGGGCGAGATTGAGAAATCCTCGTCAGAGGATCTCGTTGCGATGGTCAAGAAGAACCAGCCTCACGCTCTCATCTCCAGCCGCGTGGGCAACGGAGTAGGCGACTACGAGAGCCTCGGTGACATGGAAGTACCACTGTCCAACATCGACGGTCGTTGGGAGAGCATCGATGTGACTCAGACCAGCTGGGGATACTCCAGGGAGAACAAGGAATGGAAGACTCCCGAGTACATCGTACGCAATCTGTTCTCAACCATCGCACGCGGTGGCACATACATGATGAACATAGGTCCGAAAGCAGACGGCAGCATCGACGAGATGGCTTCCTGGGCGCTCAGGAAGGCAGGCGAATGGGTGCACAAGTTCCCGCAGGCAGTGTATGGTGCAGGAGCTTCACCTTGGGGGCACGCTCTTCCATGGGGCGATGCCGTGACTCAGGAAGGCAAGATCATACTCGCCGTCTACAACTGGCCGGAAGACGGCAGGCTCTGGCTTCCTGGCCTCGAGTCCGACATCAGGAAGATCAGGTTTGCAGACGGCAAGAAGCTGAAATTCAAGCGCGAAGGCAGCTGGACCTGCATCAAGGTACCGGCGGTCAGACCATCAGAAATCGCTCCGGTGATCGAAGTCTACGTCAAGGGTGAGATCAAGGCCGACAAGACCATGGCCGCCACTCCGGGACAGACCTCACGCGTCCCTGTGGATTTCGCAGAAATTTCCGGTTGCGAGCGTAAGAAGAGCGAATGGATGGAGAAATTCGGAGAGTGGAAGTTCACAACAAACGCGTTCAACTTCACCCCGGATTCTTATATCGAATGGACAGTGGACTTCGCTGAGGCCGGCTATTATGATGTTCAGCTGGAGTATCTCGGCAGCGGTCTTGTCGAATGGGGCATCACCGTTGACGGCGGCAAGACCCTGCGCAACAGCCAGGGTTCGACTTCCGTCTATGCTCCGCACGACATCGGTTGGATAAAAATCGAGGAGCCTGGCGTGCACACGTTCAGGACCAAGGTCCTCAACGGCGACACATCCAAGCTCCGCCTCAGTACAATCATATTCAAAGGCCTTGGCAAATAGGCCTTCAGTCGAACTGTTGGCTTCAGTTCCGCAAAAAGCTTTGCCGTAGCCAGACTTTTGTCTCCACTTCCAGCCGGGACATCAGGCTTCCGTTTCCTCAGGATAACCGAGGGCTACCACGCAGAGGACACTGAACTCCGGTTTGATGCCCAGCAGTTCGCGGAGATAGTCCTCAGCCGAACCGGAAGCAGCATCACCCTTGACCCTTTCGCGGCCATGCACATGCACCCAACAGCTGCCCAGACCAAGGTCTGTCGCAGCAAGCTGCACGAATGTGGCCGAAATGGCGCAATTCTCAACCCAAAGGTCGGTCTTGGTGGTATCACCGAGAATCACGATTGCAGCTCCGGCACCCTTGATCAACGCGGAACCGTGGTCACGCATCTCCGAGATCGCCGCAAGCATGTCAGGATCCTCGACCACCATGAAACCGGTGCTCTTCGAATTCTTGGATGAAGGAGCGGTACGGGCGGCCGAGATTATCATCTCGACCTTTTCCCGCTCCACCGGAGTCTCAGCGTAACGGCGTACGCTGTGCCTCGCATTTATGACGTCTATGAATTCCATGCTAGATGATTCCCTGCTCGAGCATCGCTGTAGCAACCTTCATGAAGCCGGCGATGTTGGCACCCTTGACGTAATCCACGTGGCCGTCCGGCTGTGTGCCGTACTTGACGCACTGCGCATGGATGCTCTCCATGATGAAATGAAGCTTGTCGTCGACCTCCTGGGCGCTCCAGCTGATGTGGCTGGCGTTCTGGGTCATCTCAAGACCTGAAGTGGCCACGCCACCGGCATTCACAGCCTTGCCTGGGGCAAAGAGCATACCGTTGTTCTGGAAGAAATGGATGGCACCCGGCTGGCATCCCATGTTGGACACCTCGCAGCAGCACCAGCAGCCGTTCGCCTTGAGTTCCTTGGCATCGTCCTCTGACAGTTCGTTCTGGAAAGCGCAAGGGAGTGCGATGTCGCAAGGTACGCTCCAAGCCTTCTTGCCTGCCACGAACTGAGCCTTGCCAGGGAACTTGGTGGCCATATCCTCGACCTTGTTGCGGTTGGAAGCACGCATCACGAGCATATAGGCAATCATCTCCTCATCGATTCCGTCAGGAATCATGCAGACTCCGTCAGGACCTGAGATGGCGACGACCTTCGCTCCGAGCTGGGTAGCCTTGGTGCAGGCACCCCAAGCAACGTTGCCGAAGCCGGAGATGGCGACCTTCTTGCCGACAATGTCCTTGCCAGCCTTGTGGAGGAGGTGCTGGGTGAAGTACAGAGCACCGAATCCTGTTGCCTCCGGACGAAGGATGGAGCCACCCCATGTCGCGCCCTTGCCTGTAAGGACACCTGTATTGTATTCACGTGCAAGCTTCTTGTACTGTCCATAGAGATAGCCTATCTCACGGCCTCCGACGCCTACATCACCTGCCGGGATATCCTGGTCAGGGCCGATGCACTGCCAGAGTTCCTGCATGAAGGCCTGGCAGAAGCGCATGATCTCGTCATTTGACTTGCCAACCGGATCGAAATCAGAGCCTCCCTTGGCACCGCCCATAGGAAGAGTGGTGAGAGCATTCTTGAAAGTCTGCTCGAAACCGAGGAATTTCAGCATTGACGGGGTCACCGCCTTGTGGAAACGCAATCCGCCCTTGTAAGGACCGATGGCGCTGTTGAACTGGATGCGATAGCCGAGATTGGTCTGGACCTCTCCCTTGTCGTCAACCCATGTCACGCGGAACGTGAAGATGCGGTCCGGTTCGACCATCCTCTCCACAATCTTAGCCTTCTCAAACTCAGGATGCTGGTTGTAAACATCCTCGATTGATTCCAACACTTCCTGTACGGCCTGGAGATATTCGTTCTCTCCAGGGTACTTGGCCTGAAGCTTGGCCATGATTTCGCTTGTCTTCATAACAACAGAAATTATTAGGTTATACACTAAGTGTCATTTGATTTCCCATGTGGACCCGCTGTGAAGCAGTTCGTCGACGGAGTGGATGCTCGACTTGCGCATCACATCCTTCACCTGGTCCCTGACGCCGTCGTCGTATGTCACGTCGGCGACATCGCGGATGACGCCGAGAGCCACAGGATAATCCGGTCCCTTCATATCTGCAAGGGCCATCTGGATACCGATATTGTTTGCATGGGCGTCGTGGACGAGGACATCGTCAAGCGTAAAACCGCCTTCGCCGATGTGGATTACGCGGAGTTTCTTGCCGTCGTATATGAGTCCCTTGTCCTTGTTGGCGCCGAACACCATCTTCTCACCCTGGCGGAGCACGATGGTATGATCGGCCCTGACTGCAGGATCAGAAAGGTTCTTGTGCGCTCCATCGTTGAAGATCACGCAGTTGGTAAGGAACTCCATCACGGAGCAGCCGTCATGCAGCGCCGCCGCGGTCATTATGTCCTCATTGAGTTTCAGCTCGACATCGAGGCTGCGCGCGAAGAACGTACCCTTGGCACCCAGCACCAGCGAACCAGGCTCGAAAGGATGCTCAACAGTACCGTATGGCGATGTCTTGGTGATCGCGCCGAACTTGGAAGTCGGCGAATACTGTCCCTTGGTCAGACCGTAGATCTGGTTATTGAACAGCATGATGTTGATGTCTATGTTCCTGCGGATAGCGTGGATGAAGTGGTTTCCTCCGATTGCGAGGGCATCACCGTCGCCGCAGGCCTGCCATACGGTCAAGGTCGGATTCGCGACCTTGATGCCGGTGCTGATGGCAGTGGCACGTCCATGGATACTGTGGAATCCGTAAGTATCCATGTAATATGGAAGACGTGACGAGCATCCGATACCGGACACTACCACGTATCTCTCTTTCTCATAACCGAGCGCCTGGCTCACTTTAGGCAGGGCCTTCTGGAGTGCGGCCAGCACGGCATGGTCACCGCAACCCGGACACCAGCGGACTTCCTGGTCGCTCTTGAAATCCTTGAATGTTAGATTTGCCATAACTACAACTCACTTTTGACGGCTTCCATTATCTCGTTGACGAGGAAAGGCTGGCCTTGCACCTTGTTGAACTTCAAGAACTTGAACTCAGGGAATTCAGTTCGCAGGTAGTTGGCGAACTGGCCGCTGTTGAGCTCGCATACGAGGATCTTCTCAAACGATGCGAAGACCTCGGCCGTATTGGACGGGAGAGGATTGATGAAATCGAAATGAGTGTATGACACTTCGATTCCTTCCTCCTTCAGTGCGTGTACGGCGGTGGAGAGATGGCCGTAGGTACCACCCCAGCCGACCACGAGGATACGGCCGGAAGACGCACCGTCGACCTTGAGCGCAGGAATGTCGGCCGCAACTTTCGCAACCTTCCCGGCGCGTTCACGGACCATCATGGCGTGGTTCTCCGGGTTGGTGGAAAGAACGCCCTCATGGTTCTTCTCAAGACCTCCGACACGATGTTCAAGGCCTTTCTGGCCAGGTACAGCCCATCGCCTGACCATAGTCTCAGGATCTCTCTGGAAAGGATAATACTTCTGTCCCTCCTTCATCAGTCCTTTGACGAATGGTGGTTTGATTTCAGGGTAATCCGCCATGGACGGGATGAGCCACGGCTCGGAGCCGTTGCCCAGGAAGCCTTCGGAAAGCAGGATGACAGGAGTCATGTGCTCGAGAGCGATCTTCGCGGCCGTGAATGCGGCATCGAAGCAATGTGCAGGTGAATGAGCCGCCACGACCGGCATAGGACATTCGCCGTTTCTTCCATAAAGGGCCTGGTTCAGGTCAGTCTGCTCAGTCTTGGTAGGAAGACCGGTGGAAGGGCCGCCGCGCTGTACATCCACGATGACAAGAGGCAGCTCGGTCATCACGGCAAGTCCCAATGCCTCTGATTTGAGAGAGAGGCCAGGGCCGGAAGTTGTAGTGACTGCAAGGTTGCCTGCATACGCGGCACCGATGGCCGTACAGATGCCGGCGATTTCATCCTCAGCCTGCAAAGTCTTGGCGCCGAGGCTCTTGTGGAGCGCGAGCTCTTCGAGGATGGCGGTTGCTGGCGTGATCGGATAAGAGCCGCAGAATAGCGGCAGACCGGACTTCTCGGATGCTGCGAGAAGTCCCCAGGCGACAGCCTGGTTGCCGGTTATGTTGCGGTAGGTGCCCTTCGGCATGTCGTGTACCGGCTCTATTGTGTATGTATCCGGGATTGCTTGTATGTTGGCGGCATAGTTGAAACCGTCATTCAGGACCTTCTTGTTCGGTTCGATGACTTCCGGATGTTTCTTGGCAAACTTCTTCTCAAGATACTGGAATATATACTCGAGAGGGCGGCTGAAGATATAGCAGGCCATGCCGAGGGTGAACATGTTCTTGCACTTGAGGACAGCCTTGTTGTCCATTCCGCTGTCCTTCAAGCTCTCTTTCGTGAGTGTGGAGATCGGAGCGACTATGATGGCTCTGTCATCTATTGCGAGTTCGGTGAAAGGATTGTCGGTCACGAAACCGGCTTTCTTCATACCAGCCTCATCGAACGCATCTTCATCGACAAGAATCATCGCGGTGCGCTTGCACCATCTGGCATTGGCCTTCAATGCCGCAGGATTCATCGCCACCAGCAGGTCGCAATAATCCCCCGGAGTCGTAACGGTTTCGCTGCCGATATGCACCTGGAATCCGGAGACGCCGGACACGGTTCCGTGAGGGGCTCTGATCTCTGCCGGATAGTCCGGGAAAGTGGATAGTCCGTTTCCGTAAATGGCGGACATATCAGCAAAAAGAGATCCGGTCAGCTGCATGCCGTCGCCCGAATCTCCTGCAAATCTAATTACAACATCCCTAGTCTCTATTACTTTATGTTGCATTTTAGATATTTATGTAAAACTTACTTCTGCGCTGCTGCAGCCTCGGCCTCTGCCTGAGCCTGGAGCTCTGCCTGGAGGCTCTCGAGAGTCCTGCTGTCCGGAATTGCGAGAGCCTTCCTTGCTGCTGGAGTAAGGTCGATGCTCTGTGCCGGATCAAGATAGAGCACTGAAGTCAGATCGATGACATAGATGTAGTTTCCGTCCTTTGCAAGCTTGTTGACAGTCTCCTGAGCCTTCTGATAGATAGGCGCCATGAGCTGCTGCTGCTGCTGCTGAAGCTCCTGCTGGATGGTCTGGTTGAACTCTTCGAGTCTCTGCTGGATATCCACGAGCTCCTTCTCCTTGCTTTCCTTGATAGCTGGAGTCCAGGTAGCGGACTTCTGCTGATACTGCTGCATCTTTGACTGATATTCCTCATACATGGACTGGAAAGTCTCTGAAGCCTCTTTCTGAGAAGCAGCCATGGTAGCTCTTGCTTCATCAGCCTCAGGCATGAGCTGTACGAGCTCGGAGAAGTTGACGTGAGCGAATTTAGGCTGAGCGTAACCTGCGACGGTCACAAATGCCATAGCGGCGAACAAAATGATCTTTTTCATATTAGTGAATGTTTAATTATTAATTCTAGAACTGTTGACCGATTACGAAATGGAACTGGCTGCCGCCGTTGGTAGGGTCATCGAATCCATAACCCCAGTCGACTCCGAGAAGACCGACCATAGGAAGGAATATCCTGACACCGACACCTGCAGAGCGCTTGATCTGGAGAGGGTTGAAATTCTTGATGTCAGCCCAGCAGTTTCCTCCTTCGAGGAATACCAGCGCATAAATCGTGGACTGAGGTTGAAGAATCACAGGGTAGCGAAGTTCGACAGTGAACTTGTCATATACATTTCCGGCATAAGCATAGCCGTTGGAATTGTAGTTTGATGGTTGATACGGAGTGAGGGAATAGTTCTCATATCCTCTGAGTGCGATAATCTCCGATCCGTATGTGCTGTATCCGGACATACCGTCACCTCCAACGAGGAAGCCTTCGAATGGAGAATATCCCCAATTCCTGTTGTAATAACCGAGATATCCGACCTGGGCCCTGGTCATCAGGACGAGGTCACCGATGAGGTTGGTATAAACGGCTCCGTTGAATTTCCATTTATGATACTCTATCCACTTGTAGCGGCTCTCGGAGCTCCACCTGTTGTAGTCGATGTCTCGAGGACTGTCGACCTTGGCCGGCCTGCCGTCTTCCCCTATGTTGCCCCAGTCGTTCTTTCTCAAGAGGGAGAACGGAGGAGTAAGCTGCAGCGACAGTGAGAACTCGGATCCTTTTCGAGGATATAGCTGCTGGTCGTATGACGTTCTGGACAGGGACAGGGAATAACTCAGGTTGTGAGCCAGACCATCATCGAAGATGAAGTAGTTGGAATACCAGTTGGTAAGTTTGTATGACTGCCAGCTGAGACCGTTGTAAAGCACGAAATAGCTGTCAGGCCATTTCAGACGCTTTCCGAGGGATCCTGCGAATCCGTAGATCTCCATCATCCTGTCGTGGCTCAAGATGTTGAGAGCCAGATAGGAGTCGGTCTGCCTGGTATAATATGCGGAGAGATTGAGCGACGTCGGCTTCTTGCCGAAGAGCCAAGGCTCTGTGAAACTGGCCGTCAGCGCAGTGTAGTACGTTCCGTTCGTCTGGAAGCGGAAGGCCAGGTTCTGCGCATCTCCAAGAGGCACAGGACGCCATGCATGCTTGTCGAACATCCTCCTTGTGGAGAAGTTGTTGAAGCTCACACCGACCGTTGCAACGAAAGTACGTCCTCCCCAACCACCGGAAAGCTCGAGCTGGCTGGACGGCTTCTCAGTGACGTTGTAGACGACATCGACCGTGTTGTTCAGCTGGTTAGGGATGATGGAATATCCTTTCGCGCCATCCATGATGGCCTCTGGGTCGAACTGGCCTAGAGAAGCGATTTCACGGATGGAACGCTCAAAATCAGACTGTGAGAAAAGGTAACCCGGGCGGGTGAACACCTGACGGCGTACTACCCTCTCGTTCGTGAGATCGTTGCCGTTGATGATGATGTTGTTGAGAGTTGCCTGTTTTCCTTCGGATATACGGAGCTCGACATCAACGGAATCATTCTGGATATTCATCTCCACCGGAGTGACGTTGAAGAACAGATATCCGTTGTCTCGATATAGTTTGGAGATGTCGTAATCCGACTGCTTGCCACCGCCGTGGAGTCGTTTTTCCATGGTGACCACATCATACGGATCTCCTTTCTGGATAGCGAGTATCTCGTTGAGGACATCGGTGGAATAGACGGAGTTTCCTGTCCAGTCGATATCCCTGAAGTAATATTTCTTGCCCTGGTCGACCACGAAATCGATGCCGAGCCTGTTCGGCTCCACATAATAGATGGAATCCTTGAGGATGCGGGCATCGCGGAAACCAGCCTCGTTGAAAGCGCTCACAAGGCTCTTCTTGTCGTTGGCGTACTCCTTCTCGTTGAACTTCTTGGTGCTGAAGAAGTTGTAGAACTTGGCCGAATTGGTCTTCTTCATCGCCTTCTCGAGCTTGAAGTCAGTCACGTCCTCGTTGCCCTCGAAATTGATGGTCTTGATCTTGATCCTGTCACCCTTGTTCACGTCGAAGTTCACCCGGATTGCATTGTTGATCACGGTATCCTCCTGCACCTCGATGTTGACATCTGTCTGGAGGAAGCCCTTCTCGGCGTAATACTTCTTTATGATACCGGTGGAAGCCTCGGATACGTAATCTGAGAATTCACCACCTCTGCGGAGGTGGAGGCGGTCCATAAGCTCTTTCTGGTCGCCCTTCTTGATGCCGGTGAATGTCCACCTGGACACGCGCGGACGCTCCTCGATGATGATCTTGAGGTAGACGCTGTCACGCTTCTCGCTGAAATGGTCGATCTCAAGGGCTACATCTTCGAAGAACTTGTTGGCCCAGAGACGGGTGATGATGGAGGACAACGCCTCGCTCGGGATAGTGACCTCGGAGCCTTCCTGAAGGCCCGAAAGCTGTACTATCTGCTGTTCGTTGAAGTAATGGTTGCCCTCGACTGTCACACCTCCGAGATAGAAGGTCTGAGGACGGTTATAATCTACCTCGTACGCATTCTGTGCCACCGAAACGATCGGCAGCATCATCAAAATGCAGAATACAAGGGTCCGTATGCTCTTCATCAAAAAAAATATAGTCTAAACAATTTTGCAAATATAAACAATTATTTGACTTTTCCATAGCGTCTGTCCCTCTTGGCGAATTCATCGAGCGCAGCGCGGAAATCCGCCTCCCTGAAATCAGGCCAGAGCTTGTCGACAAAGAGGAACTCCGAATAGGCACCCTGCCACAGCAGGTAGTTGCTCAGGCGCTTCTCGCCCGACGTGCGGATTATCAGGTCGGGATCAGGATATCCGGCAGTCACGAGATACTGGTCGAAATCACCGATCTCCATCTCCGCATCAGGGTTCTCCTGCATGGCACGCGCCATCTTGGCCGCGGCCTGGAAGATATCCCACTTGCCGCTGTAGCTCAAGAACACGATCATGGTCATCGCCTTGTTGCCGGCCGTCATCTTCTCCAGCCCGTCGATAGCCAGGTTCAATGCGGAGGAAAGACGGCTGCGGTTGCCGAGCACAACGAATCGCACATCATTGTCCATCAACGTCGCGACTTCTTCCTTGACGGATTTCATCATCAACTTCATCAGCGCATCCACCTCTTCCTGCGGACGTCCCCAGTTTTCCTCCGAGAACGCGAACAGGGACAGGTATCTGACCCCCTGCCGAACCGCCTCCTCGGCGCAGGCGCGGACGCTCCTGACTCCTTCAAGATGGCCGCACACGCGCTCCATCGACCTTTCCTTGGCCCATCGGCCGTTTCCGTCCATGATGATGGACACGTGGGTTGGAATCAATTTATCCATATTGCTTTCATTCTCTTCCATTCCGGACATCTTCGCCCCAGAAAAGCTTGCTCTTCAGTGCGCCGATGAAGCTGTCGGACGACAGCCTGACTCTTTTCAGCGAAAACTGTGCCAACGAGATGGCGATCTGCGAATCGCGGCCGATCTGCACGTTGCGGTTGTCCCAGCTCAACATAAGTTTTTCGTCCCTGGAGCGGAACGAGAGCCGCAATTCGGACGACGACGGCACGATCAGCGGGCGCACGTTGAGGTTGTGCGGAGCGACCGGCGAAATGATGAGCACCTTGGAATCTGGCATGCATATCGGACCGCCGACACTCAGCGAATATGCGGTCGAACCTGAGCTCGTGGCCACCAGCAGACCATCGGCCCAATAAGTCGGCAGCGGCTCACCGTCGACGGATACATCCACGCCGAGCATGGCCGGCCCCACGCGGCTCGCAGCCACTTCGTTGAGCGCGAAATGAGGCTCGCCGCCATCCACTGAAGCGGACAGCATCTGGCGGTCTTCGATGGTGTATTTTCCGTTCGCCAGTGCCGCCGGGACATCCTCGGGACGGCAGTCGGACAAGAAACCAAGGCGGCCGAAGTTCACCCCCAGGATCGGGATTCCCGAACATGCCGCCATATCGGCTGCAGTCAGATAGGTGCCGTCACCTCCGACACTGAGCAGCATGTCGGTACCGGGCTCTATCTGTTCCACTCCCGAAACGCGGTTGATCTCCATCCCCGACAAGGAGGAGACCATGTCGACGTAGCGTCTGTCGGCCATGTGCTGCTCTTTCGGGACATATATGGCAAGTTTCATCTGTCTCATTTTTGATTTGTTTTCAAAAATAGTCAATAATTGGGACAAACCGCTATCACTTTATCAATTATTGTCTACTTTTGTGATTATGACAAGACTGAGTATCAACATAAACAAGATAGCCACAATCCGCAACGCACGCGGAGGCAACATGCCGGATGTGGCAAAGGCCGCGCTGGACTGCGAACGCTTCGGGGCGGAAGGGATCACAGTGCATCCAAGGCCGGACCAGCGTCACATCAGGTACAGCGACGTACGCACCATCCGGCCGACAATCAGCACGGAATTCAACATCGAAGGCAACCCGATACCTCAATTCATCGACCTTGTATGCGAGGTGAAGCCGGACCAGGTGACACTGGTGCCGGATGCGCATGATGCCATCACATCCAACGCCGGATGGGACACCATCGCCAACAAGGAATTCCTGACAGAGATCTGCAAGACGTTCAGGGACAAGGGGATAAGGGCATCGATTTTCGTCGATCCGACACCGGAGATGGTACGCGGTGCCAAGGATTGCGGAGCCGACAGGGTCGAACTGTACACCGCTGCCTATGCCGAGAACTTTCCGGAGGACCCGGAGAAAGCCATCAAGCCTTACGTCGATGCCGCCATCGCCGCACGGGAATGCGGACTTGGTCTGAATGCAGGGCACGACCTGAACCTTGACAATCTGGGGTATTTCATCAAGACAATCCCATGGACCGACGAAGTCTCGATCGGCCACGCAGTCATATGCGACGCCTTGTATCTCGGTCTCGAACAAACAATTGCATCGTATCTTTCAAAGATCAAGAATTTTTGATTACCTTTGCGAATTGCACAAAGCAGACAATAAATAATAAATAACAACACATGAAAAAAATCACTTCAATCCTCAGCATCGCAGCTATCGCAAGCGCTGCTGTCTTCGCAATTTCCTGCAACAACACAGGCGCTCAGGCTACCGCTCAGGAAAATGAGGCCACATCCCAGAAAGGTGCTATCGTATTCTTCAACCTCGACACCGTATCTCAGGAATATGACATGGCCAACGATCTCAGAAGCGTTGTAGAGACCAAGATCAACAGCATCAGCGAGGAAGTCAACCGCAAGGGAAACAAACTCCAGAAGGATGTCAACTCTTTCCAGGACAAGATCGACAAGGGTCTCCTCACCCGCAGCGTAGCCGAGGCTCAGGGCCAGAAGCTCCAGCAGCAGCAGAATGATTTCCAGAACTATGCAGCCCAGAAGCAGCAGGAGATCAACGAGGAGCAGGCTGTGATGATGAACCAGATCGCAGACGCAATCAAGACCTTCGTAGACAAATATGCAGAGGAGCAGGGCTTCGCCATGGTGCTCACCACCCAGGGCGACATCCTTCCTGCACCTATCGTCACAGGCAAGCCGGAGCTCGACATCACCCAGGCCATCATCGACGGTCTCAACGAAGAGTACGTCAAGGAGAAGGCCAAGTCAGAGAAATAACAGAGACTATTGAGAATTGCAATCCTATCGTGTTTTTATCCTTTCAGAGGAGGATTGGCCCAGTTCAACGGATGCTTGTTCCAGGAACTGAGCAAAAAGCACACTGTCAAGGCGTTCAACTTCACCAGACAGTATCCTGACTTCCTCTTCCCGGGAAAGACACAATATGTGACAAAGGATGATGAAGCCGTACCCGTAGAGTCAGAGGCTCTGCTGGATACGGCTAATCCTTTTACCTACATCTCCACGGTCAAGGCCCTGAAGAAATGGAAGCCGGACATCCTGATCATGCGCTACTGGATGTCTTATTTCGCGCCCTCTCTCGGATACGTGGCAAGGCACATGAAGAAGTCATGCAAGGTCATCGAGATCATCGACAACATGATTCCGCACGAGCCGCATTTCTTCGACCGTCCGTTGTCCAAGTATTTCCTGTCCGGAGCGAGCGGCTGCGTCACGATGTGCCAGGAGGTCGCCAACGACCTGCTTGACATAAAGAAAGACGCCGTCTACACCATCCAGCAGCACCCGCTGTATTCACATTTCGGAGAAAAACTTCCACGCGAAGAAGCGGAAAAGCTGCTCGGCCTTGAAAGCGGCAAGAAAAACATCCTGTTCTTCGGCCTTATCAGGAAGTACAAGGGCCTCGACATTCTTCTCGAGGCCTTCAAGTCGCTTGGGGACGAGTATCAGCTGATCATCGCAGGAGAGCCGTACGGGTCCTTCGAGCCTTACCAAAGAATCATCGACGAGATCCCTCACAACGAAAGGATCAAGGTCATCCCCGAATACATAAGGGATTCGGAAGTCAAGAAATTCTTCTCGGCAGCAGACCTGACGGTCCTGCCGTACAGAAGTGCCACCCAGAGCGGAATCAGTTCCATATCCTACCACTTCGAGACTCCGATGATCGTGACGGCCGTCGGAGGACTTACTGAAACCATCGGAGAACGTGGGACGGGTCTGCTCGCAGAGCACGCCACACCAGAATGCATCCTGGAGGAGATCAAACGTTATTTCTCCGATGACAGCATCAGAGAGCGGTGCATCACCTGCATCCGCAGCGAAAAAGAGAGGTTGTCCTGGTCCAGATATTGCGACAACCTGATTGAATTTGCCCGATCATTATGAGACACAGAAGCACATTGATCCTGGCGGCAGTTTGCCTGCTCGTTTCAGGTAACATCCAGGCACAGCATTACGAGAATACTCCGGTGACCATTTCAAGCACAAAGGTCAATGTCGGCGGTCAGATGTACTATTCGCACATCGTCGTCGCACGCCAGACCCTGTTCTCCATCTGCAAGGCATACGAAGTCACCTACCAGGACCTCATAGACTCAAACCCGACCATCGACCTCCAGGGCGGAGGACTCAAAGTGGGCCAGGCCCTGCTGATCCCGGTCAAGGAGACTCCGGCTGTCGAAAAGACCGTCGAGAAAGAGACTACCCGGCAAGCTGCAGTCCAGAATGAGCCTGAGACAGGCAAGGACTACATCGAGTACACAGCTCAATGGTACGAGACCATGGATGCGATAGCCAAGAAGTTCAACATCTCAAAAGAGGTGCTGATGGCATTCAACGGCATGAAGGCGGACAAGATTCTTCGCAGGCAGATCATAAGGATACCTGTCCATCCTGAAAAAGTGAAGGTATCCTCCGACGCAGAGGTATCCGCAACAGCTCCAGCCGAGGCTGCGACCCCAGCCGCCCCGCAATCCAAGGAAGAGCCTGCAAAAGCAGCGGTCCAGGAAGAGCAGCCAGCAGCACAGCCTCAAGAAGAGCCACAGAATACCATCGAACAGGCCATCCAGTCCGGCATAGAGACTCTGGACAATCTTGCCAGGGAGGCCGGGAACCGTCTTCGCAGTCTCTTCAACAAGAAGAGCCAGATGTCTGTCGTCAAATTGGGGGTACTTCTTCCGCTCAATGCCAAAGCAAATGGCAACTCATCGGCCCTCGACCTCTACAGCGGCATTCTCCTGGCGGCGAAAGACCTTGCAGAAACGGGCATCAAGAGTGACATCACCACAATCGACATCAAAGATCCGGCAATCAGCCTCACATCCGAAAAGCTGGAAGGATTCGACATGGTGATCGGACCGGTCTCCCCTGAGAATCTCGAGCAGGTACTGCAGATATGCGGCTCCGACACGCCGGTCATCTCCCCTCTAGACCCGAAGGCGGTGAATCTTGCAGCTTCCCACAGCAATTTCATCCACGCTCCTAGTCCTGTGGATGCGCAATACAAGGACATCATCGATTGGATAGCGGAAGATTACTCCGCAGGTGACAAGGTCCTGGTGATTACGGAAAAAGGTGCGAAAGAGCATCCGTTCATCTCGGCAATAAACGGTTCCGAGCTTTCATTCGAGTACTCAGTTTTCACATACGGAATACTCGAGAGCAGTTCGGCCGCCGGCAAGATCCAGGGAATGTTCACCAACAACGGCGTCAACAGAGCCGTGATAGCATCCGACAACGAAGCATTTGTCAACGATGCACTCAGGAATCTCAACCTCATGAGATACAGGGATCTGGACGTAGTGCTGTACGCCCCGTCCAAGATCAAGAACTACGAGACGATCGAGCCTGAGCACCTCCACGACGTCAATGCACACATCAGCTGCTCTTATTTCATCGATTACAACAACGGCAGGACCAAGAATTTCCTGATGGCATACCGCGCGCTGTTCGGCACGGAGCCGACACCGTTCGCATATCAGGGTTATGACGCCGCGTACTACTTCATCCGGAATTTCGCTACTGCAGAAAACATGACAGACAGGCTGGGACGCCTGGAAATCCGAAAATTCCGCGGGCTGCAGTCCGACTTCCTGCTGGAAACGGACGACGAATGGAACCATGGATACGTGAACCATGGCATCAGAAGGGTGCTGTACAATCAGGATTATTCTATCGTGCTCACAAACTAGGCCAGCAATCTTCTGGCATTGGCCACTGCTTCCTCTGTGACTGTGGCTCCGCTGAGCATACGGGCAATTTCGAAAACTCTCTCTTCCGGGGAGAGTTTTTTGATGGATGACACGGCACGTCCCTCACCTGTCTTGGAAACGAGGAAGTGGGCAAGGCCCTTGGCCGCCACCTGCGGAAGGTGTGTGATGGCGAGCACCTGCATATCCTCCCCCATCGTACAGATCATAGAGCCCATCTTGTCCGCCACACTTCCGGAGACTCCTGTATCGATTTCGTCGAAGATCATTGTAGGCATCTTCTTGAACCGTGCCATCACCGCCTTGAGGCACAGCATGATGCGTGAAAGCTCGCCTCCTGAGGCGCAATCCGCAACCGGTGCGGCAGAGCGTCCGTTGGACGAGAACATGAACGTGACCGCATCTGCGCCATTCTGGGACATCGAAGTATCCCGTACCTCGACAGCAAAGGATGCCCTGTCCAGCTCAAGGAAATGAAGCTGACTCTCTATCTGGGCAGCAAGCGGACCGGAAGCATTCTTTCTTCTTTCTCTGAGATCGGCACATACCGCAGAGAAAGCTTTCTCTGCGCCCTTGATTTCGCGCTCCAGCTCGTCAATGCGGTACTCAATATTGCCCGAGTCGAAGAGCAGTTCGGAAAGCGCATCTCTCTGCGCGATCAAGTCCTGGACAGTGGAGCAGCCATATTTCTGCAGCAGACCGTAGATCAACGCCATCCTGTCCTCGACTTCCTGGAGCCTGTCCTGTGACACCTCCACCGAGGAGTTAAGGTCGTCAAGTTCCGACACCGCATCATCAAGCTCTATTCTCACCGAATCCAGCCGTGCGGCGAGTCCTTCAGTCTCCGGCACGAATGAAGATATCTTCTCGAGGAGCCGGCCGGCTTCCTTGATAACAGACGAAACGCTACGGCAATCGTCAGATGTCGGTTCCAGCAATTCGCCGGCAGCGGAAAGAGTCTCCTTGATCTCGGCCGCATTCGCGAGCTTGCGCTGCTCGGCCTCGAGTTCTTCGAGTTCGCCGTCCCTGAGGCTGGCATCGGCCAGACGCTGATATCTCGATTCGTTGAACTCGCGTTCCTGCTGCAAACCGGCAAGTTTAGAGCGGGATTCACGCAACTCGGCCTTCAACGCATTGAGCTGCTTCCAAAGAGCCCCGCTTTTCTCCAGAAGCCCGGCATTCCCCGCGAACAGGTCCAAGACAGAAAGCTGGAATGCACTGTCGGACAGCATCAGGCTCTGATGCTGCGAATGGATGTCCACCAGATGCGAAGCGATGGACGCCAGGACCGCAACCGGCACAGGACAGTCGTTGATGAACGAGCGGGACCGTCCGGAGCCATGCACGACCCTGCGTACAAGCAGGCAGGAGTCATCCCATTCCACATCATTCTCATCCAGTATGTCCTTGATTCCGGCCGCCGGAGCATCAAACTCCGCCTCCACGACGCAACTGTCAGCCCCCTCCGATATGACGGAAGCATCGGCCTTGGCTCCGGTCAACAGGGACAAGGCGCCCAGAAGTATGGACTTGCCGGCTCCTGTCTGCCCGGTAATAATGATCAGACCCTCTGGAAAAGAGATATCCAGAGAGTCTATCAATACATAGTTGCGGACGTGAAGTGCCCTCAGCATAAACTGCTATTCGTTCTCCTTTTTCGCTCTTCTGTAATAGAGCTCGTCGTTCTGGAACTCGGAGATTGCTACGAGATCCGGCTTAGGACGTTTCTCATAATGCTTGGAGATTTCGATCTGCTCCTTGTTCTCGTAGATCTCCTCCATAGTGTCGCGCTCGCTCTTGAAGTCCTCAAGTCTCTTGTTGAGTTCCTTCTTCTCTGCGAGAGCTATCTGGTTGGCCCTCTTGTAGAGGACTACAACTGACTCATAAAGGTTGCCCGTAGGTGCTGCAAGGTCCTTGGTGTCCCTTGTAATGGTGTTTGTAGGAATTTTCTTTACGTCGTTTTCCATATCTATGTTTTCTTGTTTTCAATTACTATACAAGCTGCGGAGACGCAGAAGTTTCAAAATTTTTCATTCTTTGTCCGCCTTCTCCTGCTGCATCTGCTTACGCTCTTTCTCGAACTCCTTGTCAGAGGTCTTGTCGTCCAAGTCATCTTCCGGTCCGGCATACTTGCCGAGAGCCTTCTGCGCCCTCTTGTAAAGAGTATCCATCTCGCGGCGATATGCAGACTCAGGATATTCCCCGATGAAATTCAGATAATCATCAACGAACACGAGATAACGCTCCTTCTGCTTCTCGGCGTAGCTGAGCTGGGCATACTTGTAGGATGCCATGGCCGCATAATAGAGCACATCCTCACGGTAGATGTTGTCCGCATCGTCCTTCAGGACATTCTTGAGCGCCACCCTGGCCGCCTGGTAGTCTTCCATCTTGTAGTACAGCTTCGCGGCCTCATACGCTTTCTTGTCCAGGCGTTCGGAGAGGTCGTCGAGCATACTCTGGCAGACATCCAGATGGTCTGTCTGGGGATAGTTGGTCAGATATTCGCCGATGGCGGTGATGGTGGCCACGGACGGAGCCTGATCCAGCTCGTACCTCAACGAAGACTTGTAGAGGCAGTCCACGCGGAGGAAACTCGCGTTCTCGGAGAACGGACTGCGCGGGAACTTCTCGACAAAGTCCTTGAAATTGGTTTCAGCAGTGTAGAAATCCTTGAATCTGTAG
Source organism: Candidatus Cryptobacteroides sp. (assembly GCA_045627265.1). GTDB lineage: Bacteria > Bacteroidota > Bacteroidia > Bacteroidales > UBA932 > Cryptobacteroides. The sequence goes on from JAZQNI010000099.1 coordinate 51,756, forward strand.
TTGCTCAATCCCCAGTAGTACTGGACCGTATCGTCCCTGTCCGTGCCGCTGGTGGCCACGGAAAGACTCTCGAACAACTGGGCGGCCTTGGAGAACTTGCCCTGGTTGAACAGCTCGAACGCCATCTCGTACTTGGCGTCTTCATCATTTCCATCCAGCAGGAGCTGGTATTCGGATTTGCAAGATACGGAAGCGGCAAGGACTGCCACCGCTGCGATCAAAAGTCTAAAATATCTCATAAAACTTGTCATTCATTTACTTTAAGCAGGAAACGCTCCGCATCCAGAGCCGCCTTGCAGCCTGATGCGGCGGCAGTCACTGCCTGCCTGTATATCGGGTCCTGCACATCCCCTGCGGCAAAAACACCTTCCACACTGGTCGCAGAAGAATTGCCGTAAGTCAGGATATAACCGGACTCATCTGTCTTGAGCCATGGGCTGAAAAGTGCTGACTGAGGCTGATGTCCCACCGCAACGAAAAAGCCGCTGACTGATATTTCAAAAACAGTACCATCCTTGCGGACGAGCCTTGCTCCTGTCACGGCCTCGCCGTCACCGAGCACCTCCTCGGTCGTACAGTTCCACAGCAGCTCGATATTGGCAGCATTGCGGACCTTTTCCTGCATGGCCTCGGAAGCCCTGAGGACATCCCTGCGGACTATCATGTAAACTTTACGGCACAAGCCTGCAAGGTAGAGCGCCTCCTGACATGCCGTATCGCCACCTCCCACGACGGCAACGTCCTTCTTACGATAGAAAAAGCCGTCACAAGTGGCGCAGGCGGAAACGCCCTTGCCGCGGTAAGCAGTTTCGGACGGAAGTCCAAGATACTTTGCCGTAGCACCGGTCGCCACGATCACGGTCTGCGCTTCGATCTCCGTACCGTCGGCCAGCGCCAGTCTGAATGGGCGGCTGGAGAAATCCACAGAAGAGACCACGCCACGGCGGATGTCAGCTCCGCAGCCTGCAGCCTGCGCACGCATTCCGTCCATCAAGCGGAAAGCATCCACGCCTCCGGCGAATCCGGGATAATTCTCGATGACCGTGGTGGTCATCAACTGTCCACCGGGTTCCATCCCTTCATAAAGAACAGGAGAGAGAGCGGCACGTGATGCGTAGATCGCCGCAGTATAACCCGCAGGACCTCCACCGATTATCAGACATCTGATTCTTTCCATAGTCATCGATTCGTAACTCGCAAATATACTAAATGAGAGGATTTTTTCCTACCTTTGACAAATTATAATTACAAGCCATATGGAAAACGGCGCCTTCGAAGCGCAGATGGACCTCTTCAAGAGACAGTTGCGCAACAAGAAAATGAAGACCACTGAACAGCGGCTCGCCATACACGAAGCCATGCTGGAGCTCGGTCACGCAAGCGCCGACATGGTCTGCGAAAAACTCGCGGAGAAAGGTTGCGAAGTCACGGTGGCCTCTGTCTACAATACATTGAGCCAGCTTGCCGGTCTGGGCATCTACCAGCACCGGATGAGCTCCAACAACAAGATGTATTTCGACGTGAACACATTCAGCCACATTCACGTCTACGACACAGTCAACAACAAGTACAAGGACCTTGTCGACGAAGATTTCACCAAACTTGTCGAGTCAAGGCTGAAGAAGCACCGTTTCAGAGGCTTGAAAATCGATGGTGTGGACATCCAGATACTTTGTCACCCCACAAGCAAAAAGAAATAAAAGCATACAGAAAAATGAACAGATTCTTGAAATTGATTGCAGTCCTGGCAGCTGTCTGCCTCGTATCCTGCGAAAAGAACAGCGGAGCCCTCTTCACCAACGCCAGCTTCTTCGGAGAAGTGCAGGGCAATACCATAATCGTGAACGGAACGAACAAGTACGTCGTGACAGAAGACGAAACAGATGCCGGATGGCAGAAGAACAAACGAAATTTCTTCCAAGCAGACGTACTGAACAAATCAGAGGACGGAGGTAGCTACACATTGAGGATCAAGAGCTACTCCAAAGTGGACATCCGCGAGGTCCTCACAAAAGGCATAGATGATCCTGAAGTTTACGGCAGCGACGCCGCATGCCTGTTCGAGGACTGGGGCCTCAACCCCACCACCGGTCTGTTCGACATCTCATACCTCGTGACATTCAAACCGGAATCCGAGACCGAACATACAGTCGACCTCGTCTTCGACCCTGAAAGAAGCAAGCAGGACACAGTCTTCTTCGAACTTCACCACAACGCTTTCGGCGAAAGTTTCGAAAACGAGGAGATTGAAACATCCAAACTTGCAACAGGCATAGGCTACACGACATTCAACATGAAACCGGTCCTCAACAACATCCTGGGCGACTCCGTCGTGATCAGCATCGAATGGGACTGGTTCAAGCAAAGCGGAGAAGCAATCTCCCGGGAGACCGAGCACCAGCAGATTTGTGGAACCGTAAGACTAAAATAGCACCACATATATGGACGAGCAGACCCAGAAAAGGTTCAACCATTGGCAGACGCGCACCATCGTCGTCTCCATGATTGTTTATTCCATCTATTATTTCGTAAGGAAAAACTTCTCCATAGCGATGCCGGGCTTGACCGCCGAATACGGCATCTCCAACACAAGTTTCGGAATCATCATCGCCATCGGTTCGCTGATCTACGGATTCAGCCGCTTCATCAACGGTTTCATCGTGGAAAAAGTCAGCACCAAGGTATTCATGGCAATAGGTCTTCTGCTTTGCGCCGCCGCCAATTTCTGCTTCGGATTCGGGGCTGACCTCAGCTACCTCATCACAGGTGTGCACGAGGGTCCGCAGTTCGTGAACATGCTCATACTCGTGATGGGCATCACCATCGTGCTCAACCAGTATTTCCAGGGATGCGGATTCCCTCCATGCGCCAGGATGCTGCCGCAGTGGATTCACCCGAGCCAGTTAGCAACCAAGATGAGCATCTGGAACACATCGCACTCGATCGGCGCATTCTCTGCCGTCGTGGTCTGCGGACTGATCATGACCAACATGGGAGCGGACATGAGCGGAGACAGCAGCGTGATGAACAGGATCGCCGCCAACCTGGCTGCCAGCATAAAGGGCTGGGACGAGCTGGGAGCCGCCGAACAGAGCGCCAGAGTCATGTCATACGCGACCCACTACGGTGCATGGAAATGGTGCTTCTTCATTCCGGCCATCGTCGCCATCGGAGGAGCGATCCTCTGTCTGATGGGGCTGAAAGACACGCCGCAGAGCGTCGGTCTGCCTGAGCTTGAGGGCACGCACACCGGCAAGGAGGCCACTGAAGGCAAGAAAGGAGCCCACAAGGCCTTCCTCAGCCACATGGTATTCAAGAACAAATGGGTATGGATGCTCTCCATCGCCAACATATTCGTCTATGTGCTCAGGATGGGCGTACTTGACTGGGGGCCGAAATTCCTGACGGAGGACCGCGGCATGAACATCAACGGCGCTGCATGGTCCGTCGCAGTATTCGAGCTTACCGCCATCGTCGGCACCATATTCGCCGGATGGGCCTCGGACAAGTTCTTCAAGAGCAAATCCCATAGGATGTGCCTCTTCTGCATGATAGGCGCGATCGTGTTCCTCGGTCTCTTCACCCTCGCACCGGGTCTTCCTGTGGTCGTTTCGACCATCGTGCTGGCACTCAGCGGATTCTGCATCTATGGTCCGCAGGCGCTCATCGGCATCGGTGCGGCGAACCAGGCGACCAAGGAAGCTTCCGCCACTGCGAACGGAGTGACAGGCATCTGCGGATACGTGGGTTCAGCCCTCTCCGCCATCGGAGTAGGACTCATCTCCGACCATTTCGGCTGGAACTGGGTATTCATCACCTTCCTCGTAGTCGGCGCAATCGGAGCAGTCATCTTCGCACTCATGTGGAATGCGCCTCGTGACGGCTACGACCGCGCACAGGAATTCACCGCTTCACTCGCCGGGAAGCAGGGACAGGATGAGGAAAATGCATAAGATCGTTCTGCCACTTCTCGCAGCTTTTGCGACCGTCGTAGTGTCCTGTGGCAGGTACAGCGGCGAATGGGCCGGTGCGAAAGAGATTGAAAAAAGCATCGTGCCGCCGGAATTCCGAGATGCGGACTACTTCGTAACTGATTTCGGTGCGGAAGGAAACGGGCAAAACGATGCAGCCCAGGCCATCAATGCAGCAATCGACCGATGCTCGCAGGAAGGCGGAGGCCACGTCATCATTCCCCGTGGGGAATTCTTCTGCCGCGGAAGCATATTCCTCAAGAGCAACGTCGACCTGCATTTCGAAGACGGGGCGAAACTCATATTCAGCGGCAATGGCGAGGACTTCCTTCCATGCGTCCTGACGCGATGGGAGGGGGTGGAGGTCTTCAACTACTCCCCAATGATCTACGCACGCAACGTGCACAACATCGCAATCACCGGCAAGGGTGTGATCGACGGTCAGGGTTCGCTCGACATCGCCAGCTGGAAGAAAAGGGACGACCACGTCGACCAGCACACGCTCTGGGACATGGGCACGGCACAGGTGCCTGTCCATGAGCGCATCTTCGGCCAGGGGCATCTGCTACGACCGGCCATGGTCGAATTCATGGGTTGCAGCAGGATTCTGTTGGAAGATGCCGAGATCGTGGACGGAACATTCTGGTCCTGGCACCTCATCGCCTGCAGCAACGCCACGGTCCGCCGCATCAAAGTCGACTCACACAACCCCAACAACGACGGTTTCGACCCGGAATCGTGCACGGACGTGCTCGTAGAGGACTGCGTGTTCAAGACCGGTGATGACGGCATCGCCATCAAGTCAGGACGAGACCAGGATGGATGGCGCATGGGGCAGCCGACCGAGAACGTCTACATCCGCCGATGCACCTTCGACTCGCCTACGAACTCGATCTGCATCGGCAGCGAGGTGTCCGGCGGCGTGAGAAACATATTTGTCGAAGACTGCAAGATCGTACGCGGAAGGCACGGAATCTATGCCAAGAGCAACCGCGAGAGGGGCGGATACATCGAGAACGTGCATGTGCGGAACATCGATGTGGATACGCTCTCGATGGCGCTCGTCATACTGGACGCGGACTATCATTCGCAGACGCACAGCTGCACGACTCCGTTCAAGCATTTCGAGATCAAGGATGTCCGGGCCAGCAAGGCCGGCACCTACGGCATCTTCATCTCAGGCTTCGACGACCTGCCGATCGAAGATGTATGCATCTCTGACCTGACGCTCGACGAAGTGCCGGAGGCTGTGTCGTTCAGCAAAGTCAAGGGGCTCAAGCTGGATAATGTGACAATCAACGGAGAGTCCGTCACCTCCCTGCCCGAATACAATTGATTCCCCCACTGCCGCTATTCCACACCTGACTTGTCCCGGCTTCACCGTTCCGCAAAAGCTTTGCCGTAGCCAGACCAGGCCCTCCCACTTACGTGGGCCCCTCCCTCTAGAGCCGAGGGCGGCTAGTCTGTCTCCGGCAAACTTTTGTCTCCACTGAAAGCCGGGACAGATTCTGAAAAGTCAGCGGGAATCCGGCAGCAGAGCTATTTCAGGAAGGCGGCGCCGATCAGACCGGCATCATTACCCAGGGTCGCACGCACCACAGGAGGAACGCCTATGGTTCCGCCGTTGTAGGTCACTGATGGCAGGACCGCGTTGACCCTGTCGATGAGGAAAGCCCCGGCATTAGCCACACCACCGCCGAGAATCAGCACCTCCGGCCGGAATATCGTGGTGACATTCGCCAGTCCGATGGCCAGGAATCCCGCATACTCGTCCACAAGAGCGACCGCGGCCGGCACCCCGGCCTTCGCCTGGTTGAAGATGAATTCAGCATCGACGCAGGCATCACCGAACACTTCCCTGCCGCGCTTGATCAATGCAGTAGCGGAACAATACGCCTCCAGACAGCCCTTCATGCCGCAATTGCAGACACGGCCGTCGCCGACGATGGTCGTATGTCCGAGCTCCGCACCCATTCCGTCAGCACCGCTGAATATCCGCCCTCCGACGATGATGCCGCTGCCGACGCCCGTGCCGAGAGTCAGCATCACCACGTTGTCGTGGCCCTTGGCAGCACCCGCCAGAGATTCGCCGTACGCGGCGCAGTTGGCATCATTGTCGATCCTGACCTCGAGCGGGAGGAGCGGAGCGAGCCATTCGCGGATCGGCACATTCTTCCACCCGAACTGATGCGCGTTGACCAGAAGTCCGGTGCGCTTGTCGATGCAGCTCGGCATCCCGATGCCCCAGCACTCGACCTGGTCCAGGCCGACTCCCGCATCTTCGACCACTGCGCGGCTGACCGCGGCCATGTCGGCCACTATCTCCTGCCAGCCCCTGCTGCCTCCCGCAGGGATGCTCCTGTGAGAGAGCTTGTTATATTCATCATCATACAATGCGGCGGCGAGGTTGGTTCCGCCGACGTCAAGTCCAAGGTGGTACGGTTTCATATCAATGCATTATCTTGACGTCCAGCCCGAGTTTCGAGCCCGAGAGGACATATTCGTTCAATTCTTCCGCGTGCAGTGCCTGCACATCCATAGTGTATCCGCGCCCAAGCTCCTTATATTTACCCTGCCCGAGAGTATGGTACGGCAGGAGATCCACGCCGCTGATTCCCAGACTGACAGCAATCCTGAACGCCTCCTCGAAGAAGCTGTCTTCCAGATTGAAGCCGGGGATGCATGGTATCCTCAACCTCAGTTTTGCTGATGCGGCCGCTTTCGCGAGGTTGCGCATCACGAGGTCAAGATGCCCCCCAGTGACCTCATGGAAACGGGCTGCATCCGTATGCTTGAGATCGAACAGGAAAAGGTCGGCATAAGGCAGGACCTCATCCAGATAACTTTCCGGCACGTTGCCGCAAGTCTCGACCGCCGTATGAAGGCCCTCTTCCTTGCATCTTCTGAGCATATATGAGAGCGCCTCCGGCTGCATCAGAGCCTCCCCCCCGGAAAATGTAACTCCGCCGCGGCTTGCCAGATAATAATCCTTGTCGCGCAGGACAGTTGCCAGGACGCTGTCACAATCGAGGACCTGGGGCACGATGCGTATCGCGCCTGAAGGGCAGTTGTCGCGACAGACGCCGCAGGCGGAACAAATCTCCCGGTCGAATGATGGCAGCGCACCAGGCACGAAGCTGATGCATCCAGAAGGACATACGACAGCACACCGGCCGCAGCCGACACAACGCAAATCACTGTGCATCAGTTGGGAAGCCGATGCCTGGGACTCCGGATTGGAGCACCATGGGCAATGAAGCGGACAGCCTTGCAGGAACACGACCGTCCTGATACCCGGACCGTCATGCAATGCGAAACGCTCTATCTCAAGTACCTTCGCCTCAATCATACAGCACTCTGCTTAAAAGTTCTTCCTGCACGTTCCTCGGGAGTTCGACAAACACAGCCGAGAAGCCGCTCACCCTGACCAGGAGATCCGGGTACTTCTCAGGATGCACCATGGCATCCTCCAACTGGCCGCGATCGACAATAGTCACCATAAGATGGCAGCCGCCCTTGGCGAAATATGTCTTGAAAAGAGCCTTGATGGCGTCCCTGTTGCCGTTGAACAAAGCCGGACTGAACTTGATGTTCTGCACAGAACCGGCGTGATACCTGGCGTCGAACCTCGACAGGGAGTTGAGCAGGGCGGTCGGACCGCACTTGTTCGCTCCCCCCTGAGGGTTGTTGGCAGGATTCATGTACATCCCGGACAACCTGCCATCCGGCGACGCGGCGGTGCGGTTGCCCCACTCCGTATTCAGCTGGTTGTTGCTGATGACAATGAGGAAATACTGCATTCCGACCTTGATGCCACGATCCCTGACACCCTTGGCCACAAACTGATACAGGTCATCCGCGATGCCGTCGGCCGTGTCCAGGTCATTGCCATATTTGTCGCAGTCGAGGCATTCCCTGCGCATCAGCGCATTGTCCTTGAAGTCGCCGAGCACAGCGTCCTCAAGCTCCCTCAACGTGTATTTCTTCTTTTCGAACACAAGTTCACGGATGACTTCGAGCGAATCCGAAGTGTTGATGTTGCCGTAGGTCTCACAAGTGCCGCCGAGATAGCGCACACCACCGTCCAGCAACGCTTTCCCGCGCTCGATGCAGTCATCCATCAGCAAGCTGGTGAACATGAACGAGACATTCCTGTTCATCACTTCATACGAATGGAACTGTGCATCGGCCGCCTTGTCCAGGTATTTGTCAAGCAGCCGCTTGTAACCGTCATAGAACGCCTCGAAAGTGTCATAAGACTCGAGCGGCGCGATGTCCACGCCGTCATCCTTGCGTATGCCGTCGAACGGGTCCACTCCACCGTTCATGTATATCGTCAGAAGTTTCAGCAGGTTGATGCAGATGTTCGGGGTGCCGGTGCTCTGTCCCTGGAGCACGAATTCCGTACATCCGAAAGGCACATAACGGGACGCGGCCGCTTCATCCACCCGCATGCCGTACGCCACAGCAGGCACGTTGACCTCGTCGTTGTACAGAGTCGGATATGTTGCGCCCACTCCCAGCGCATCGAGCGCCTCGTCCCAGGTCTGCTCGGTGGTGCTGCGGTCGATCCTCAAAGTGAACTGAGGCTCCACATAGCGGCAGTCCTTGCAGACTTTCAGCGCATAATGCATGAACACATCCGCTTCCTCCGGGTGCAGACGTCCCTTGCCGCCGACGATCACCCTGCCGTTCACCGTCGTACGACGGTTCTCGATCATGGGCCAGAGAGACTTGATGTACGCATAGGCATCCGCATCTGTGAGGCGTCCCGTCTTCAGGTCAGCCACGAGGAACGGTCCGAGCACATCATCCATGCGGCCGTAGTTGATCACCCCGGCGAGCAGTGCATACAGCCAGAACAGCTGTATAGCTTCCGCGAATGTCTCAGGCTTACGCCTCTGGATGTGCTCGAGAGCATCCGCCATGCGGACAAGCTCCCTTCTGCGTCCGTCCGACGCATGCTGCATCTGCGCGACAGCATCCTGACGCAGTTTCTCAGCGCTGTTGCAGAAAATATCCAGGCACTCGAGGCCTGCGATGAAAAAGCGGTTCGAAGGATCTGCTGCGGACTTGAGCCTGAGTTTTTTCCGAAGTCCGGGGATGCCGCAGTCCATCAGCGTCTGATAATCGAGCATCATGCCGGACAGACGGGCCGTGGCTATCATCGGGAAGGCTGTGTCGATGAACATCCCCATGGTGTCGTCCACGATCATCTCCTTGTTGAACTGAGTCTTGACATCGTGGTCCAGCCAATAATCATAAAGCGCATCCACCCTCGGACGGTCGCATTCCGGAAGCTGCTCCTGGAATGCGCGTAGCTTACGGAAGACGCAGTAATGGCCAACACCGCCGACCGAAGTGACGCAGCCGAAACCGATCGGCAGGAAGTCCAGCCTGCCGGCGAAGAGATCCCCATCCTCGATCGACCTGAACAGGCGCGGATACAGCACCTTGAGGCACTCGACCTCACGGATCTCCCGTCCCTCGCCGGAATGGGCGCGATGGGTGGCGGTATAGCTCTCCATGATCTCCAGCTGCTCTCCGAGCGGTTTTTCGCAAGGTATCTTCTTGCTTTGCTCTACGTTCTGGACTGTCTCGACATTGAATTTCTGCATACGGCTCGCTTTGTCTCCTCAAATATAAACATTTTAGACGCCGATGGTCTCAGGATATAAACAATTTAGTCGCTGAGAGACTCAGGTCTGCCCAGGAGTTCAAGTGCCTGGTCGACTGTGAGGCTTTCCTCGACGAGGAAGCCTCCGGTGCGTGTACGCCTGAGCGAGTGCAGGAATGCGCCGCTTTCGAGCGCTTCTCCCAGGTCGCGCGCCAGCGCACGGATGTATGTGCCCTTGGTGCATCCTACCCGGATGTCGGCCGCCGGAAGTCCGAGCGACGATACATCTTCAACGTTGATGCGTGGATTCACCCAACCTTGAGGTTCCGGGATGCCCTGGGCGTCCGTCCCTTGCGGATAGAAGGCTTCCAGCTGCATCTTGCTGATGTTGATGTGCTGCCTGGACAGGAGCTCGGCATCGCTGTGGTCGAATCCGCCGTCCCCGCTCTGGGCGGCCTTCCAGGCTTTGCGCGCCATTTCGTAGGCCCGCACTCCATCCACCGATTTGGCGCTGAAGAGAGGAGCGACCTGCTCCTGCTCTCCGAGGAATGACGGGAGCACAACCACCAGTTCCGCTTCGCTCACCTTGTCGGTCGGGAAGCGCCTGTCGACCGCCTTCTCACGGTCGTACGATGGAGTGGTGGCGCCGAAGCTCACCCCGGCCAGGTACTCCTTGTCGTGTTTCTGGAGCTCTTCGGCCAGCTTGGTGGCTTTGCCGACGCACACGAGAAGCACTCCTGTCGCAAGCGGGTCCAGGGTGCCGGCATGGCCGACCTTCAGTCCCTTGTTGTGGAAATGCTTGCAGGCGGCCCATTTGATCTTGCGGATCACGTCGGCTGATGTCCATCTGTATGGTTTGTCTATGGGGAAAATGATACCTGACGGATAATCTTCAATATTATCCGTCAGGTGCATTCCTTGTTTTGCTGTCAGAGCAGTCATCAAATGTTGATTTTATCGATCCGTCTCTGGTGCCTGCCACCCTCGAACCCGGTATTGAGCCATACCCTGACGATGCTGACAGCCATCCTGTATGAGATGAAGCGGGCCGGCATCACAAGCACGTTGGAGTTGTTGTGTGCCTTGACGAGCCTGGCGATTTCCGTGCTCCAGGCCAGGCCTGCGCGTATCCCCTTGTGTTTGTTGAGCGTGATCGCCATGCCGTTGCCGGTGCCGCAGGCGGCGATTCCGAGATCGACTTCACCTGAGAGGACGGCTTCTGCAAGCGGGTGCGCGACATCCGGATAGTCCATGCTCTCGGTGCTGTCTGTGCCGAAATTAACGACTTCGTAGCCTTTTCCAAGCAGATATGAGATGAGTTTCGTCTTGTATTCGACTCCTGCGTGGTCAGCGCAAATTCCGATTCTCATAATCCCGTGTCATCTAATAATTGTCATTTAAGCCTTTCGATGGCAAATGTCATCCTGTCCTTGAACTGGTCCTTGCCGATGAATGAAAGGATATCGGCGATGCCAAGTCCGCTCGATGCTCCGGAGAGCGCGAGTCTCAGGCAGTTCATGACCTTGCCCATCGGCCATTCGTTGGCCTTGATATATTCTTCGAGAGCTGTCTCGACGGCTTCCTTGCCGAAGTCGGTGCAGTCGTCGCAGAGGTGGTCCGTGCATTTCCGGGCAAGTTCGTAATTCTCGGCTTTCCAGAATTTGTCGACATCCTTTGCGAGGAATGGTGCCGTGGCTGCATCGTCATAGACCTTTGCGCGCGGATCGACGGGTCTGTTCGGATCGGCCGGTTTCTCGCTGGCTGCTCCGGCCTTGACTCCGAATGCCTCGAATTCCGCCGGCGAGATGAAGAGGTATGCGGCGATTGTCCAGAAGTCCGCGACGAAGGTTGCACGCTCCTTGACGAGCTCGACCACCTTCTCCACATAGTTCCATGAGAATGTATGTGTCTGGAAATCAGCCTCTACAGGGCTCATCTTGCAGCCCGTGACCTTGATGCCATGGCTCTCGAGCACCGGGATGAACAGGTTCGTGAGTTCTTCGTTGCTCTTGAGGCGGAGATATTCCTTGTTGTACCACTTGGCCTTGTCCGGGTTGAACTTGGCTCCGGCCTTCTGTACCTTGTCCATGGAGAACGCCTTGACGAGTTCGTCCATCGAGAACATTTCCTGATCGTTGCCCGGGTTCCATCCAAGCATCGCGAGCATGTTCACGAAAGCCTCCGGGAAGTAGCCGTCCTCACGGTAACCGTGGGATGTCTCCCCTTCTGCGTTGGTCCACTTGAGAGGGAATACCGGGAATCCCATCTTGTCTCCGTCCCTCTTGCTGAGCTTGCCGTTGCCGACAGGCTTGAGGAGCAGCGACAGGTGGGCGAACCGTGGCTGTGTCTCTTCCCATCCGAATGCCTTGTAGAGCATGTAGTGGAGTGGAAGTGAAGGCAGCCATTCTTCTCCGCGGATGACCTCGCTGATCTCCATGAGGTGGTCGTCAACTATGTTTGCGAGGTGGTAGGTCGGCAGTTCGTCGGCCCTTTTCCAGAGCACCTTGTCGTCGAGGGTGTCTGTATTGACCTCGATGTGGCCGCGGATGAGGTCGTCCATCTTCACGATGGTGTCCTCCGGCATCTTGAACCTGATGGTCCAGGTATCCGTGGTCTCGAGCAGGTTTCTGGTATCTTCTTCGCTGAGGGTCAGGGAGTTCCTGAGGGCCTTGCGGGTCTTCTGGTTGTATATGAAGGTCTCGCCAGCCGCTTCTGCTTTTGCTCTGGCTGCTTCGAGCTCTTCTGCTGTGTCAAATGCGTAGTAGGCGTATCCGTTGGCGATGAGCTGCTCTGCGTACTGGCGGTAGATCGAGCGCCTTTGTGACTGCTTGTACGGGGCATGGGGATGCTTTTCAGAAGCGGTTTCCACCACCTTGCCGTTCTCGTCGACTCCTTCGTCCGGGATGATGCCGCACCATCTGAGGGCTTCGATTATGTATTCCTCAGCTCTGGGCACGAAGCGGTGGGAGTCTGTGTCTTCGATACGTATGATGAAGTCTCCTCCGTTCTGCTTGGCATACAGATAGTTGTACAATGCTGTCCTGACGCCGCCCATGTGGAGCGGGCCGGTTGGGGACGGAGCGAATCTTACTCGGGTTTTCCTTTCCATATATTCGGATTTTTATTCAAAAATAGAACTTACGAAAGTACTAAAAGCTACGGTAAAAAACAACACAATGCGGGTATAAGCATTTCTTTTCAATGACGCCAGTTGTTCTTCAGCCCGGCTTTTCCGTTCCGCAAAAGCTTTGCCGTAGCCAGACCAGGCCTTCCCACTTACGTGGGCCCCTCCCTCTAGAGCCGAGGCCGGCTAGTCTGTCTCCGGCAAACTTTTGACTCCACTTCAGCCGGGCTGTAAAGAATATTCGCGGGGTGCTTCAGAGAGGCACCCCGCGAATATCGTAATCGTTGATTTTCAAGACATTAGCCGCCACATTCGGTCTTGTGGCCTATACGTCTGATGGCCGGGACCTGCTCGAGTTTCGAGCGGTCTTCACCAGGACCGACGAGCAGTACCGGCTTGTTCTCCTCGGTGAAGTTGAAGCTGCGGCGGTTGTCCATGGTGTTGAAGCCTATCTTGCTGCGGATGCCGCTGAATTCAGGGATGGATATCTCACCTTCTTCCACGGCCTTCTCCTTGGAATAGACGAAGTCGTTGTCGATGATGAAGTAATTGCCCATGTCTTCGCCAGGGCCCATGATATCGACGAACTGCAGGCCCGTGACTATGGCCGTGATGTTGACTCTGTCGCCGAATTCCGGATCGTCGTTGTAGATGAGGCCCTGCTTGAACCTGTTGACGTTGCCGGCGTATTTCTTAATCTCATCGTTGATCTTTTCGTACTCGCTGGCGCTGACTCCCTTCTCGTTGCGTCCCACGGTGATGTTGAGAAGTATGTTCTTGGCAGACTTGAGGTCGTAGTCGTTGAGCAGAGGAGAGCTCAGGGCTTCCCTGACAGCATCCTTGATCCTGTCCGTACCGGTACCTGTACCGTTGCCCATCAGCGCACATCCGCTGTTCTTCATCATCTTCTTGACATCCTTGAAGTCCACGTTGATGTAGCCGGACTGGCGGATAATCTCGATGATGCTCTTGACGGCGGTGGTCAGCACTTCGTCCGACTTCGGGAATGCATCCTGGAGCAGCAGGTCTCCATAGAACTTGAGTATGTTCTGGTTCTTGATGATGAGCAGGCTGTCCACGTTCTTCTCGAGCTCGTGGATGCCGTCGATCGCCTTGGTCAGCGATTCGTTGCCCTCGTTGTCGAAAGGCACCGTCACGACAGCGACCGTCAGGATGTCGCGCTCCTTGGCCATCTTGGCTATAACCGGCGCTGCGCCCGTGCCGGTACCTCCGCCCATTCCTGCCGTGAGGAAGAGCATCTTGGTGCCGTTGTCAAGGGCGATCCTGGCGATTTCGTCCTGCGACTCGAGCGCGGCGTTGCGTCCTTCGACAGGATCACAGCCAGCTCCAAGTCCCTGGCCCATGTGTATCTTGACAGGCACATTGCTGCTGCGGAGTGCGGCCGCATCGGTGTTGCACACGATGAAGCTGCATCCGTCGATACCCTGGTTGTACATATAGGTGACGGCGTTGCATCCACCTCCACCCACTCCGATGACCTTGATCATTTCCTTACCTTCTTCCCAGTTGGACGGGGTTATTTCGATCATATCGTTCATAGTCTTCGATTCTTTGTTTGTGGTGGTCTGTCTTACTGTCTGTCATTGGATGATTCATCTTCCATCCCGTCGTACAATGTGCTGAACGTCTTGTCGACCGAGTCTGTCAACCTGCCGAGCACCTTCCAGATGCCGGAGGTCTTCTTATCCACCTTTGCCTTCTTTTTCTTCTCGACAGGTTTTTCCGTCTTCTCCCAGCCTTCCAGGTCGAATACGGATCCTTCGATGTTCTGCTCCGGCTCCTCCGCTTCATTCTGCATTTCTTCCGCAATGTCCTCGACCTCTTCCTCCCGAGGAGCATCCTTCAGACAGTTCAGCGTCTTGTCGGACTTGGCCGCCATCACCATTCCGATAACGTTGGCCGCCCCGGTCTCGCCGACACCGGCGCAACCTGATGCCGAGAACTTGTGAAGAGGGAAACCTATGCGCACGTTGTAGCCGGAAAGCTCCTTGATGTAGTTGCTGATGCCGGCGAGCCCTGCTCCGCCTCCGGTGATGACCAGGCCGCTGCGGAGTTCATCCGCATAACCGCTCATCTGGATGCTGTAGAGCATGGCCTGGATGATTTCCTTGGCCCTGTAGGTGATGATTTCCGAGAGGTATCTGACAGGAAGCTGCTTCTCTGCTCCGCTGTCCTTGTAGCACACGCGGATGATCTTCTCGCTGAGAGAAGCGAGTTTGTCCGGCATGCAGGCACCGTATGCGAGCTTGATGTTCTCTGCGAGTCCCTGGGAGAATCCGCCTTCGATCCTGATGTCGGTCGATATGCTCTCTCCTCCGAACGGAATGGCGTTGAAGTGACGCAGGATGCCGTTCTTATAGACTGAAACGGAAGTGACGCCACCACCGAGATCCAGCAAGGCCACACCATTGTCCATCTCCTCGTTGGTGAGGACTATCTTGGCGAGGGTGTCCGGGGTGAAGTATTTGCCGGCAATGGCCACACCGATCTCATTGAATATCTTGTCTATGTTGGAGACGTTGCTCTTGTTGCCGATGAAGACCTTGAAGTTGCCCTCGAGGTGTTCGCTGACCATTCCTTCCACGTCTTTCTCGACGATCTGGTAGAAGTCGTCCGTGGAGAAGGACTGGGCGACTGCGCCGTAGATGACTTCCTTGTTGCTGTCGTTCAGCGGATAGTTGTCCAGAGCCATATCCTTGAGGTTGTCGACCTCCTCCGCAGTGATGCTGCTGGAAACATCGCTTCTCGGGATTTCACCGGTGGCGCTTTCTTCCCTCACGTAGTAGCGTGGCAGGCCGACCACGATCTGCAGTATCTTGATGCCGAGTTCGCTCTCGGCCTTGCGGATGCACTGCTCCAGAGGAACGCGGACCTGTTTCGGGTTGTAAACGTAGCTGTTGCGGATGCCGTTGGACGGCATCTGGTCATAGTAGATGACCTGCACGTCATCTCCTTCCACTCTGGCAACTGCAAGGGCTATCTTGGATGTGCCCAGATCGACTGCCGCTATATATCTTTCGTCCATATGTTTATGTTTATTTTCTGCAAATGATCTGTCCTTCGTATTTGACGTTCACGCTGGTGTAGCAGCTGTCCGGCCTCGCCGGCTTGATGTATTCATAGTACTTTGCGATCCTGTCGAATTTCTGCTTGAACTCGTCCGGAGCACCGAAGATGAACTTCTCCACACCTTCGGCCGGCACAAGCACGATGTCCCCGTCCTTGTCCACCGCCACCTGCACGATCCCGTTCTTCCATGTCTTGTCGTGGGAGATGTAGTCCATCAGGCTCATCATGTCAGCGATCCATGCCTCTTCCTTCTCAGTCCTGGCCTTGCCCTTGTAGCCGGGTTCGCAGCTGACAGGGATGTTGCCGTCCACGACGGGCACCTGCACCGTGCTGTTGTCCTGGAGAGGGAATATGAAACCTCTCGAATCCACGTAGAAGCCAGTGCCGCCTTTCTGGAACCTGAGGACAGGTTCGCGCTGGAGTATCCTCACGTTCAACATGCCGTCCTCTGTGGTGAAAGCCTCGCTCTTGAGGATGGCGCTCTGCTCGTCAAGGATTTTCTCGACCTTGGCGAGATTCACGCTGTCCAGCCGCTGGCCCACATATCCTCCGTACCAATGTTCGAGATAGCCTTTGATGTCACCCTCCGTGACGAATTTGAGATTGTCTGCGAATTCCACCCTGAGGCCGTCGCAAATGACTTCCTTCCTGTGCCTGGTGCTGGCGCACAGCAGCAGGCAGACCCCGGCCGACATGGCCAGGACCGTCACGAGCAGCAGTATCTTCTTCGTCCTAGGTGTCATCTGTCTTATCTTTGCTCAAGCATTTCCGTGATAGGTGCGATATAGTTGCTGATGTCTCCAGCCCCGAAGGTGACGAGTACGTCGAGCGTCTCTTTTTCGAGGTAGGCCATCAGTTCGTTCTTGTCGACAAGCACTTTTTCCGGCGCAGTCACGTCCTTGAGGATGATCTCCGAGGTGACCCCTGGAATCGGCTCTTCCCTGGCAGGGTAGATGCCCAGGAGTATGAGCTTGTCAACCTTGCTCAGCGCCGCGGCGAATTCGGGCGCGAGGTCCCTTGTCCTGGTGAAGAGGTGCGGCTGGAATATCGCCGTGATCTTCCTTCCAGGGAACACGTCCCGGATGGAGGATATGGCCGTCGAAAGCTCCTCCGGATGGTGTGCGTAGTCGTCGATGTAGGTGACTTCCCCGGTATTGACGTGGACATCGAGCCTTCTCTGCGCACCGGCGAAACTCCCTATGCCCTTGCGTATCTTCTCCGGATCGACTCCGTGGCAGAGGCAGATCGCGGCCGCGGCGACACTGTTCTCCACATTCACCCAGCCTATTGTCCCCACCTTGATGTCCTTGACCATGCCCTGAGGGCAGACCAGGTCGTAGGTGAAGTGACCGCTCTTGTCCAGCCTGAGATTCTCGGCGTGGAAATCGGCTCTGGCATCGTCGAAGCTGTATGTCATTATCCTGGCCTTGGTGTCCTGCCCTGTGACAGGAAGACCGTATTTGAGGATGAGGGTTCCGGTTACCTGGGACGCAAATATGCGGAACGACTCGTGCACATGCGCAAGGTCTCCGTAGATGTCCAGGTGGTCGGCATCCATCGCCGTGAACACGGCCACTGCCGGATGGAGCTGATGGAAGGAGCGGTCGAATTCGTCAGCTTCGGCCACCACCACAGGGTTCTGGCTGAAGAGCATGTTGGTGCCGTAGTTCTTGGAGATGCCTCCGAGGAATGCGGTGCAGCCCTCGCCGCTCTCTGTCAGGATATGGGCGACAAGCGTGCTGGTGGTCGTCTTGCCGTGCGTGCCGGCCACTGCGAGGCATTTCTGGCCCTGGGTGATCTCTCCGAGCATCTTGGAGCGCTTGATCACGCGGTAACGGTGCTCGAATACGAACTGCAGCTCCTTGAGCGTCTCCGGGATCGCAGGAGTATAGACGACAAGCGTCCCGTCCACGTCCTGAGGTATGAGCTCCGGCCTGTCTTCATAGTGCACGGCAATGCCCTCGCTCTCCAGCTGTCTGGTGAGTTCGCTTGGCGTACGGTCGTATCCGCCCACGTTGAAGCCCTTGAATTTGTAGTATCTGGCAATGGCACTCATTCCGATGCCGCCGATGCCGATGAAATATATGTTCTGGTACATTTCCTTAATTGTTTTTGCTCAGGAGCGCATAGACTTCGTCCGCGATTTCCTGAGCGGCGTTCATCTTGGCCATCAGACCTGCTTTTTCTTCTATGGCGCGTATCCTGGCCGGATCGGCCAGCAGCTCCAGGGTGGTCGGAAGCAGTTTCCCGACCGCGTCTGCATCTTTGACGATAAGCGCCGCGCCCTTGTTGACGAGAGCCATCGCGTTGTGGGTCTGGTGGTCTTCCGCGACATTAGGGGAAGGGACGAATACCGCGGCCTTGCGCGCTGCGCAGATCTCCGAAATCGAGCTGGCGCCGGAGCGTGAGATGATCACGTCCGCCATCGCGTATGCAAGGTCCATCCTCGCGATGAAGTCGCTGTGGCGCACCCCGGCCGCTTCCGGATGCTCGGTCATGAACTTGTCCACCCCGGCCTTGTAGTACTTGCCGCACTGCCAGAGCACCTCCACGCCTTCACCGCCCGGGCAGCCCTGGCCGATCCACTGCTTCATCGACTTGTTGAGGGTACCGCTTCCGAGGCTTCCTCCGACTATCAGTATATGCTTCTTCTGCGGGTCGAGGCCGTAGAAGCGTATGCCTTCCTGCTTCATCTCTTCCGTCACGGGAACTATGTCCTTGCGTATCGGGTTGCCGGTGAGGACAATCTTTTCCGCCGGGAAGAACTTCTCCATGCCCTCGTAGGCCACGCAGATCCGGCCGGCTTTCTTGGAAAGGATCTTGTTGGTGAGTCCGGCGAATCCGTTCTGCTCCTGGATCAAGGTAGGGATATGCCTCCTGGTCGCCGCCCAGAGAAGAGGTGCGCTGGCGTATCCGCCCACTCCGATGGCGATGTCCGGCTTGAATTCATCTATGAGTTTCTTCGCCATCGAAATGCTCTTGAGCACCTTGAACGGCACCTGGATATCGTTCTTGATGTTGCGCCAGTTGAGCTGCCTCTGGAGCCCGACGATAGGGAGTCCCACGATCTTGAAGCCCGCGGCCGGCACTTTCTCCATCTCCATCTTGCCCTCGGCTCCGACGAAGAGTATCTCGCTCTCCGGGTTGAGTTCTTTCAACTTGGACGCAATCGAGACGGCCGGGAAGATGTGACCTCCTGTGCCGCCGCCGCTTATGATTATTCTCAATGCTCTGTATTCCATGGCTATATGTCTATTGAATCCAACTCTTCCATCCTGTCCTTGACATCGTCGACCGGTCTTTCTTCGGTGAGGTCGATGATAGGGTCCGTCCTCATCACTTCCCTCTCGACCTGCTTCTTGGTGAGCCTGCTGATGGACAGGATGATTCCGAAAGCAAGGCTGAAGCAGAGGAATGAAGATGTACCGTAGCTGATCAGAGGCAGTGTCTGCCCTGTCAGAAGTCCCACATCGCAGTTGACGAGGATATGCATCATCGCCTGGGCGGTGATCATCACGGAGAGTCCGGCCACGGCGCATTTGCCGAAGTCATCGTCACAATTCCTCGCTATTATGGAGCCCCTCGCCAGCAGGCTGATGTACAGGAATATAACGAGTATGCCGCCGAACAGCAGACCATATTCCTCGATCAGGAAGCTGAAGATATAGTCTTCGTATATGACAGGGACAATGTATTTCTGCGAGCTGTTGCCCGGGCCCTTGCCGATAAGGCCGCCGGACTTGATGGCGAGTTTGGCACCGACCGGCTGGCGGATCTTGTCCAGTGCATCCTGGTATTCCTTGGTGCCTCTCTCCGAATCGATGAACATCTGCTCGTAATCATTGTTGAAGCGCGATCCGCTCACGAGCGTGCCGATACGGTCGAAGTACTTGCCATCGGAGACATAGTATATCCCCACACAGGTGCCGAGCAGGAGCACCGCGGCCAAGCCCATCGGTATGATGTCCTTGATAGGGAGACCGGCGATCAGTATGGTCAGGAACATCAGCGCTCCGAGGAACATCGCATTGGAGTTTCCTCCTGGCAGCGACATGACGAGGATTATGAGCAGCGGTATGTAGATGTTGGCCATCTTCTGCCACTTGTCTTCTGCGAGGAAATGGAAATGGTCCATGGTCGCCAAAGTGTCGGTCAACCTGAATTCATGCCTCCGGTAGGCATCGACGGCCCACGCGAGGTACATCACCATGGCGATCTTGACGATCTCGAAGACGTGTATCTGGAAGCCTCCGACCTTGATGATACGCCAGGCGCCGTTGATGCTCGCCGCGGAAAGAGGCCCCACGGACATATGGAGGTCCAGTATCGTAAGGAGGATCAGCGATACCCAGAATCCAAGTTTGGAGAACCATTTGAACAGCTTCAGGCTGCCGGCCTTGTAGCAGACGATGATGACCAGAAGGCCTGCGGACACCGTGAGGAGGTGCTCCTTGATGATGAATATCCTGTTCTTGGTTTCAGTCGCCAGCTGCGAAGTGGAAGAAAAGATGCTGACCAGCGAGATCAGGCAAAGGAATAGCACAATTATCCAGACCACCTTGTCTCCGGCAAGGCGGTCGATGAAATTGAGTTTACTCTCTGCTTTCTTCCAGTCCATTTCCTTACAGTCTTCTTACGGCGTCCTTGAACTGTGCGCCTCTGTCTTCATAGCTCTTGAAAAGGTCGAAACTTGCGCAGCATGGGCTCAGGAGCACCACGTCACCAGCTTCCGCCAGCCTGGATGCTTCTTTCACCGCTTCTTCCGCGGAGAGGGTGTCGACCATCTTGTCCTTGCCGACCATATCCTCGAACGCCGCGTGTATCTTGCTGTTGTCAACGCCGAGGCAGACGATGGCCTTGACCTTGGTCTTGACGAGTTCGTCGAGGACGCTGTAGTCGTTACCTTTGTCTTTACCTCCGACTATCCATACGACCGGCTTGGTCTGGCATTCGAGCGCATACCACGCCGAATCGACGTTGGTCGCCTTGGAATCGTTGATGTAGAGCACGTCCTTGATGCTGAGCACCGGTTCGAGCCTGTGTTCTATCGGCTGGAAGGTGCAGAGGCTGTTGCGGATCACATCGTCGTCGATGTCCATGGCCTTCGCCGCAAGGGCCGCCGCCATGGAGTTGTAGACGTTGTGCCGCCCTCCGAGTGCGAGCTCCTTGATGTAGATTTCGCTCTCGCTCTCCTCATACTTGACTACGATCTTGTCATCCTTGACGTATGCGCCCTGGCTGACCTCCTTGGTCTGGGTGAACGGCAACATCTTGGCCTTGATGATGATCTGGTCGAGATGCGCGATGGTTATCTCGTCGTCGGAATCGAATATGAAGCAGTCTTCAGGACGGAGGTTCTTGGTGATGCGGAACTTGGCCTTGACATAGTTCTCCATGTTGTGGTCGTACCTGTCGAGGTGATCGGGAGTTATGTTGGTGATGATGGCGATGTCAGGTCTGAAATCATACACGTCATCCAGCTGGAAACTGCTGATTTCCAAAACGTAATAGTCGAAATGTTCTGTCGCCACCTGGTAAGCGTAGCTCTTGCCGATATTGCCGCCGAGGCCCACGTTGAGCCCTGCCTGCTGCAGGAGGTAGTAGATCAAGGACGTGGTCGTGGTCTTGCCGTTACTTCCTGTAATGCAGATCTTCTTCGCGGAGTCATACCTGCCGGCGAATTCGATCTCGGAGATTATGTGCGTACCCTGGTCGGCCAGTTTCCTGACGATAGGAGCGGTGGACGGAATGCCCGGGCTCTTCACGACTTCGTCGGCATTGAGCACCAGCGATTCGGTATGATGCCCCTGCTCGAACGGGATATCCCATTTGCGCAGTTCCTCTGCGTACTCCTCCTTGATGCTTCCGAAATCGGAAAGGAATACGTCATAACCCTTGACCTTTGCGAGTACAGCGGCACCTACACCGCTTTCTGCTCCTCCTAATACAACTAGACGTGGCATATGTCGATTATCTTAATTTCAAAACAGCTAATGTCGCAACTGCGAGGATGAGTCCTATGATCCAGAACCTGCTGACTATCTTCGCCTCAGGGATGGCTTTCGCCGGCCTGGTGATCAATGCCGGAATGCCCTCTTTCTGGTAGTGGTGATGAAGAGGTGTCATCTTCCAGACCCTGCGGCCCTCACCGTATTTCTTCTTCGTGAACTTGAAATAGCTCCTCTGGACAAGAACCGATGCGCTTTCCACCAGGAAGATGCCGCAGAGCAACGGCAGAAGCAGTTCCTTGCGTATGAGCACCGCGCTGACTCCGATGATGCCGCCTATGGTCAAACTTCCCGTGTCACCCATGAACACTTGTGCCGGGAACGAGTTGTACCCCAGGAAGCCGATCAGCGCACCTACGAACGCCGACATGAATATGGCGATCTCGCCGCTTCCCGGTATGTACATTATGTTGAGGTATCCGGCATTGAGAACATTACCACCGAGCCAGGCAAGGATACCGATCACCAGGCCCACGATGGCCGAAGTGCCGGCTGCCAGGCCGTCCATGCCGTCCGTGAGGTTGGTGCCGTTGGAGCAGGCCGTGATCACGAGGACTATCATCAGCACATAGATCGCCCATTTGCAATACCAGCCCCAGGCTCCCTTGAACGGGGAGAAGATCTTGTAGTCGAGCTCGTGGTTCTTGACGAACGGGATAGTGGTCTTGGTGCATTTCACCACATCTTCCTTATGCCATTTGTCTGATGACACGAGCATCTCGGAATCGACGTTGAGCTCCGAACGTTCCGCGGTCACCACTTCCTCGGCGTCCTGAATGTTTTCGCGGACCACGATGTCCGGACTGAAGCAGACTGCCAGGCCGATGATGAAACCGAGCGTAACCTGGCCGATCAGTTTCTTGCCTTCGCTGAGCCCGTTCTTGTCATGCTTGAACACCTTGATGTAGTCGTCCGCAAACCCGAGCGCTCCGCACCACAGCGTGGTGACGAGCAGAAGGATGGTGTAGATGTTGGTGAGGTCGCACACCAGCAGGACAGAAACGACTATCGAAAGGATTATGATGACGCCTCCCATGGTCGGAGTGCCTTTCTTCTGCATCTGCCCTTCCAGGCCGAGGTCCCTGATGGTCTCGCCGATCTGCTTGCGCTGAAGCAGGTTTATGATCTTCTTGCCCGCGAACAGTGCTATCAGCATGCTTATGATGCTGGCGAGCATGGCCCTGAATGAAAGGTAGTTCATCAGGCCGTGTCCAGGGAAATCTAAATCTTGCAGGTATTGGAACAGGTGGTACAACATGACGGTCAGGCTATAGTGTTGAATATTTCGTTTATTATCTCACGTTCATCGAAATGAAGTTTTTCCTTGCCGATGATCTGGTAGGTTTCGTGGCCCTTGCCGGCGAGCAGGATGGTCGCTCCGTCCTGGGATGTCATCACAGCTGTGCGTATGGCCTCCTTCCTGTCCTGGATAAAAAGCGCCTTGGATAGGCCCTTGACAGTGAATCCCTTGCGGATATCTTCCATGATGTCCTCTGCTTTCTCAGTGCGGACATTGTCGGAAGTGACAAAAACCCTGTCGGAGAATTTTTCCGCAACGGCGGCCATCTCCGGACGTTTGGTCTTGTCGCGGTCTCCGCCACATCCGAACAAGCAGACGAGCTGCCGCTGCGGGGCGATCTCACGAAGCGTGCGAAGTACGTTCTCCATAGCGTCCGGCGTGTGCGCGTAATCAATTATGACGGATATGCCTCTCGGACCGATATAGTTCTCGAGCCGGCCGGGAGCTGACTGCAGTTTGCTGATCGCGACGAGGGTCTCGGTCTTGTCAGCGCCCAGCGCGATGGCGGTCGCATAGATGGCCAGCACATTGTAGGCGTTGTGCTCCCCGATGAGCCTGGTCCACGCTTCAGTGCCGTCGATGCGCAGCAGCATCCCCTCGAAACTCTTTTCGATTATGCGGCAGCTGAAGTCAGCCATTTTCTTGCAGGAATATGTCATCACCTTGGCGGCGGTGTTCTGCACCATGACTTCACCGTTCTTGTCATCGATGTTGGTGATGGCGACGGCGGTTGCAGGAAGGCGGTCGAAGAACAATTTCTTGCAGCGCAGATACTCCGCAAAGGTCTTATGGTAGTCCAGGTGGTCGTGCGTGAGGTTGGAGAAGATGCCGACCTTGTACTCCAGCCCGGCGATGCGCTCCTGTTCGACTCCGATCGAGCTCACTTCCATGAAACAGTATTCACAGCCTTCTCCGACCATTTCCGCGAGAAGCGAATTGATGGTGATGGGGTCTGCCGTGGTGTTGGCGGTCTCGGTCCGCTTTGCGCCGACATAGTTGGCGATGGTGCTGAGCAAGCCGCAGTGATATCCCAGAGAGGTGAAGAGCCGGTAGAGCAGGGTCACTGTCGTGGTCTTGCCGTTGGTGCCCGTGATGCCGACCAGCTTGAGGTCGCGCGACGGATGCCCGTAGAAGTTGTCAGCGCAGAAGGCAAGGGCTCTTCTGTCGGCGGATACGACGGCGGTCGCTCCGGCTGCCACAGCCGCATCGATGTAGTCATGACCGTCGCTGTCAAAACCCTTGACCGCGATGAACAGCGAGCCGGGAACCGCTTTCCTCGAATCGCTGCAGATCGATGTGATCTCTGTTCCGGGCGTTCCTCTGAGAATGGTCGCTCCGGTGTCCTTTATGATGTCTTCAAGTCTCATTTCAATGTAATTTTCACTGTTGTCCCCTTGGCAGCCTTCGTCCCTGGTGCCGGGTGCTGCGACGAGACATGGCCGATGCCGCTGTATTCGCATTTGTAACCGGCATCCTCAATGTCGTACAAGGCATACCTGAGCCCCTTGCCCTTGACATCCGGTACGGTGCCGTCCGGGGCCTTGACAGTAGGCTCCACTCTCATCTGCGGGAGCTGTCCGCTCTTCGGCAGGCTTTCTCCCCAGCTGGAGTCCATTGCATAAAGCTGGTCCACCACGGTCCTTACGGCCATCGCAGGCAGACCGCCTCCCTGGAAGCTGTTGTGCGTCAGGTGCGAATAGACCGCGCAGATTATGCTGTATTTCGGGTTTTCCGCCGGGAAGAACCCGACGAAGGTACCATTGTATTGCTGCCTGCCGTATTTGTCCTTGTATGGCTCCGGCGTGCCAGGACTGACGACGCCGAAAGATGTGCCGGTCTTACCGGCCACGGCGCACTTGGCATTCTTGAGCCTCCTGGCAGTACCTTCTTCAGTCACGGCGCAGAGCGCCCTCGTGATGGTGTCGGCGACAGCCTTAGTGCATATGGATGCGTTGAGCACCGTAGGACCCATCTTTTCGATGGTGGAACCGTATTTCTCCACGCTTTCGACCAGATATGGCTTCATCATCCTGCCTTTGCCGGCAATGGCGTTGTAGAAGGTCAGGATGTGCAGCGGGGTCTCCTCGCTGCTGTATCCGAATCCAAGCAGACCGAGAGTGGCGTTGCTCCAGCCTTCCTGGGACGGGGACGGGATGTATGGCTGACGAAGACCGCCGAGGTCGAAATCGAAAGTCTCGCCAAGCTTGTACATGTAGATATTGTCGATAAACTGCTTCGGATGGGAGCCGTAGTTGTCCACGGCCAGCGAGGCGAACACATAGTTGGACGAAATCTTGAATCCGTCAATGATGGATATTTCCTTGGTGTTATGCTCTCTTTCCCAGTCAAGGATGTGGACATCCTGCCTCAGCTTTGCATTCCGGACCACGCCGTGGTTGGTCGGTATTGTTTCGTCCAGGCTCTTGATGTAGCCGTCAGACAGCACCGAGAGCAGGGTTACGGTCTTGAATACCGAACCCGGTTCGATGCGCCGGCCGACTGCGAAGTTCTGGACTTCCTCCAGACGGGTGGACACGGAATCGCGGGTGAGGTTGACCATCGCCTTGATTGCCCCCGTGCTGACTTCCATCAGCACGAGGCATCCGCCCTCGATCTCCGCCTGCCCCTCGAGCTGCTCCCTGAGCGCCTTGTCGGCTATGTCCTGCATGTCGATGTTGATCGTAGTGCGCACGTCGTTGCCGTCTTCCGCCTTGACATAGGCACTGTCCGAATCCTGGACGCGCTTCTTGTTGTCGATGATCCTCATGTACTCGACGCCGTCCTTGCCATGCAGCACGAAGTCATATTTGCCCTCGATGCCGATGTGGGTGTTGTCGACCATGCTCTTGTTATTGCGGACAAATCCGATGGTACGCCTTGCGAGTGTCCCGTACGGGTATTTGCGGATGTTCTCCTTCTCCACGATCATTCCTCCGTAGTAGGTGCTTTCGCAGAACAGAGGAAGCTGGATGATCTGGTTGAACTCCTTGCGCTCGATGCCCGTGCATATCTTGAGGTAGCGTTTGTTCTGCTGGCGTCCTTGCCTGATCGCGTTGAAGTACTCGTCCGCACTCTTCTCCCCGAGTATCGAGGCCAGACCCTCCGAGAGCGCCCTGGCCTTGCCCATCCATGCGTCCTCAAGGGAGTCGGCTCTGGGCTGGTTCTTTTTTGCGATGTTGGCGAAACTCTCCTTCATCACGGTGCAGTCCATGTGGATGTCGTAGATAGGAATGGATATGGCCAACATGCGGCCGTCATCCGACAAGATTGCTCCACGGGCCGGCTCGATGATGTGCTTGAGCGGGGTCGGAGTCAACGCCTGGACAACCTTTTCATCCGGATGATAGCCGACCTGTATGGAAACCAGCCTGGCGATCAGAGCGACCGAGAGGAGCAGGAAAATGACATACAGCCAGTACAGGCCGCGTCCTACGCGGTCTTTCTTGACTCTGCCTGTATTCTTTCCGTCCTTGCCCATTATTTCACTTCAAGTATGCTTGCCGGCTTCTCCGGCTCCGAAACCTTGGATCCCTGAGCCTCGAGGAGGTCCGAGACCGTGCTTCTCCGGTTGAGCTTTATGAGTTCGTATTGTCTCTGGCTGCGGAGGATTTCAAGCTCCTGCAGCTCTTTCTTGTTGTTTTCCACTTTCGACAGCGTCACATCCATTCCGAGGCCGAAAAGGATGAACATCGCGCAGAGGAAGAACGTGTATGCTATCTGGAGGAAGTACTTGTCGATCTTGAGGCTCATCAGCAGACGGCCCTTGACAATCGCCACCACGGCGTTCTTCAGGATGAGCGGAATGTCGCTCAATCTCCATTGTCTTTCTTCGACTTCCTTCATACCTTCTCCGCTATTCTCAATTTGGCGCTCCTTGCCCTCGTATTCGCTGCAATTTCACTTTCCTCAGGCAGGATAGGTTTGCGGTTCACCGCCTGGAGCGGAGCGATGACCTTGCCGTACATATCCTTGCTGACCATGCCGTCAATATTGCCGGCCTTGATGAAGTTCTTCACCATGCGGTCCTCGAGCGACTGATAGGTGATGACCACGAGACGTCCTCCCGGGTTCAGGCTTTCAGCCGCGCCCTGCAGGAATTTTTCCAGCGAACGCATTTCCTGATTGACCTCGATCCTGAGCGCCTGGTACACCTTTGCCAGGTATTTGTGCTCTGCGAATGACGGCAACGCCGGAGCGATGGCCGCATTCAGCTGGGTCGTGGTGAGGATATCCCCGTCCGTCCGCGCGCCTGTCACGAGCTTCGCAAGCCGGCCGGCGTTCTCCAACTCCCCGTAAAGGCGGAAGATACGCTCGAGCTCATCCGCAGAATAGGTAGCCACAATCGTGGCCGCACTCTTCTCCGCCTGGACATTCATCCTCATGTCGAGAGGCGCATCGAAACGGAAAGAGAAGCCGCGCTCGGCCGTGTCGAACTGATGGGAGGACACCCCGAGATCGGCCAGGATACCGTCCACACCGTGCCCCCGGAAATCGCGTGTGGCCTGTCTGGAGGCCTCCAGGAGCACGTAATTGTGGACGAATCTGAAATTATTGTGTATCAGTGTGAGTCTCGGGTCGTCGATCTTGTTGGCGATGGCGTCCGCATCGCGGTCGAAAGCAAGCAGCCTGCCGCCTTCATCAAGCTTGGTGAGTATATGCGCAGAATGTCCGCCGCCACCGAACGTGGCGTCGACATATATACCTGACGGATTGGTAATCAGAGCATCAACGCTCTCAGACAGAAGAACGGGGTTGTGGTATTCCGACATAGATACAGCCTCCTACCTTTTTGACGGCAGTTTGGCGGCTATAGCTATGAAATCTTCATTGGATATCTGGGAGAGCTCGTAGTTCTCTTTCGCCCAGATTTCGATCTTGAAACCATTGCCGACAAATTCCACTTCCTTGGTTACCCCTATACGTTCCAGAAGTTCCTTCGAGATGGATATGCGGCCGAATTTCGCGTCAGGTTCGACGATTACGCAGTCACGCATATACGCTCTCCAGAAAGCCGCGTGCTCCGCATTGAAGAAGTCGAGCCTCGAACGGACCTCCTCCGCCTGCCTTTCCCACTCCTTGTAGGAGTACATTTCGAGGCATTGGGCGAAGATGTCCTTCCTGACTACGAACCTGAGATCATCACCTTCCTGGACGGCACCCTTGAGCGGTGCCGGGAAAACCAGGCGCCCCTTGTCATCAAGCTTTGATGTGTATTTGCCGCAGAAGGTGGTCATAAACTACAATATTACACGCGATTGGTTACAAAGGTATGTAAATTTTTCCACTTTCTTACACCTACTTCCATTTTTTTCCACAAACTTTTGAACATAAAAAACAGCTAAAACTTTTAAGAATCATTAAAACCTTCACTGCAGGCATTCGGGCTGGGCATTTTTTGTATTAAGTTGGTCCTGCGGACAGAATCCGCAGATTGATAAAATAACTTCGAACTATGAAAATCACTGATTTGTGCGAGGCGGAGAGGCCTCGTGAAAAGATGGCCTTGAAGGGGCCTGCGGCATTGAGCAATGCCGAATTGTTTGCCATCCTGCTCAGGGTGGGGACCACGAAATACAGCGCGATCGACATCTCGCAACTGTTGATGAAGTCCGCCGAAGGTTCGCTTGTCACGCTGTCGTCGCGCCGGATGGAGGACTACTGCGCGATTCCCGGAATACATCGGGACAAGGCGGTCACGATAATGGCCGCTTTCGAGCTAGGACGCCGGTTCATGCTGGAAAGCGCTGTCCGCGAAGACGTGTTCGTGACAGGACCCGCCAAGATTTACGAAATGATGTTGCCTCTGATGAAGGGGCTCGGGCATGAGGAGTGCTGGATCGTGATGCTAAACAACGCCCAGAAGGTCATCGACAAACTGAAGATGACCAGCGGGGGCAGTTCGTCCACGGTCGTGGACATCAAGGATATAATCCGCAATCTATTGTATCGTGGAGCCCAGTCCGTGATATTGGTACACAACCATCCGTCCGGCAATCCACGCCCGGGATCGGCAGATATGGAACAGACGGCCGCCCTGAAGGAAGCCGTCTGTGCTGTGGATATCAGGTTGCTCGACCATATTATCGTCTGTGACGACTGCTACTACAGTTTCGCCGACGAATGTGTGGCCAGGCCGTGACGTGTCTTTATTTCTTGAGAGTCAGAGTATCTTTTTCCACTCCGTCCTTGTCCAGGATCTTCAGCTCCAGATCACTGCCGGAGACTGTACATTGCAGGATGTCGACATTGGAGTTGATGATGATAGGGAAATCAGCCTTTTCGCCCGGAGACAGATGGTGATGCTTGTGGGTGTGGCCGCAGAGCATCAAGTCCACTCCCGCCTCGTTTAGGATAGGGATGAACTTGTTCTCGACCTCTTCCTCGCCGAACCACCCTCCGAGCGGAGGAATGTGGCAGGTCACGATCTTGAACGGGGCAGACTGGAACTCCTCGCTCTTGACAACCTCCTTGAGCCACCTGGCCTGCTCTGTGCGGTATTTCTCATACTCGTTGATGCCGTAATACTCAATATCGTTGTCCGGCTTGTCCTCGCCGCTGTCCAGGGCGATAAAGCAGACCGGTCCCTGTCTGAGCATGTAGTAGATATGCTCCTGCGAAGGAGAAAAATAGTCCTGGAAATGGTATGCGAGCTCGCCGCGCGTCTCGTGGTTGCCACGGGTGTAGAACATAGGCTTCTCCGCCGCGAACATCTCCACGGCCTTGTCCATGAAGCCTCCGAACACCTGCTCTTCGCTGTTGAAGATGGACACCATATCCCCTACGAAAAGGATCATGTCCGTGCTGTCCATGTCGCAGAGCTTCAGCAGGCCCTCCATCTTGGCCGGGTCGCCGTGCATGTCATTGACCATCGCGAACGACACCCTGTCCTTGCCAGGATCCAGCGTCGTGAACTTCAAAGGTTCCTTGCCATAGACTATGGTAGCGGCGACATTGCCGTAGGAAACGTAATTCCCCTTATGCTCGAGAATCTCAGTGGAATATATCCTGTACCTGTAGGACGTGCCGGGCTTCAAGCCCGTGATGCGGACCCTATGGATGGTCGACTCTGTCTTGATTCCGTTCTTGCTGTCATAGAACTGAGGTCTGGCGCATTTGTAGAAATTACTGCCGTCATCCGGCAGGATTTCCACCCAGCCGACGGACGTCTTGTCGGCCACCCACACGATGGTGACTTCATCCGCCGCCAGATTCTGGAGGTACGGCCCGTGGGTGATGCTGACTTTGTTCCTGGAGATGGCCGGGATGCATACAAGCGTAAGCATCACCGCGATAAGGTATTTTTTCATACTCATTTGAAATACATCGTTTGAGAATATTGCGCGCCGAAGCCTTCGACCACCATCCTGTCCTTATAGAAAGTAACGATGGCGTAGGCGTTCTCCGTCCCCTCGATCATGCCTTTGAAGGTGAAGTAGCAGATATGACCAAGCTTTGCTTCCGCCCCACCGTGGAAAT
This sequence comes from Candidatus Cryptobacteroides sp., assembly GCA_045627265.1. Classification (GTDB taxonomy): domain Bacteria; phylum Bacteroidota; class Bacteroidia; order Bacteroidales; family UBA932; genus Cryptobacteroides. Next base: position 82,342 of record JAZQNI010000099.1, read on the forward strand.
GGCCGGAGAGAGCCGCAATCACGTTGGGATATCTTTGAAGCAAAGCATCCACGTCATGCCCGTTCCACGCAGAGTCGCTGATATCGGGAGCAAACGGCATGTGGCTGAATATCACCACTTTTTCTCCTGCCTTCCGGGCATTTTCAAGCTGCTTCTCAAGCCATGACATCTGCTCCGGTCCGATGCTGCCGTTCCAGTGGCAGGCGTTGTAAGTCCTTGCGGATTCGATTCTTTTCCAGATGGTTTCCACAGTGTCCGCCAGCGCGGTCCCGACCCTCGAATGAAGGGAGAGATCGTTGCTCTCCATGAAGATCAGCCTGTATCTGCCGAATTTCTTTGTGCTGTACGGCTCCTGTATATGCAGGGAATCTATCGTGGCGTTCTGGATATCAGTGCCGTAGGCTCCAAGGAAATCGTGGTTGCCAAGCACCGTGTAGCGTGGTTTTTCCAGTTTGTCGAATGTACGGTTGAGTTCTGACAGGCTTTCAAGGTCGCAGTCGATGACATCTCCCAGACAGACAGTATAGTCCACGTCCCTGGAGTTGAACGTCTCGACAGCTTCCGCCAGTTTGTCATTGGACAGATTGTAATACCTGTTGTAGTTCATTTCCCTGTCCCGGTTGTAATGGAGATCCGTCACGACACCGATGCGCATCAGAGGCTTGTCTCTGCGGGCAACGCATTTATTGGCGACAGAAGGCACTGAAGGCTGTTCCGCGCGTGCGTTTATTGACAGTGACGCAATGAAAAAGAATAACAACAATTTCGACTTCATATTCAAATCCAGGTTTTATCTTATCCTCATCCGATCCACCCCGCCTAGAGCTCTCTTCTGAGCCTGGCCGTAGGTATTCCAAGCTGGTCACGATACTTGGCTATCGTGCGTCTGGCGACCTTGTACCCCTTGCCTGCCATGGCGGTCACAAGCTGGTCGTCAGTAAGCGGATTGAACTTGTCCTCGTTGCTCACGCAGTCCTGAAGAGCTTTCTTCAACTCGCGGGTCGAAACCTCCTCGCCGTCTTTGTTCTCGAGCCCTTCCGAGAAGAAATATTTGAGCGGGAACATGCCGAAATGGGTCTCGATATACTTGCTGCTGACCACTCTGGAGATGGTGGAGATATCGTAGCCTGTCACCTCCGCTATGTCCTTGAGCACCATCGGCTTGAGCTTGGACTCATCTCCATCCATGAAATAGTTCTGCTGGAAGTCGATGATGGCCTGCATGGTGGTCTGCAGCGTGTTGTACCTTTGTTTCAAGGCTTCCACGAACCACTTCGCCGAATCGACCTTCTGCTTGACGAAGGTCGCCGCCTCCTTGGTCTGGGGGTCGTTGCTTGTCTTTGATTGCTCGAGTATTTCGGAATATTTCTTCTTGATCTTGATTTCCGGTAGCGGGAATCTCGGAAGGCTGAGATCCAGATGGCCGTTATCGTCGATGGTAAGAACGAAATCCGGCACAATCTGCTGAGCCTGGTCGGAATAAGTGTCATCTATCTGACCGCCTGGAGCCGGGTTGAGCTTGACTATCCTCTTGAGGGCGGCCTTCATCTCTTCCTGGTCGATGCCCATCTTTGCCATTATCTTGTGGAAGTGCTTGCCGGTGAATTCCTGATAATAGTTCGTAAGGATAGTGGTCGCATTCACGGTCTCAGGGGTCGCTTTGGCTCCCTTGAGCTGGAGCAGGAGGCATTCGCGCAGGTCGCGCGCCCCGACTCCCGCCGGCTCGAAATCCTGAATCAGATGCAGCAGACGAGTGACTTCCTCCGCATCGGTCTCTATGTTCGCTCGGAACGCCAAGTCATCCACGAGGGAGTCGATGTCTCTTCGAAGGTAACCGTCATCGTCCAAGCTGCCGATGATGAAGGAGGCGACTTCGTTCTCGTGCTGGTCGAGGTTCTTGAACCCGAGCTGCTCCATCAGGCTCTGCGTGAAGCTGCTCTTGACGGAGAAGGTGTTGTATTCCGGACGCTCATCCTTGCCCCAGTTGTTGACATGGAGCTTGTACTCGGGGATGTCGCCGTCTTCTTTGATGTCGTCGATGGAAACGTCTTTCGGCGTCTCATCCTCGCTGTTGTCTTCTTTCTGCTCTGAACGGTGCTCATCATCGAGGACAGGATTGTTGTCCCACTCGTTCCGGACGCTCTGCTCTAGTTCGACGAAAGGGGTCTCGATGAGCTTGATGGTCTGGATCTGGAGCGGGGAAAGCTTCTGAGTCTGCTTTAATTCCAGTCCTTGCTTGAGCATATGATCAGATGTCTGAAACTTCGGATATAGGTCTGAGCACCTTGACGGTGTCCACTACATACGCATTGTCCCTGTCCGCTGCAGGGAAATTGATATTTTCCTTGATGATGAACGCACTCGGGAACATGCCCTTCAGGCTGTGGAGCATCTGGGACGCCTCGGACTTGGTCCTGAAATCGCCCACTGTGACCTTGAAGAAAGGGCTGGAGAAACTCCTGTATGCCGGAATGCCCGGGAACGCACCCTGGAACCTCCTCATGGCAGCCTCGGAAGCGCCTCTGGAATTCTGCTTGTTGTCAAAGAAAATCCGCACACGGTAGCCGCTGATCCTGGCCTTGCTGTTCTTCGAAACGTGTGCCGCCATGGCACTGGCCACGCTGGCATCCTGATGAACGGCAACTCCGCCCGTGGAGTTGAGCACGGAGAAGATGGACTTGCCCGCAAGCGACTCATCTGTGGCACCTGTCATCCTATAGACAAGCGAGTCCACCAGGACATAACCCTCCGGCACCTTAACGTCCTGAGCCGCAGCGGTGAGACAAAACAGCGCCAAGAGCGCCGATATGACGAAAAATTTCTTCATTTCCTATAAGAATTATTGGATGTATCCGGAGCTCTCGAGCAGTTTCTCCACAGATATATCCTTGAATGTCAATGTTTTCTTCATGCCGTTGGCGAGAATTATGTCGCCGCTGACATCCAGCTTGAAATCCTTGAAGTCCTTTGACTTGATGATGCCGAGCACCTGGAAGAGCGACACGTTGTCCTCAAGCATAGCGGAGCACGGCAGGTCATAGACCTCGTCTGATTTCTTGTAAACGGAGACCGGCCCTCCTGCAAAACTTACATAAGAACGTTCATCGTTGTACACCGTTCCTGACACGTTGTCCAGCGTGAACGCGATCGTCGGATTGTGCACTCCGACAGCCAGCACGACATCGACCGCTCTCATCCCGTTTGGAGAAATTGATTTCAGATCGCAGGATGTAATGCTTATGTCCTTTACCTTGCCGCAGCCGACGGCCACCAGAAGTACCGTCATGGCAGCAAGCAGCTTGTATGTGAATGTTCTTTTGAGTCTCTGCATAAATGCAAATATATGTTAATTCGGCGAAATATCCTATCTTTGCTACCCGTTAGAATCAATTGTCGTGCCAAATAACAGACCTGTCAAATGTCAGAAAAGCGCAAACTGTATATAGAGACTTATGGGTGCCAGATGAACGTAAACGACACCGAGGTGATTTTTTCCATCCTGGCCTCAGAAGGCTATGAGAGGACCGAGGATATCACCGAGGCCGATGTCATCATCGCCAACACATGCTCTGTCCGCGACAACGCCGAGCAGCGCATCTGGGGGCGTCTGGACCAGTTCAACCTACAGAAGAAGGCACGTCCGGGAGTGTTGATCGGGATTGTCGGCTGCATGGCCGAGAGGCTCAAGGACAAGCTCCTCGACACCCACAAGGTGGACATAGTTGCCGGACCGGACGCTTATCGCAAGTTGCCGGAGCTTCTCCGCGCCGCCGCACCTGGCCATCCTCAGATTGACGTGATGCTCTCACGCGAAGAGACTTATGCTGACATTTCGCCTGTCCGGATCGACAAGAACGGCGTCTCGGCCTTCATCTCCATAATGCGCGGATGCAACAACGTCTGCTCGTATTGCGTGGTGCCGTACACCCGCGGAGTAGAGCGCAGCCGCGACCCTCGTACGATAGTGCGTGAGGCATGCGAAGTGCATTCGCAGGGCTACAAGGAAGTCACGCTGCTCGGCCAGAACGTGGACTCTTATCTGTGGAAGGAAGAAGGCGCGGAGGACGTCACATTCGCAAAACTGCTCGAGATGGTCGCCGCGGTCAGCCCTGAGCTCAGGATCCGCTTTTCGACCTCCAACCCGCAGGACATCTCCGACGAGGTGATCTATACGATGGCACGTCACGAGAACATCTGCAAGCACATCCATCTGCCGGTACAGTCGGGCAGCAACCGCATGCTCGAGAAGATGCGCAGACGCTATACCCGCGAATGGTATCTCGACCGCGTGGCCAAGATACGCAGCGTCCTGCCAGACTGCGGTTTGACAACGGACGTGATCGCCGGATTCTGCTCGGAGACAGAGGAGGACCACCAGCAGACCTTGTCCCTGTTCGACGAAGTCTGCTTCGACACGGCGTTCATGTTCTACTACTCCGAGCGCCCGGGCACGATTGCGGCGCGCCACTATCCGGACGACGTAGACATCGAGACCAAGACCCGCCGCCTGAACGAAATCATCGCGCTCCAGTGCCGCAAGAGCCTCGAGAGCTACCGAAAGGACATAGGAAAGACCTTCAAGGTGCTGGTCGAAGGACCGTCCAAGAAGAATCCAGACGAACTCTGCGGCCGCGCTTCCAACAACAAGATGTGCGTGTTCCCGGACAAGGTTCACAAAGTCGGCGACTATGTGGATGTGGTGGTCGTGGACTGCACATCGGCCACTTTGCTTTGTAAATTAGCATAATCTCTTGAATATGAAATACTTTGCCCGGATGGCAGCCGCTCTTTGCTGCCTTTTTACCGTTGTCGTCGGATGCAGCAGGGCCGACGCTCCGTTCTTTTTCGTACAGATCTCGGATCCTCAGATGGGTTTCAAGGAGCATGGAGAGATAGAGCGCAGTGTGCGGTACCTCGACGAGACCGTACAGACCATCAACAAGCTTCACCCGGCCTTCGTCCTGGTCACCGGCGACATGCTGAGTCATTGGGACAACCCGGAGGAGCTGCAGGCATACAAGGCCGGCATCGCGCAGATCGACAAGGACATCCCGGTATACGAGGTGCCCGGCAACCATGATTTCCGCCCGGTGAAGGAGCCTGGCAGTGACACGGCGTATTTCGAGCGCTTCAACGACGGCAAGTTCGAATTCTGGTACAACGGCAGTTATTTCCTGGGATTCAACAGCAACTACATCAAGGACGGGTTGGAGGCCGAAGAGGAGGAGCAGTTCGCGTGGATCAGCTCCTGCCTTGCTGAAAATGCCCCGAAGGCCAACCAGGTGATATTATTCATGCATTGCTCCATCATCAAGGAAGCAGTAGACGAAGAAGAGGATTATTTCAATTTCCAGGCACCATATCGCGAGAAATATCTCAAGCTCTGCAAGGATTATGGTGTCGACCTGGTCCTCTCCGGTCATTTCCATCGCACACGCAGCGTGATGCATGACGGGACACAGCATGTGACCTGCACCGCCTCGGGCTGGCCGCTCGGCGACGGGATAAGCGGGATCAACGTGGTGGGCGTATGGCCGGACCACGTGACCTGGGCTGTGACTTCCCGCGAGGAGGCTGTCAAACCTCTGAAATAAAAAAGAAATCTATTCCCTGGAGGATTCGAGAAGATCGCCGAGTTCCTGGATGTCCCTGGCAATCAGTTCCGGAGGGTAGAATTCAGGATCCGGGTCGGTCTTGGCATTTTCGGCCACGGTGAGGGCGGTCTCGACCGTCGTTTCGCCGGAAAGGACGAGGACGCCGAATGCGCCTGCGTTGTGCGCCATCGCGGTGTCCGTGTAGATTCTGTCACCGACCATCGCTATCTCGTCCGCTTCGATGCCGTGACGCCGGCAGATGCCCAGCAGCATGGTCGGATCCGGCTTCCCGAGTACGATGTCAGGCTTCCGGCCTGTGGCGTGTTCGATGCATTTCTGCAGAGAGCCGCAATCGACCAGTACGGTAGGCTGGTCGGTCGGGCAGACGCGGTCCGGATTGGTAGCGACATACGGTATGTCCTGAGAAGCCCACCATGCGGCGCGGCAGAGGCGGTCGTAGGTAAGCGTAGGGTCGAAGGCTACTACAAGCACGTCAGGAACATCATCCGCCGAATCACTGCACGCCTCGAAACCGGCTTTCTCGAACTGGCTCACCATGCTCGGCGTTCCGAGCAGGAAAAGCCTCTTCGCCTCGGGGAAGTTCGCCTTTATATAGTCGATTGCGGCAAGGGAGGTCGTGTACATGTTGTCCTCGGACGCCTCGATGCCCATTCCGGCAAGCTTGCTGAGGTAGTCGGCCACCGACTTGGTCGGATTGTTGGTGAGGAAGGAGTATCCTATGCCGAGCCTGGTCAGCTTGGCGAGGAAATCCTTGGTGAACGGGAACAACCGGCTGCCGAGATAGATGGTGCCATCCATGTCCAGCGCGATGTGCTTCAGTCTGCGCAAGCCGGCCGACTGCGATTCAGACAGAGTCTTGTTGTAGTTTCCCGCCATTATTGTATGAATGCTATTATTTCGTTTTTCTCGACCTTGTCGCCCTGCTGGGCGCAAACGGTGACGATGCGGCCGTCGATGGACGGGAGTATCTCCTCCATGCCGTAGAATGCCTGGATGAAGCCCATCGCCTCACCGGCCTTGACCTGGGTGCCCGCTGACGGTGCGGCCGACTTGTCCGCCACATCCACCTGCCAGAGCAGCTGTCCCTTGACAGGAGCCTGCACAGGGACGGCGGCAGGATGCGCCTGCGCGAATGCCTCAGCATCGAATTTCGGCATCTCGACCACAGGACGGGTCACGACTATCGGAGCGCCGGCCTTGGCCTTGAGCTCCTCGAGGTCCTTGTTGAAGCGTTCCTTCGCCACTCCTGACTTGTAGTCGCGGTACTGGCGCTCATGCATCGCAAATTCGAAAAGTTCTTCCTGATCCTGGCCTTCGTCCCAGCCTTCCTGCTTCATCATCTCGCGGAATTTCGGCAGTTCGTCCGGATACTCGTCCTGAGGATTGCCGGAGTAGAACTCCAGCCCCTTCTCCTTTGCGAGTTCGACGATTTCCGGGGAGAGCGGTCCAGGAAGCGTACCCATCTTGCCCAGAATCATCCCCCAGGTGTCCTTGTCGATTGTGGAGAAACGAGGCTTTCCGTTGCTCAGGGCCATCAGGTTCATCAGGGCCGTGTTCTTGGTGTACTGGCTGAACGGGGTCACGAGTGGTGGATATCCGAGCCTCGGCCACACATACTCCACTTCGTCGAACAGCTTGACCATCAGCGCGTCAAGCGAGCTTTCCGGCTTGCCGTGGGCGCGTTCGGAAGCGTTGATGGCAGCTTTGAAGCCCTTGAGGTCGGCCATCATGGAGCCCATCATTCCGCCCGGGAGACCACATCCGACGAGGAGCGAGCTCATCTGGGAGTTGCTAGGGTTGATCCAGTAGCCGAGGAAATCGTCGATGAATTTCTGGGTGAGCCTGCGCACTTCCATGTATGCATCGATGTCGATGTCCTTGACAAGGAAACCGTCGGCTTTCAACATCTCACGGATAGTGATCACGTCAGGATGCACCTTGCCCCATGAAAGCGGTTCCACGGCCACGTCGAGATAGTCGGCGCCGGCTCTTGCGACCTCCAGCATGGATGCCGGAGAGAAACCTGGTCCGGAATGCCCGTGGTACTGTATCTTGATGTGCGGATATTTCTTCTTGATGTCGTGTGTGAGCTGGCCCAGGAAGTTCGGCCTTCCGATACCGGCCATATCCTTGAGACAGATTTCGTCGGCACCGTATTCAACCAGCTTGTCGACCACTCCCATATAATAATCGATAGTGTGGACCGGTGAGTTGGTGATGGACAGGGCTGCCTGGGAGATCATGCCAGCTTTCTTGGCATATTCGACCGAGAGCTTGAGGTTCCGGTGGTCGTTGAGTCCGCAGAAAGAACGGGCGATATCCGTGCCCTGCGCTTTCTTGACCTTGAACATGAGTTCACGGACATCGGCCGGAACCGGATTCATCCTGAGTCCGTTAAGTCCGCGTTCCAGCATGTGGGTCTGTATGCCGGCCTTCTGGAACGGCGCCGTCCATGCACGCACAGCTTTGTTCGGGTTCTCACCGAAAAGCAGGTTGACCTGCTCGAAAGCCCCACCGTTGGTCTCCACGCGGTCGAAGCAGCCCATCTTGATGATTGCAGGTGCGACTTCCACCAGCTGGTCGACTCTTGGCACATATTTGCCCGAGGACTGCCACATGTCCCTGTAGACCAGGGAGAATTTGATCTCTTTTGCCATATCTGTCTGAAATGCTTTTCAAAATTCGTATCTTCAAAGATAGTCATTTTTCTGCTCATCGTCACTTTTCGTGCGCTTTTCCGACGATGGAGGCAGATTTTTTTGCGGACTGTGTTGCACGGTTAAAATATTTTCGTACCTTTGCAGTCCTAATTGAACACGGTGCGATTAGTTCAGTTGGTAGAGCACCAGATTGTGGTTCTGGGTGTCGTGGGTTCGAGCCCCACATCGCACCCCACAAAAAAACCGGCAACGCGTTGCCGGCTTTTTTGTTTGTATAAAGGGGTCGGTATAAGGGTATCAAGCCCCCTACTTGACCATCTCGACATCTTTGACACTCAAGCCTGTGCAGGATGCAATGGTCTCGATTGATACTCCAGCGGCCTTCAGCCGGGATGCCGTCTCCTTTGCTTTCTCAGCACGGCCCTCCGCCAAGCCTTGAGCCAAGCCTTGAGCCATACCTTGAGCCATACCTTGAGCCAGTCCATCAGCCAAGCCTTGAGCCATACCATCAGCCAAGCCTTGAGCCAGTCCCTCCTCTTTGGCACTGTACATATGATATTCATAATCATATTCAGTCATGATTGAGGATTTGTAGTTCTCTTTCATATCGTTATCCATAGCAAATGTATCTGCAGCCAGGAACATGCTTTTGAGCAGCGGATTTGTCAAGTTGGTCGGAATTTCATCGCAATCCGCCATTTCCATCAGGACATGGGCGAACTGTTCGACAAACGGAGTGCTGTCATTGATGTCATAAATGCTGCCGTCAAATTTAGGCAATTCGACAAAAACCTGCAATATGCGATCACATCGGACGGTGGTGTTCGGCTCATCGATGTCGCACAGGCTCAGCCTGACCGGTGTCCTGTCAGTATCCAGGAATAACGGATCCCCGATAAACGCGAAAAAAATGGTTTTCTCTATACGGTAATCCTTCTTCTTGGAATTCATAAAATTGTTAAGCACTGCGGCAGCTGTGTACACAGTGGCTCTGTCCAGAAACGTGTGATGAGCATAATTCTGCATCTCAATGACAACCTGCTCCCCTCCCGAGAGACTGCAACGCACGTCAAAACTGGCTTTTTTCATGTTTCCTATCGGGATTCCAATTTCTTGTGGAAGATATTCCAGACTTTCGATGCCCAGTTCCGGAAGCAATTCCTGAAGAATTCCTAGCAGCAGATCCTTGTTTTTCTCAGATCCTAGCAGATACTTGAAGCCCCAGTCAGATGTGGGGTAAATGAACCTTTGGTTCTCGTCATAGACGAAATGGCGGTATTTCCGTGCCATAAAAAATATTTTGAAAAAGTGAACAATCCGGCGACCTTACGGTCCCGGGCATCTGTTATTCACCCTTCAAACATCAGCTCCTTTTTCGATTCTTCGCATTGAGACCTCACTCTGACGGTCTCAAGCACAGCCATGTCTCCTCAGTTAATGGAGCATTCGGCAACAGCGGGCACCCCCACAGACGGGTACGAACACAAACAAATCAGAAGAACCAGCAGCTGACTGACTATGGTTGCAATATAGGAAAAAATCCAAAATAAACATCTGCCGCACATAGATTTTTATGGCAGACAAATGGCCAGCCAGATTATCAAGATTTTTCCGGCGAAGCAACATAAAAGCGCAAAAAGCGGGCAAAAATGTTCAAACAGACGTTCGTTTGAACAGGCAAAATTAAACTAAATTTCTCATACATCAAAACAACTTTCCCTCTTTTTTATTCAAACGAACGTTTGCTTGAACAAGTGATATATACTCCAGGCACAAATTAACATAACTGCCGGAACATCAAGAAATTCCATCATAAGGATGAAGCAAGAACAAAACACCAACCGCGGGAAAAAATACCGCTCCTACTCAATGACAGACCGGCTCAAAGCGATTTCGATGAGCGAGTCTGGCATGGGCTCCATCACTATCGGCAAGGAGCTGGGTATAGACAGCAGTCTGATTCGAGGATGGATCAGGCGCTACAAGAAAGATGGGGTGGATGGTTTGAAGCCCAAATCCTACAGACAAAGCACTTATAGGCAGGTCGTTCAGCAGCCAGAGTCCACCAGACCAGAGCAAGAGAAATCCGCAGAGAACAGCGGGAAAAGAGGCTTTGTCCATTTTGTAGACAACCCTGTGCTTGTTCGTTCGATGGTCAACACCCTGTCCGCATACGGCTTGTCTCTAGGCGACATCACAATTGGGGATGATGCCCGCATCCTCGCGCATTCGATGGCAGCAGGCGAAACGCTCGTCGTAAATTCCTTCTTCGACCTCTCCAGCGACTTCTCAAAGATGCTCCACATAGTAGAAGACATTCTCCGTGCCGGGATCACCATAGTCTCCATCTCTGACAATGGCATGGAAATCAGACCCGGATATACGGATTCGCTCGGCTTGGTGACCATTCTCAAGAACTACCTCTCGTTTTCGGACAAGAATGACGTTCAAATTGACAAGAATCCCATCCAGCAGGATTTTCCGACCCTCCATCTGGCTTCCCTCAGCGATAAGGAGCATGGATTCCTGACAGCTCTCGACCTCTGTCAGAGAGGGCATACGATGGCCTCTGCGGCCCGCATTGCCGGATGCTCATACACCTCTTTCCGGTACTGGCTCCAGAACAAGGTGATGCAGAACAACGCGACTGGCGGCATGAGAGAAATACCAGATCAACGATAAAAGGCAAGAAAAACAAAAAGATAAAAGATAATAAATAAGTGCTTAGACAGACGAAAGATGAAAAACAAAAGAAAAAAGTATGAAACTCTACGCATCGCTTCGGTCGAGATGGATCCAAGCACTGCCATCCTCTCCGGATCGACAGTAGATGCAGTGATCCTCCCTAATGAAGTCAAGGTGGAGGAAATGACCGCCGGTTTCGCAAACAGCGACGGAGTTGACGTCGGTTATGAAGTCAAATTTGATTAAGATAAGGGCTTAGATTATGGGGAAATTTTTACGCATTGCCACATTCTTGTCTCTTGCGGTGCTGTCCTTGTCATGCACCCAGGAGCCAGGACAATTCAGAGGTGGCTCAGGTGTGATCAGGATGACGGTCAGCAGCATAAATGGGACCGGCACCAAATCCACGCAGTTTGAAGAACTCATCGGCACTGTCGATATGGATGTCATTGACGGAGACACACTTCGCCTATATGCCTACGTAAGTGACTTCGACTCCTTCCAGTTGGAGCCTTCCACCAAGGGAGCGGTGACTACCACCACCAATATCAACGAAAAAAATCAGGCTTTCACTGTAAACGCCTGGGTCAGCGAAGAGACAGAAGATGACGGGTTCAGCATGAACGACCATCATTATATAAACAATGCTTCTGTCGTAAGGGGCGATGAAGATTGGGCGATGGCAAAAGAATACCATTGGATCAGTGATGCGCCTATCACATTCTGGAGCCATTACCCAGCTACTGTTCAGGGAATGAGCAATGTCAGCTGGCCCGCATCGAGCACCAAGACCGTCGCAGACCAGTCCAGTGTTTCCTTCGACTACGAGGTTGCGCACGGCACAAAAGACGAGTCAGATAACTGCATAGATGCCTCAAGCCAGAAGGACCTCCTGTTCGCCTACAACTGCAAGACTTGGAAAAAAGACACATCGGACGATTTCGTCGATGTCAACTTCAGACACGCATTGTGTGCTGTACGTTTCGACGTTTCCTCCGCCATCCAGGAGGGAGTGACGGTCGAGTCCGTCAAATTCTCAAACGTCATAATAGGTGGCCACTGCGAAGTGGTCGGCTCCAAGACAACCTATCCGACCATTTCCTGGACATACCCTTCGACTCCGACACGCTCGGACTGTGCTCAGTCGTATCTTCCGGCCGATTTCACGGAGAAATCTTTGGACGGCGATGTCGATGCCGCCCTCCAGAGCACCAGCAGTGACAAGATGTTCTTCTTCATCCCTCAGGATATCAAGGGAAAGGATGTGACGATCACCATATCCTACGAGAGAAGCAACGGGGAATATCAGGTCAGCACAGCTACTCTGGCACACGAGCAGCCGTGGGAAGCCGGCAAGATCTACACCTACAGACTGTCACCGGCAGCCGACTACATTGATGTCGATGTGCAAGACACTGTCCAGAAGTTCGAGAAAAGCAATCTCGCCATCCAGAACACCGGCAACGCCATGGCATATATCCGCGCATTGCTCCTCGGAGCTTATTGTGAAAACAACGAAGAGAAAGCCATCGTTTATTCCTGGGATCCGGACGACAGCAACCTGGGCCAGTTCACCGGCCTGCCTGGAGAGAACTGGGTCAAGGGAAATGACGGTTTCTGGTATTACACCGAACCAGTCGAGCCGAAGGCTTACACCAGCCAGCTTTTTGAGAAATACAATGCCTATTTCATGCCTCCGGTCGGTGACTCCCATTTGGAGATCAATATCGCCGCACAGGCGGTGCAATACAACAAAAGCAAGAGCATCGTACAGGATGCCTGGGGAGTGGAACAGATCAAGTTTGCTGCTGACGCTTCCAAGACAATCAATGATGCATTGAAGACAAAATAGTGAAACGGATGAAAAAGAAAAGATTTTACACATATTCAGCAGCCTTAGCCTGCCTTGTGTTGCTTTTTCCTTGTGGGAGGCTCGCTGCGCAGGAGGTTGGTCTCGAACTCAAACTTGGGAATAATACAATCCAAATAAAGTCTTCCGGCCAATATATTGTCGGCAACGAATCATATACTAATAAATGGACAAACTACGATCCTGACAAGGTGATTCGTATTTATATGGACAACCACTCGCCGGTCACAACCACAAGCGGGGGATCCCTTAACATCGTTAATCCCGAAAATGGCTCGACCACATCATCCGTTGCAAACATCATAAGCGGATGGAGCAACTCAGGACGTTCATTTGCAAGTGGGCATATCGAGATAATAGGCGATGCCAAGAAAACGCTTCACCTTCTGATAGAGGACTGCGTATCCAGCTATCAGATATATGACAACGGCCGCACGACCGGTGGGCTGGGCTTTTATCCTACTGCCGACGGAGCCAAACTTGAAGTGCGTCTCAAGGGAGACAACCGTTTCGGCAACGTGGCCTACTCCACCGGTGATTATGAGAATTGCCAGCTGATATTCACCAGCGCGGAGGGAGACGGCAAGACAAGTGGCACGATGACTGTGGCCGATGTCAATTACAGCACCCACACACATGAAGGCATCTACAGCGGCTGCTACAACAACTGGTACAACTCTGTAATCGGTGGAGCCGACAATGGTAATGTCCAGAACTCCAGAGGAATCGTAATCAACGGCGGTACCATCTATGCCGGAGCCTTGCCAAGCGACAACTGCTCGGCAATCGGAGGTGGAGGCAACGGAGTCGGAACCGTCACCATAACCGGAGGACAGGTCACAGCAGTCACATCATCTACTGGAACCGCCATCGGAGGTGGTATCGGATGGACGGACAACGGCGGTGCTTCTACCGTCACGATAACCGGAGGCGATGTCTACGCCTACAACCACGGTTTCGTACACAGCTACGATGGCGCGGCCAGATTCGTCCCTGCAACTGCCATCGGAGGTGGTAGCTCGTTCGTAAATTCAAGTTTCGCTTCGACCATCAACATCAGCGGAGGCAACATCTACGCACAGAGTGTCGGCGGAGTTGCCATCGGCGGAGGCGGTAGCGGACTGGGTGATGCGGGCAGCGCCAACGTCAACATTTCAGGCGGAAACATCAAGGCATCCAATATTGCCGGCAACGTAACGCCTCTCACTGGAGGTGCTGCGGTATCCATCCCTGCCGGTACATCCATCGGAGGCGGAACCGGTGGAACAGGTGTTGATGCAAGCAAGAAGGGTAACGGAGGTTCGGCTACAGTAAAGATAAGCGGCAATGCAAAGCTGCTCGCCGGCTCTATCGGCGGTGGTGCGACCAACAGCGTTATGGGAGGTGTCATCGGCTACGCCGACATCACCATTACGGGCAATCCTCTGATCCAGGGCCAGTTCATGATGCGGAAATCCAGCCAGGGCTGTTCATTCACCATGAACGGCGGCACCATAGACAACTCGCAGGACAACTCCAGCCACTACGTCTTCAAGCAGGACAACGGAGGCGCGCTGAGCATGGTTGACGAGGATGCCACGGCGACCATCACTGCAGGCAGCATCTACGGCTGCAACGCCAGGGGCAAAGGTGGTGCCATTTACATGAAGGGAGGAAAGTTCCACATGACCGGAGGTACGATCGGTGACAGCGCCAAGCCAAACAAGGCTGCATCCGACGGCGGCGGAGTCTATATCGATATCGCGGAGAATCCGTCCAAGAAATCCGAGTTCAAGATGGAGTCAGCCAGCTCCAGTTCCAAGTGCGCCATCATATACAACCAGTCCGGAGGCACAGGAGGCGGAGTCTACGTTGCTGACGGTTCCGTGAGCGTCAAGGATGGAATCATCTCCTTCAACCAGGCCAAGACTGGCAATGGAGGCGGAATCTACACCACTTCCTCTGTCGACATCGAAGGGGCCAGCGAAATAAATGGAAATACGGCCAAACTCTCCGGAGGAGGCCTTTACGTGACCGCAAACTATCTTGGTGCCACTGTTACCCTCGATGGACAATCATCAACCTGCCACGTCGACGGCAACACTGCAGAAGGGTCTCATGCCAGTACCTGCGGAGGCGGCGGCATCTACCTCTCCAGCGGCACCGTCAACCTGACCAATGCCACTGTGGACGAGAACGATGCGCAATCTGGCCTTGGCGGTGGAATTTACATCGGAAACGGAGCCATCAATGTAAACAGCGGAAGTGCATCCAGCAACGTAGCATATGATGGCGGTGGACTGTATGCTGGTGGTGGCACGATCCAATTCAACGATGGTGGAAAAATCTCCCACAACACAGCATCGCATGACGGAGGTGGCGTATATGCATCGGCTGCAGATATCGTTTTCGAAGGTAACTCAAGCGAGAAGAAATATGCCGAGATTTCCTACAACACCGCTCGCAACGGCGGTGGCATCTTCATGCGTCAGGGAGCATTCATGACTGTACGAGCTGCTTTCGTCAACGGAAACAAAGCTTTGGTCGATGAGACAGAGGCTCAGGCACACCCAATCCCGAAGAGTGCGTTCTGGAGCTACACTAGTGGCAACGATGCCAACAACAAGCAGTACCTCCAGGGTGTCGGCGGCGGTGTGTATCTCGACTCCGGTGTCAGCCAGGAGGAACCTACCCAGCTGATATTTGATGTCCAGCCTGGAGAGAGCCTCGGAATATTCTCCAACCAGGCCGAAATAGCGGCCGACGATATCTTCGCCAACGGTGAGCTCACACAGGTTGTCATCCCTGCTGTCGATGAGATGGAGTTTGAGTCGTTCGGAGGCAAGCCTACCGGATGGTACGAGGACTATATGACCAACGACGAACGCTACACTTCCGGTACATTCGAGAACAACAGAAGCGGAGCCACCGGTATCCGATACAGGACGGCATACACTTCCGGACTGAACGCATTCAGTGTGGACAACGCCAAAGCGAGTGCGGCAGGACGATATATCTGCCTGGCATTGGGAGACCCGTTCTCGAACATGACCATCAAGGTCTCCGGCCTCAAGAAGGGCGAGAGTGCCGTCTATACCTGCACCAAGTCCGGAGACACCAAGCCGACCTACATCGTCGTCATCACGGGAGTGTCTGACGAAGGCACGGAAGTGTCCCGCACGATCAAGAACGTGCCTATCGGTGACTGGACAGTGGAACAGACAGAATGGAGCTGGGCATATGACCTGTCTTCCGACAAGAAACAAACAGGAAACGTGGGAGTGGATACCGACCACGCCCCTCTGATGACGTTCGTCAACTCGACAAACACCGGTGCGGCCAAGCACGGAGAGTCCATCACCAACAACGTGTTCAATACGGTGGTGACTGCTGTCGAGGCGAACGGCGTCATCCCAAGAGAAGAGAACAACACCAACATCGAACTGTAATGAAACATATACATCATCTTACATACATCGCAGGGGTTGCGGTCGCTCTGCTGACCGTTTCCTGCAGACAGGCGGAGACGGAGCCTGAGCAGCTGACGGTCGAAGCGTCCTTCGACGCCAGAATCAACGGAGAGACGCATGAGACCAAAGGAGTTCCGGTCGAGGATCTCAATTCATTCAAGAGGAGAGTCGAGCTGTTCACCATCTGGGGATTCATGGGCAATAGCAGGATTGCCGATTTGTTCAACAAAGAAGTGCGTATCTACGGCAGCCGCTACTATCCGATAAAAAACGGAGAGTTTGAATTCCTCACACTCCCGGACGGGCTGACCCGAACCAACGAGATGTTCTACGGGCTGGCGGCGGACATGAGCGAAAACACCCTGACTGTCACCAATGTAGAAAAGAACGGTGGCGTGACGTTCAACTACACCGCACATCCGGCGCACACCGATCCTGCACATGAATTCTACCATAGAGATGCCGAGGCCCTCGGAGAGGTTCTTGCCGGTATCCTCGTTTCCGGTGGTGTCAACGAAGACGGCATCATCCCGCTGGACTTCTACCACCCTCTGGCGGCAGTCAGGTTCAGGGCGGGAAGTGACATCTCCAAGACCATCACCATCACGGAAATAGGCATCAACGGGGTCAAAACCCAGGGTACATGCAACTTCTGCCGCAATTCGGAGAAGAACATTGTGATGGGCTGGTCAAATCTGAGCACCCCTCAAAACTACCTTCAGACATACAATAACACACTTAGCCCGAGCACATCCTTGCATGAGGAGATAAATGACAGCCAGTCCCGCAAGGCGTGGTTCATCATCCCTCAGACCTTCGGTGCCGGCTCGTCTATCGTGATCAAATACGACATGCGCGGCGACCAGCACACAGCCACCATCCCTCTCGATGGGGTGACATTCGATGTCAACCATGTCTACTGGTACACCCTGACCAAGGGTGGCGTAGTCTTCGAAAGTCGTGTCAACTCATGGAGCGAGGGCGTCAGCCAGACCAGTCAATACGTCGAGCCAGGCATCTATTGGTAATCCATAAACACTTTGAAAATGAAGAAAACTACAGCATATATCCTGTTCGCCGCATTCCTTGCGGCAAGCTGCCAGCAGCAGGAGGAGGTAGATATCCTGACGGGCGAAAGAGTCCGCTTCTCTGCCGGCATCGAAAGCAGTCTGGAAACCAAATCCTCAAGCGAAGATACCGGTATTGTCGGCATCCCGACCGGCGAGATGGGCTTCACCCTTGATTTCTCCACCTCGGAGGGCATCGGAACGACTCCGATTGTGACCAAGGGAACGCAGTACAACACCACAGGTTCCCAGCAGAACCTCAGCACCTATGCTGGAAGCATTGACGAGATACTCGTATGGGGATACAACGGCGACGCAACCACCTACATCAACGGAGAGACGGCGACGGAATATGATGGAGTATGGGACACTGACAACGGTCATTACTGGAAAACTCAGGACAAAAAGACCTTCTATTCATGTGCCAATCTCCCATCCTCCGGCGTATCCATGGCATGCAGCTCAACGGCAATGACTATGACTGTCAGCAGCATACCTGCCAAGGCAGAGAATCAGACGGACGTACTCATGGCGAGCTATAAATCCGGAGCGGACGAAAAGATCAACAATATCCCACTGACATTCCAGCACGCCATGACGGCGGTAGTATTCAAGAAAGGAAATGTGGAAGGCACCTTCGACATCAAGAGCATATCTCTTTCCGGAGTCCATGCTTCAGGAGTCGCTACCATGGCCGGCACATCATTCAGCTGGGGATCAGAAAGTGGATCCGCGACCGTTACAGCCTCTGCGGATGACGCATTCCTCCTCATACCGCAGGATCTTGCAGCAAAGAATGTCACCGCCACCATCGTGTTCAACAACGGCACGAAGGACGTCACTATCCAGACCGTGCTCAATACCGGCTCATGGGAAGTCGGCAAGACCAACACCTATACCATCAACTATGCTGTTCCGAACCTCTCGGTCGCGGTCGATTACACCAACAACGGCTCATCCGTTTCCGGCATCAGCATCACCAAGACCGGCATCATGGCGTATGTCAGGGCTGCCATCGTATGCCACATGGTGGACGATGACGGTCTCGTGCACAGCACTGCTGAAGGCACCATGTCCGGCTTCAACAGCACCGACTGGGAGAAGGGCACTGACGGTTTCTACTATTACAAGAATCCTGTTTCATCTGCCAAGGATGCTTCCGGGACCGTAACCAACCAGGTGACCACGCTCAACAGTCTTTGCACCGGCTATACCCTGCCGGCCGAGTCCGGCCTCACCTGCCGTTTCAACATCGCCGCCCAGGCAGTCCAGTATGACCCATCCAAGACCTGCCAGCAGGCCTTCAATTAAAACTGAAAAGAACAGGAGGATTTTATAATGAAAAAGAAATTCTTAGTTATTTTATTGTTATCTGTTTTTGACCTGTGTAGTACATTGAGTGTAATGTACGCCGGTGATGATAGCCATACACTTTCCAATGCTAAGGTTATCCAGGACAAAGGCTATAGAGATAACTTGTTGATAGACTGTACCGGAGATGGCGCTATTGTCACTCACCTGTATAAAAATAATGCTCAATATACAAAAAATGTTGAGATATATGTTCAATATGGCAATACGGCAACATATTGTCGTGATTACGATAAAAATATTAAGTGGTGGATACACGAATCAAATGATATTCAGGAATATCATGTACTATATACTTCCTCCGGGGAGGGTAGCAGACATGATCTTGTCGCTGGAGAAGCTCAAGAAGTAAAGCGCAAGTACCTTGTATATTCAACAAATGAAAAAGTTCTTGAACATCCTGTCGCTGATTTGCACTATGCCAAAATAGATGTTCAGGTTGGAGCGACCAGCGTGGCTCATGACAGTCCTGTTAATCTTAATTTTTATATTAAAAGATTCTGCTTCGATTTTACTTATTATGCCAACGGAGCCCAGTTTGGCGATGTCGACCACCGTTGGTCTTTGTATTCAACAAATACTTTGAATGTTGGCCCCGGTACTAACCCAAGCAAGGAAGGATATACCTTTTTGGGATGGAACACTTCTGGTGAGACGCTATCGAATCAAGGTACTATTATAAGCACAATCGAGCTCACCAACCCTGATTGTTGGGTTACTAATGAAGACTTGCAGAAAGACAGAGTCGTCAAAAAGAATTTCTATTCTCAGTGGGAAGCGACTCCGTACACCATAACCTACAACGCTAACGGCGGTTCCTGCCCGATTGCAACAGAGACATACACTATTGAATCTGCCACAAGAAACACTCCGACTCCTACCCGCTGGGGATACGACTTCAAAGGATGGAAGGTAACCACTGCGGAAAAGAACTGGACATTGAACGATGTGTACGGTGTTGACATCAAGCAGCTGGCTCAAGGATTGTACGGCAACGTAACTCTTGAAGCTCAATGGCAGATAAAGACATTCCCTGTCAAGACGACTTTTACATCAGGGAAAGGAACAGCAAGTACCGACCAGAACATTACCTTTGGTCAGAACAGTACAGCTGTGACTATCGATGCGGCCAAAAACTACAGGATCAAAACCGTCAAGGTAGTCATGAGCGTGGACGGGACTGATATAGTAAAAGTTGATGAAAGCTATGATCCTGCTGTAAACCCTGTCAGTTCTTACACGGTCAGTGCCATGAAGATTGAGGGAGAGACCAATATTACAGTGACAACGGAGCGCGTAAGTGCCGATGTCACGCTTTCCAAACCAAATCTTCAAGGCAACGACTGCTCGATCATCGAGATCAAGAACGACACAAGGACATATTCTGTAATACTCACCCCATCTGTACCGTCCGTGACATTGAATGAAGTTCCCCTCG
Source organism: Candidatus Cryptobacteroides sp. (assembly GCA_045627265.1). Lineage (GTDB taxonomy): Bacteria > Bacteroidota > Bacteroidia > Bacteroidales > UBA932 > Cryptobacteroides. The sequence goes on from JAZQNI010000099.1 coordinate 102,497, forward strand.
GGACGTATTCTTTGACGGAAACTGGCTGGTCGTACACATATGACAAGGCTTCAGCCCTTCCAGCATCGTTCACTATAGCAAATAGTGATACTGAGGATAAGACGTTCACCTTCGATGGTGCCAAGAAAACCTCTGACAGATTTTCTGCGGAGAAACATAAGTCAAATTAACGTTAATTGATATCTGATATGAGACGTATTGCCTATTCTCTGACCACATTGCTCTCTCTATTATTGAGTGCATGTACGGAAGAATATTCTTTTGATCAGTCCCCAGATTCCGGTCAAAAGAATGTGGCTGATACTTACTTCGACAATCTTGAAGCAATAGTATCTTCAGCGTTTCTCGGCGATGTGGTCGATGAGTCGTTGAAACATAATCCTGTCTATGAAAAATTGAAGACCATTGTCATATCAGATGGAGAAGGCAATCAACTGTCATTTTTTGACCTTCCAGCAGAAGAGAAGACAGAGTTTTTTCACCAATATGCTGAAATCAGTGCTGAATCATTGAATGAAAAGATTTCGGCATTGCCTTCTGCCAAAGCCTATATCGAAGCTCAGAATGATCTGGTGGAAGATGTTCTGGCAAGACATACTGCCAAGTCAAAAGCTGGAGAAGAAAACGTCATGGATAGCCCGCAAAAGTTTTTCTCAGATCTAAACATCCAAGCTGAAAAATTCTGCAAAGAGTATGGGACTGCTGAAGAAATGATCACGACTCGGGCAAACTTGGTAAATGATCCAGCAAAGATTATTTCCACTTATGCCGGGATTGCAAAGAGGGGCGATTTTATTATTGCCTTACCCAAACAGGACAGGCCTTGGCTTATACTGAACAACAAAGCAGAGATATACCCCAAAGGACATGTCGAGATAATCATCTCTGACGTGACCAATGATTTTTCTCTAAACGACAAGTTCACCGTTGGCACACTGAGTGATGGTGTGAGGCTTCATACAATGGAACAATGCTGGCTATGCCAGTCAAATGTCCTTGGCATCGAAATTTATGACTATGTCTGGGAAAAATTAAGACTAAAAAAAATCAAGAGAGAGATCAACACTGAAGACATTGCAGCCTATGCTGAGATGTTTACCTATACGCCACACACTACCGATGCAGAAGCTTTGATTTCCAAATGGATTGCTCCAAAGCATTTCACAGATGCAACCCTGCTATGGTGGACGATGAAAAATCTGTATGATATTGAACTCGGCTCATGGATACTTACCTCCATCTCTGCCATTGATATCTACAACAGTGAATATACCTTCTTGAAATCGACAGTTAATTAATACCAACATGAAAAAGTATTTGCGAGTATTTGTTACAGTCCTTGTTTGCTCTGTACTGTTTTCCTGTTCAAAAACAGATTTGGCCGATGTGCCCCAGGAGGTAAATGCCGCTACCGATGAGGCTGCAACGTTCTATGACAATCTGGAACTTATTGTGGAATCTGCTTATGTCGGACGAACGATTTCTCCTGCCGCAGCAGAAAACCCTATATATTCCAAACTGAACTCTATCATTATCTTTGATGAAAATGATAATAAGATTTCATTTTTCGACATGGATGCCGAGGAGCAGAAAGCCTTTTTTTTTGAGTATTCCAAGATAAATACCGAGTCATTGAGAGAGAAGGTCAGGACTTCTGTATTGTCCGAAGAATATGTCAAGGGGCAGAACGGAATAGTAAAGAAAACGCTCTCATCCCACACGTTGGCGACAAAGGCTGACGGCAAAGTAGAGATCTCCGACATTGATGCTTTCCTGACTGATTTACAGGCAAATATGGAAAGTTTCCACATGGATCCAGCGGAACTTCCTGCTACCAAATCCGTAAAAATCCCGGACACTGTCAGAATCAAGAATACCGTCGCTTCGGTAGCAAAAAAAGGAGACATGATTTTATGCTTGCCAGTGCATGAGTCACCGCTAATCCTTCTGAATCCTTTCAACAGCGAATCACTTGCAGGGCATGTGGAAATCTTTACGGAGAATATTAAACCGACAGTCCAGATGCATGATCTGGTGACCGTTGGAGCTCAGTCTGCTGGAGTTAATAAATGGAACTTGGACATAGAGTGGCGGACTCAGTTTTACATTCTTGGCATTAAGGTTTATGATTACAAGTGGGAGAAATTAAAGTTGAAGAAAGTTGAAAGAAAAATCGACACTTCGCTTCTCTCAGATAAGGCTGAAACCTTTATTGGTTGTGACTATGTCAAACCGGAGGAGTTCTTGATCTCCAAGCTCGCAGCTCCAAAACGTTTTTCATGTGCTACTTTGTGCTGGTGGTGTGCGAGGGAACTTTACGATATCGAACTCGCTCCATGGCTTACACCGGTAATCACGCCATCCGACATTTATTTGAACGAGCACACATATATCAAGGCATCTGTAGATTAAAAAACCACTTTATTTATATCACTATGAAACGCACTATCCTTTCACCTATCCTATGGCTGGCATTCGTTTCGGTCGCTGCTCTTACTTTTGCTTCATGCGAGAAGGACGAGCCTCTTGTAGCGTCCGACAACCTGGAACAGCATGAGGTCGTCTTTGATATACACGACACTTATGACACTAAAATGTCTCTCGACGCTTCCAGCAACGACCTGATCAACTGGAGCAATATCAAGGATTCTTATGTACATATCTATGAGAACGGTAAGAAGGGTGTGCTTTCGGGAATCAATGTAAACAAGAATGGTAAAGTGACGGTGTCTGCAGCATTCAGCGTTCTGAATTTTATAAAAAGCAAAGGATATACATACAACTGCATCATCGCTGGAGATTATGAGAACAATGTCATCTCCGTGCCTGTATCGCAGAATCCGGTAAAAGGCTCTTGCGATCCAGCTGCAGATGTAATCCTTGCAAAATCGAGTTACGGTGGTTCCGTGCGTCCGCTAATCACGGGTGTCAAACTGAATTTCGAGCGTCACAGCGCACTCACAAAGCTCATGCTCTCAGGCATGAATGCAGATGAGAAGATTCAGTTCATCGAGATAGTCGCCGACAACCCGATTTGTGGCCCGTTCATTAAACTGACCGGCACCGATTTCATCCCTTGCCCAGACGGCTTCAAGAGCATCTGGCTTGAGTTCTCAAGCGAAAACAGCATTGCCGCTGACGGCACTTTCATCACGTACTTCTCAAGCTGGGCCGCTGATGTAAACTCTCTCTCCGTACGAGTGGTGACTGACAAGTCGATTTACCAGAAATCTTGTCCAAATGTCAACGGAAAGCCGATAATTCTCTCATCCAGAGTGGTCAACAATGCCATTTTGTCTTTCACCGCTGAGGATGTTCAGCCTGCCGCTCCAGAATTGACTTTCAATCTGGAGAACGATGCTGTCGGAAGATTCCTCGATGTGGCTGGAAGCTCCTATACCGACAGCAACTGGAGCACCTTGACTGTGGTACCTGATTATTGCCGGTCCATCTACACGTTCAACACGCGTGATGATATCCCTACTCCTGTTGTCCTGGACTGGAACAGCACGGCAAGCGGGAGAAAGACGGTCACAGTCTACAACGATTCCGACAGAACTGATGCGGAGACTTCAGTCGTGGCAACATCATCCTCAGCTGAGATATATAATCTTGTTCCGGGGAGGACATACTACTATACCGTCTCCAACAGCAACGGCTCAGAATTGGAGTCCGGCAGTTTCAGCACCACCGGAAGGAGAAGGATGATGCTTATCGGCAAGAAAATCGATTACGACCTCTTCCACGCCAACAACTGCCGTGACTATGGCGGTCAGAAGACAACGGACGGAAAGACCATCAAATTTGGCAGGATCTTCAGAGGCTCCAACATGGATTTGACCACCCCGGATCAGAGGTCCTACATTAGGGAATACATGAACATCAGTCTGGATGTCGATCTCAGGGAAGTCAAAGGTTTGAACCCTCTTTCTGTCAAACAGTCTATGAAGTGCTATAATTCATGGGAGGACTTGTCCAACACGTCCAAGATGAGAGTGACGATTCAGGACATTCTTGATGCTATCAACAGCGGTAAGAACGTATATATCCACTGCACAGCAGGAGCCGACAGAGCCGGATATGTGAGCATGCTTCTTGAGGCTGTCCTCGGAGTATCACAGAAAGACTGCTCGATCGACTATGAGCTCACTTCCTTCAGCTGCATCGGCATACGCGCCCGCAGCGGAGAAGGAGACCACTATTTCACCCAAGGAATGCAGTTCCTTGAGAGCCAAGCCGGTGCGACGTTCCAGCAGAAAGCTGTCAATTACGTGATTAACACTTTAGGCATAAGCGCAGAGGATGTCGCTGCATTCCAGAGAAACATGTTGGAGTAACGGCAGACACTAGATTTTTCGGAATACATTTGAATATTGCTATGAATAATGACAGTGTCATTACTGCTTTACTCTTCCTCGGAGTCATTCTGCTTCTCTTCGGAATCCTTAAGGACGAGAGAGTCAAAGCCAGGATGTTTTATAGAATGCCGGGCGGAAAGTCCATCCTTTCCGCACTCGGCATCTTTACTGTCATTCTCGCCTTGGTGATTATTAAATAAATATGTCTCTAATTCCTTACATTTCCATGAAAATTAGACACTCAATAATTCTTGCCGTTTCCAGCGCCCTTCTGTTGGCGACCTCCTGCGAAAAGGAGGATGATTTCTCGCAGAAAGCTCCGGCTGTGCCGGCTATCTCCACTCTAAAGATCGACTTCCCGGAGGTAAAGGACATGGGCACGAAGGCATTCTCCGTGGAGGACTCCTTCAGGCATCTGTACGAGGCATTCGTAGACATCTGGATGGGCCTCTACGAAAACATGCTGAACGTGCCGATGGGCGCGTTGGAGATTGTGGCGTCCGCCGAGCCGACATTTGACGGCGGCGTATGGACATGGAGCGTGAGCGACTACAACTGCATCGGCCAGAAGTATGCGGTGAATCTTGCCGGCACCGAAGCCGGCAGCAAGGTTGACTGGAAACTGTCGGTCACCCGCGACGGTTTCGGCGGCTTCCAGAACTACACCTGGATCGAAGGCTGGTCCGAGAAGGACGGCTCCGCCGGCCAGTGGTCTGTCAGGGTCAGCCCGCATGACACCGACGTGCTCGTCACAAGCGACTGGACCGCAGCGGACGGCCGCCTGCTGACCTGCCGCAACACCTACAACCTCTCGCATGCGATGGGAAGCATCGGCGCGTTCTTCAACGGCAGCTATGTCGAATACTCGGCATCGGCGACCGATGAGCGCTTTAACAATTCATTGAAGATTAGTTATTTCCAGATAGGCAACCATGAGGTCGGCCTGAATCTGGAGTGGAATCCCGAGACAAACGCGTTCCGTTCCAGCATGAACGGAGGCAATTGGGTGGAATAGAATTGTAGAAAATCACAATAATGAGAAAGATTTTGAAAAGAAATAATCGCGACATATTCTGTGGCAGGACTGGCCGAAGGCGGCTGCCATACGACGGCCTCCAGATCAATGCGGTCGAGGCTTCTATGTCATCGGCATTACTGGCCGGTTCTGCCATCTCCGTCACAAACCTTGGTCAGGAGGTGGAGAAGGTGACAATAGAGTCTGGTATCGAAGACGGGGGCGTTATGCTCAAGCAGGAATGGAATTCAATAAATACAGAAGGGTTTTAGAAAAGACAGATTAATGAAGAAAATATTGTTATACGCGCTGTCGATATCCGCATTTCTTCTTGCATCCTGTGAAAAGATGGTTGACAACTACGGATGTCCAGTGGTTTTCAGCAGCCGCACAGGCAGTCAGGATACCAAGACTTCTTATGGGAAATACGATGCCTCGATAAGCCATCAGGACATAAACTGGCATGTCGGAGACGAACTGAGGGTATTCAGTCCCCAGGCCTTGACACCCGGAAGCCTCCCGTATGCCGACTACCAGATCACTGGCGAAGGATCCTCATCTTCTATCGAGCCTGTGACGGAAGAAGTTGACCTGAGATGGGGCAACCCTGACGAGGACGGAAAATATCACTTCTACTCTGTGTACCCGGTCCCGTCAGAATCCGGTCCTGCAGTGACAAGGAGCATGACATCGAGATTTGTTTCCGGCGTCATCCTTGATGACCAGACTCCGGCAGCATCATTGGTTACTAAAGAGAAATCCGGCAACTATGAGGTTGGAACCGACCTTCCAAAATATATGATGATGGTAGCAAACAAGACGGTTTCCAGCAATTCATCCTCCGTCAATCTGGATTTCCGCCCTTTGACCACAGCCATACAGTTCAATCTCCAAAACGGTACAGGAGCTGACCTGCCGATATATGCAATAATGCTGCGGTCCAAGAGCACGGACATGCCGCTCTCCGGTCCTTTCAATCTGGAAATAGACAAGATGGATACAGACGGATACGAGATATGCAGATACGCGGACAGCAGTGTGGACACTGAAAACTGCAGGGTATACATGAAGCTTGATGGCGTCACTCTCGCACAGGACAAGATGATTTCCTTCACTTTCTTCCTCCATCCGTCAGCCAGCGTGAGCGACCTGACTCTCGGATTGTATCTGGACGAGGATCTAACATGGTGCCGTTATACCACCATCCAGCATCCTGACGGCACGGGAGTGACATTCAACAAACACAAGAAGACCATCGTGAACGGACTCTGTATCCCTCAGGGCATACAGTGGACGATGATGCTTGACGGGCAGTTGAGAAGTTGGACAACAAACACATCCGAGCTTCTTGATTTCGAAGATCTCGCCACAGAATAGCGGCGCATGATAGTGTTCGGTCATAAACTCGCAAACATATATAAACAGTGATAATGAAAAGACCATATCTGCTTCGGGCACTCTCGAACGTGTCTGTCATAGCAGCTTTGATGCTCTGCAGCTGTATGCAGGAGCAAGTGATAGAAAGCAATCCATATATATCATTTGACGTGGCAGTGGCCGGGATGTCCGTATCCCCGTTCACCAAGGGTGAGAACGCCATCGATACCGACGGATCATTCCCGTCCGGAACTATATCCATGAATTCCGATGACGGCCAGGTCTCTCCTATGCAGCTGGTTCACATGTCGTACCCCGGCATTGAATCAGTCGTCCCAGGCACGAATATGGAGACGAAAGGCACACTTTACAACACTACAGGCTCAACCCAGAACCTTCCCAATAACGGACTCAACTCATTCAGGGTCAAGGCGTACGCAGGAGCGTATGAGGTCTTCCGCTTTTCTGAAGGCAGTGTCGAGACCGTGACTTACGACAACGCCAGCAGCCAGTGGAAGATGACGACAAGCACCTACGAATGGCCGGAGGGACAGACAATTACCTTCATGGCATGGATGAACGCAGCAGGGCTGGATATTTCCTGTACGAAGGATGCCCTTACGGTGAACGGCTACAGCGTCCCTGCAACTGCTAGCGCCCAGAAGGATCTCCTTCTCGGTTATTACAAGGGATCCGCTGACGACGAAAACGCAGCGAAGGCGACCATATTGTTTGACCATCCAATGACCTCGGTAGTGTTCAATCAGCCGGAATCCACCTCCACCAAAATCAAGAACATAGAGATCGAAGGCGTGTGGAGCGGCGGCGCTCTCTCTATGAGCGCATCCAACGGTTCATTTGTCTGGAGCGGGCTTGAAAGCACGGCCAAGGTCAGCAATACCGTGAGCGGCACCGTCAAACTTGACGAACCGTTCATCCTCATACCGCAGAATCTCGAAACTGATCCGGTGACGGTGATTATCACGGTCGATGATGGAACTGCCAGTGGCACCAAGTATAAAAAGACAATAGACTGGGGCGAATGGAAAGCAGGTGAGACGAACGTATACAGCGTGGTACTTACCAATCTCGGGATAGACGTTACGGACGAGATCGTCAGCAGCGTGAAGAAGAACCTTGCAATCCAGAACACCGGTAATGTGCCGGAGTACATCCGTGCCGTCATCGTGGCCAACTGGTACGACGACAGCGGCAATATCGTTAGCGGCTGGCAGCCGAGCGAAGGCACATTCGAAGGCCTCTGCGGCAGCGGCTGGGTGAAAGAGGGAGACTTCTATTACTACACAAGTCCTGTAGAGCCGGGACAGGTGACAGGATCGAAACTCTTCGTGAGCTACACCCCGGTTGCGGCTCCTGTGGATGGCGCCCATCTGGAGATGAACATCATCACTCAGGCCGTCAAGGCCGAGCGCGGCAAGACTTATAGCCAGGCGTTTAACATCTAATTGGGGAGGAAGAGTATGAAAAGAATTTTATCGTACATAATACATGCAATAAGTACAACAACGGCTAGGCAGCTGGTGAAAGTATTGCCAGTACTCATGCTTATACTGAATCCTATATTCCTTTTTGCGGAGGAAAAAACAGTCAACGACAGATGGGCAGGGGCAACTCATATTTACGTATACGCACTTATGCACGGAGGAGTCAGTGACGGAAAAGTCAGCAACAATGCTTTGGGATTTTATGTTACTTATGATTCTCCCTCTAGTTTTGATAATAAAATAGTAAAATTTGTTTCCGCCAAGATGGATCAACACGGAAATAAATCCGATGATAGTTCTCCGATAACAGATACCGCTAATCATGGTCATGATACTGGTTCAAAAGTAATAGGCGGACAACCATCTTTCCACTTTAGCTCAAGCAAATATTGGTTTTATATCGAATGCATTGAAAATTCGAAAAATGGGTCAATGGAATATACCCATAGTGATATTTCTGAAGACAAAGGAAGTATTTATATATTTTCTGAAACCAAGAAAGATGGAGATGCACCAAAATATAAATTATTCCGTGTCCCGATTGAAGTTCTTCTTGATTCCAATGCTGATGATTATTGTAGTATTAAAGTAGGAAGCGGAACGATAAACTTGGGCTATAACAGCAGAAATGTCCAAATATATGTCGATGGCGATTATAAAGGGCAGCAGGACGGGACCGCTATCTTCAGCGAACGCACATGGGATGAAAGCGACCTCAAGGTCACTCCCACATCCGGTTACTATATGGATGCATCAAAAGGTAGTGGAACAGGAAAAACAAAGTCTGGGGACAAGTCAGGTGGTACATACCAAGTTTACCTCGTCACAAAATATACAATTGAGTACAATGCCAACGGTGGATCAGGTACAGTAAACAGCCAGACTCATACTTACAACCAGACTCAGGCTCTGGCCACGAATTCATTCACGAAGACAGGCTATCATTTTGCCGGGTGGAATACCAAGGCTGATGGTACCGGGGCTTCATATAGTGCCGGTCAAAATGTAACGAATCTTACAAAAGATAAAAACGGCAAGATTACATTGTATGCTCAGTGGGCACCAAACACGTACACCGTACGCTTCAATGGAAACGGAAGCACTTCAGGATCTATGACCGATCAGGCGTTCACCTATGACAAGGAACAGGCCCTCAATGCCAACCAGTTCGCTCGTTCAGGATATACATTCACAGGATGGACTGCCGACCAGGGTGGTTCAGGGACTAAATATTCCAATACGCAGAAGGTGTCAAATCTCACGGCAGAGAACGGTGGTATTGTCAACCTCTATGCCCAATGGGCCAATTTGTACAAATACTCCCTTGTCTATGATGCGAACGGAGGTTCAGGAGCTCCCGCAACTCAGAATACGGATTGGTTGGATGAAAGCTCACATACTTTCACCCTCAGTTCTACTGTTCCGACAAGAGTTGGCTACACTTTCATCGGCTGGTATGATGCCGCGACCGGCGGAAACAAGATCAGTGGGACAGTAACAGTCACCGGATCATCCGGGACCACGGCGACAAAGACTCTTTATGCCCATTGGACCCCTATATCATATTCCATCAGTTTCAACGGCAACGGCAGCACTTCCGGCACCATGTCGAACCTCGCCATGGTTTATGACGAAGAAAAGAGCCTTACGGCAAATGCCTATAAGCGGGAATATGTCGTTACTTATGATGCTCAGGGAGGCACATGCAACAAAGAATCGGATACAAGTGTTTACCTGTTCAAAGGTTGGGAGGACCGAGGAAGCATCAGCTACGATGGCGTTACTTATACCTACCAGCAGTTTGATGCTCCATTCTATGCAAATACCTATAATGATTTGTATAATGCGTTCAAGTATAACAAATACGCACTTCTCGGCCATTATGTCAACTATGGAAAAGGCGAAGGCAGGCAGGTTGTGGGAACTACTCCCGGCGTATATCCTGACAAGGCGGCAGTAAATAACCTTTCAACTGAAAACAATGCGACAGTCCCGCTTTACGCCCAATGGGCATCCCAGGCCGTGACCCTTCCGACCCCGACCAAGACGGGCTACACCTTCAATGGCTGGTATACCCAGGAGACCGGCGGCACTAAGGTCGGTGACGGCGGAGGCTCATACACTCCGACTGGAAACGTGACAATCTTTGCCCAGTGGGATGAGGATGGCTACAAGCTCACCTTCGACAATGCCAACGGAGACGAGACATATACAAAGACCTACAAGATCACGACTGACCTCACCCTTCCAACCCTTGATGACAGCAAGAAGAAGGGATATCATTTCTCAGGCTGGAAAGTGACTACCGCAGGGGGAAGCTGGACTGCCAACAAGGTTTATGATAAGGAGCACCTTCATGTGGGTTCCGGACAGACCGGAAACGCCACTCTTACCGCCCAGTGGGAGGATGGCGAGTCCGACCTCACAGTCAGCATCACAGGTCTTGCGACAGACGCCGAGTACACGGTCTTCAGCGTGACCGCGACCTCGGGCAAGGCAAAGGACAAGACCTACAGCCTGGCTCTGAACGGAGGACAGACCTCGGCCACATTCAAGGCTCTCCCTATCGGCACATACACTGTGACAGCACTGTCCTGGAGTCAGACCTATGACGTGAAGAGCGCCGTCGTGACCACATCAACATCGGAGAGCCACGATATCACTGGAGACTACGAGTTCAAGTTTACCGCCACCTCTGAGAGCGAGCCTATAAAGCATGCTGAGGCTTCGGTCAACAATGTTTGGAACAAGTAAAAGACACAAATACAATCAGATTTAATTATGAAAAAAACAATTCTCACAGTTATGCTGGCCGCAGTGACGGCAGTATCATCATTCGCTCAGGCGAGCATCGGAGCAGGTTATCTTGAGTCCTACAAAAAGAGCGGCTCGACTTCATCCAGCCAGAACGGCTTCTATTTCGGTGTCGACAAGAACATCGGTGATTTCGGCGATTTCGCAGTCACTCCGGGAATCTATCTCGAGTATGTGACCTCCAGCGAGGCTGCCGACTTCTTCGGTCTTGCCGGAGCCAGCGGCAAGTCAACTGAGATGTATCTCGACATCCCTGTGAACTTCAGCTATGGCGCAGACCTCGGCGGCGCACGCCTTTTCGCCTATGCAGGCCCAACTCTCAGCTTCGGCTGCCTGTCGAACATCGAGAGCAGCGCCAGCGTTCTCGGCAAGAGCACAGGCTCCCGCACTGTGGACCAGTATGCCGACAATTCAAACTACAGCCGCTTTGACATCATGATCGGCGGTGGCGTAGGTCTTGACATCAACGTCCTCAGACTTACCGTCGGCTACAACTACGGCCTCGTGGACAGGTACGGCAGCGACAACTACGACCTTCATCGCTCGAACCTCCACTTCGGAATCGCTTATCTGTTCTAGGTCAAGCAGAGAATTATGCTCGAAGAAGGATCTCTTTTTGCTGACAGGTATATATTGAAGCATCTCCTGGGGCGTGGTGGCTTTTCCGAAGTCTGGCTGGTTGAAGACCAGAAATCCGGTCTGGACGTCGCTTTGAAAGTCTATGCCCCATATGGAGGGCTGGATGACAAGGGGACCGAATTGTTCTGCAAAGAATTTGCCCTGGTCTTCAACATAAACCAGACAAATCTCCTGAAACCGACTTATTACGATGTCTATGAGCGGTCTCCATATCTGATACTTCCTTATTGCAGCAAGGGGTCGATACTTTCGATGGTGGGAGAAGTCAAGCCGGATGATTTGTTGAATATCATTCATGATGTGGCAGCCGGGCTTGAATATCTACATCGGCAGGATCCTCCGATCATTCATCAGGATATCAAACCGGATAATATCCTGATGGGTGAACACGGAGATTTTCTGATTACTGATTTCGGCATCAGCACGAAAGCTAGGAGTACTCTGAGGAAAAGCTCCATGCTTGGAGAGAATTCCGGTGGGACATACGCATATATGAGTCCTGAGAGGTTTTCGAAGACGCCAGCTCCGATCAAAGCAAGCGATATCTGGTCACTTGGAGCGATGGCCTTCGAACTGGCGGAAGGTTTCCCTCCATTCGATAATATGGGAGGAGTATTGCAGAAGAATGGTGCGGATGTCCCTGTAATTCAATCGGCTTTTCCTGATAATGTCAAGAACCTCATATACAAGTGTCTGTCCAAAGATCCATGGGATAGGCCGACTGCCGCTGAAATCGTGCAGTGGACGGAGAAGATAAGAATCGGGGAGGCCGTCGATTTCGGCTTTTCGGAGTCGGAACCGAAGATAAATGCAGAACCGGAAAAGCCTGAGGCTCCAATGCCTTCTTCTGTCCAAAGCAATTTGGCGGAACCTGAGCGGAATGCAGGGAAAATCGTTTCTTTCTTGAAAGACAGCAAGAGGATTTTGGGCGTTGCTGTGGCTGCTGTGGCTGCTGTGGCTGCGATTGCCATTTTGATAGTTGCGTTGCAATCCTCAAAGGCTAAGAAGAGTGAGCGTGTCGAGCTTGAGAGGCGTATTCATGAAGAGGCTCTGGCAAACAAACGTGACAGTTTGAGCAGAGTAGTGATAGACAGCCTGGACCCGAATGCCAGCAGGGTTGAGGAAGGGGTGACAATAAGGAGTATCGGATGTCTTATTGAGGCGGCGGAGGAATGCCTGAAGACGAAGGAGAAAGTTCAGGACGGCATTTTAGGACTGGCTCAGATTGTCGAGCTTGGACAGCAGAATCATTCCCGGTCGGCCGCAGAAGCTGCTGCGGTCCTTTCGTACATCTATGCGATACGTGATGTCGAATCTACCCGCACTGTCGGATATGTGGAACTGTACCCGGAATATGTTTTGGATGATCTCAAGCCTGTGCCTGAAATTTCCAGAAAATATAGTGGTATCGCATTGGAATTGGATCCGACTTGTTACAAAGCTCTGTTCGAACGTTGCTTTGACAATGTATTCGGAGACCGGAGAGGATTCCCTGATTTCCGTCAGGGGGTGGGCTCGTATCAATTGTTCATGACCGGAAAGATGTATGCAGAGCAGGCCGAGGATGAGAAGTACATTGAAATATTCAATGACTTTTATGATAAATACTGTGATACAATAGATGCAGATAAACAATTGGATGATGAGAAGGAATAATATTCGGACTTTGCTTGTAATGTGTGTATCCGTGCTGCTTTTGGGACGAGCCGGCATGCATGCGCAATCGATAAATGTTTTCCCTGGCGCGTATGACATAATACGACCATACGATGGAGGGCTGTTCATGTTCAAGAAAGACGGCAAAACAGGTCTGCTCAAGATTGAAGATGGCAAAGAGCGCATCGTGTGCTCAATATCGGCTGATTTTATCACAGACTTTCATGACGGCTATGCAATTGCCGTGAATCATGTCGACGATGGCTATGTGCTTTCTTCCATTATCAACAGCGATTTTACTGTTTTCGGCCTTGGACCAAAGTTCTATGTCGATGAATATCCGTTTTTTTCCGAAGGTCGTCTGCCTGTGTATTGCCTTGAATACGGAAAGAGAAGATATGGCTATGTAGACAGCATGGGGGGGATGGTCATTCAAATGAAGTACAGGAAGGCTGGCCCTTTCTTTAACGGTTCGGCCGTGGTGGAAGATAATTTCTCCTCAAAGCCTTTCCTGATTTCTGCAGATGGGAAGGAACCTTCTGTCTTCAAAAAACATCAGAAGATTGAGTTTCAACAAGACTATCCTCAGTATGACAGTATAAAAGACATGGATACAATTATCGGATCTTCTATATCCGCAGGTCTTGCTGACGATGAGCCTCGTCTATGCACGAGTCAGGACGGCAAATATTTTGGCTATGAGGACAAGAATGGCAATGAGATTGTCCCTGTCCAGTTCCGATATGCAAGCCGGTTCTGCAGCGGCCTTGCCGTAGTGAGCCATGACGGAATGGACCGATTGATACAGTATGTGCCGTCAAAGCGTATTCATGTCAGTCAGACTCTTGATGGAAAACCAGAATCTGAGCCTGGCAAGGAAGGTGTCCGGTATGTGGTTGAGTTGCCGTATGCGCTCACGGACGGGAGGGATCTTTTCTTGAGAGCGTATTGCGAAGGGCAGTCTTTTGAAGAGAAACTGATTCCAGCAGGTAATGGAACATATTACTGCAAGTCAGTTGTCCCAAAAGCAGACCGGGTGGTATGGGTCATAATGGATGGTGTCAAACTGGCAGGTCAGTTCTTCCCGAAAGCCACTCCAGACATCTTCGACATATCGCTGTCCGCGTCAAAGACAAGAGTCCGTGCAAATTCATCGAATAAGGCCAATATCACATTTTCGGTCGCAAATCCCAATGACCGTGACATAACATTGAACATTTCGTCGTCAGGAGTCAGACCGTACTTGAAGAAATCCACATTGGTTGTTCCTGCAAATGCCGAAGTGTCTTTTGTCGCATCTTATTCGGGGATCCAGACAAAGTGCTTTAGCAAAATTACAGTTTCCTCTGACATGACTGCCCCTCAGAGTGTTTCTGTTCAGTTGATACCGTACTTTTAGTTGAAAATTATATGAGGTGCTGCAATTGCGGGTGGGATAATCCCGAGAATGACAGAATTTGCCAGAAGTGTGGCAATCCTTTGGATTCAGCCGAAGCGATTGTAGAGGCATCATCATGCTTAAGCGCCACACCGGAATTAAGGATTTGCAGGAATTGCGGTTATCCTGTAACAATTTTTTCTGACACATGTCCCAATTGCAACTGTGACCCCGATGCCGGGGAGAAGGAGTACTTTCTTTTTGTCGTAGGAAAAAGCGATGAGCGTATACGTCTGGAGAACGGAAAGTCCATTATTCTGGGAGGAATTGAATACCGTTTCGAGATTTTAGAAACATAAATAATTGCAATAGTAATGGGTGGAAATGCGCGCATATCTCAAGTCCCAAGCCGATGTGATTGTCAGCCAGGCAATTGCATCGATGGGAAGTATGTCGTGATTTCAGAATTGGGGGAAGGTTCCTTCGGAAAGGTCTTCAAGGTCAGAGATGGAGGTGGTGAGATACATGCTCTTAAATTATTGCGCCTGTGGGATGTGGTCTCTGAGATAAGGGAACCGCTGATTGCCAGATTTGAGATGGAGTTCAAGACTGGCCGGATTCCCAGCCGGAATCTTGTTCATTCGTCTGACTACGGTTATTTGAACGGTAACCCATATTTTGTAATGGAGTTCTGCCCGGGTGGTGACATTACGAAATGCATCGGAAAAAAAGATTGCGATTTCTCCAAGTATGCCATGGATATTCTGAATGGCCTTAATGATCTGCATGTCAATGGCAAGGTTCACCGGGATCTGAAACCGGAGAACGTCCTTCTGAAGGAGGATGGGACTGCTGTCCTGACGGATTTCGGAATAAGCGGAGACAAAAACAGGCGTTTGACTGAAAAAAACATTTTCGGGCGTCCTTATCAGTTGTTTGGCACGTATGCCTATATGCCTCCTGAACAGTCGAACAGGGCGAGAGGCAATTGCACCGTCCTTCCTACTACAGATTTGTTTTCCTTCGGCGTGCTTATGTATCAATTGATTACCGGTGTTTTGCCTTTCGGAAAACTTGAGGACCAGAACGATCTTGCCAAATACATTATGAACAGCCAGGCTGGAAGATGGGACAAGGCGAGGTTGGAGATGGCTCCTGGTGGAAACGAGTGGGCCCCTTTGATTGGTGCATGTCTTTTGCCTTCATGGAAAGAGCGGATTCAAAGCGCCGTGGAGGCCTTGAGACTTGTCCCGGAAAACAAATCCATTCAGACTGACGCGCAACATTGCAACACGGAGGGGAAGGATCACAATCACCCGTCAGGTTGTTACTTGAAGATTATGCAGGGCCTGAATTATGGTATGGAGTATAATCTTGATGAGGTTCTTCATGAGACAGGGAAGGGCCTCATCCGGGTGGGCCTGGATTTTTCCAATGACATTTTTTTGCTGGATTACAAAGATTCCTATACCTCCCACCGTCATTTCACAATAGAACGTGGAAGACATTCGTCCTGGGTGATACGTGATGGACAGTGGATTCCGGATATTGGAGAGTGGGTAAGGTCCACCAACGGTACCTGGCTGAATTCGTGCGAGGTGACAGACCTGGGACTTGAACTGAGAGACGGGGATATCATATCCGCAGGGGACGTGAAAATAAGATTCAATAAATATAATTTTTAACTTTTATGGAGAACTCTTACAAAAGGACCATTGCCGGGTCAGTAGGCGCGGGCATGGCATCCGTATTCAACGCTTCAGGGAGGCAGTATTATGTGCTTGAGCACAAAACAGAATCCTTGTACCATCGCATAGGCGAATCTCAGAAGATCATTGTAGATCAGATTGAACTTGGACGTGATGCGTCTTGCCAGGTCAGGTTTGACGAAAACCTTGACTCTGTCAGCAGACACCATGCAGCCATTGTCAAAGAAAAAGATGGTTGGAAGATCATCAATCTCTCAAAGACTAATGCTACTCTGCTCAATGGACAGCCGGTTCAGGAATCAATCCTTTCTTCCGGTGATGAAATCCGCTTATCTTCGAACGGACCTGTGATGGGCTTCATCGTCCCGCAGGGTAAACAGAGTATGGTGAGCAGCATCGGCTTGACAGAAAGGATGAATCTCTTCAGACAGCAGGCTCTCCGTCCATACAAGACCGCGATTGTAATCATGGGGATTGTCCTGGTTCTCGCCGTGTCCGGACTTGTCACATGGAATATTCTAAGCTCAAAAGCACATGAAAAGCAGCTCAATGAATATCAGGAGCAGCTGACGAATGTCGAAGATGAAATCCAGCAGAAGAATGAGGATATCAATAAGCTGAACGAGCAGATAGAACATATGGACAAGGAGAATGTTTCCGTTTACAATTCTCTTGTCAAGCAGATTGAAAAGGCAAGGAATGACAGGAAAGAGCTTGAGAAGAGGAGCCAGTCGCTGCAGCATGAGTTCACCAAGTTCAAACAGGAGGTGAAGAATAAGGAGCTGGAGGAAGAAATGGCCAGGGAAGCTGAAGAACAGGAGAGATTGCAGGAACAGCAGAGAGAGGAAGAAGAAGCGGAAAAGCAGGAGAGTCAACCGAAGTCTGTGGAAGACATAATAAAGGGCATGACTCCAAATGAGCCAGAAATCTCCAGTTCAAGAAGCGTGGAAGAAATTATCAATAGCATGAAATAATTTTATTTTAATACACTCAATCATTATGAAAAGAATTAGTTTGATTATTTGTGCTTCATTAGCACTGCTTCTCATGTCATCAACCGCCAGCTCGGCAAGAGACCGTAATGTCAGAAATGATGTGATGATCAATCTGGAACAGCTGGACCAGGATGCTGCTATGCGTCAG
The DNA here is from genome assembly GCA_045627265.1 of Candidatus Cryptobacteroides sp. GTDB lineage: Bacteria > Bacteroidota > Bacteroidia > Bacteroidales > UBA932 > Cryptobacteroides. Next base: position 120,091 of record JAZQNI010000099.1, read on the forward strand.
TTCTCCAAGGCCCGCAAGGACAATCAACTTGAGATCATCAGATATCTGATTGACGAAGCCAACAAGAAATTCTATGAGTGCAAGACTGAGGAAGATCTTGACAAACTTCTTGAGAGGCTCAGCCTCATCACCTGGTATCACAATCAGGCAAAGGCCAAATCCATATACAACACGTCAAGTATCAATGAGCTGGCCAAGAAAATCGAGAAAGTCAAGAGGGAGATCACCGGTGGAAATACAGTTATCATTGATTCCGGAGTGGGACGTGACTCATATCGTTTCAACAACGCGTATTAATGGAATCACTCCGTTTTGATTCTTATCTATCCTGACCATGCCTAATAAATTCAAGATTGCCGCGGCGACGAATGTGGGGTTGGTGCGGACCAACAATGAGGATAATTTTGTTGTTTGTCCTGACTTGGTGGCGCCTTCCTGGCAGACACCTCAAACCCCGGACGAATTGATGACATGCAGCCGTGTCGGAAGTCTTCTGTGCGTTGCTGACGGGATGGGAGGAATGAATGCCGGAGAAGTCGCTTCGGCAATAGCTGTGGAAACGATAAAAGATGTTTTTTCGTCCTCGGAAGCGATTCTATCGATGAAATCAAGTGACCCTTCAAAAATAGAGTCGTTTTTGAAAAAAACTGTAGCTATCGCAGATAAGCGGATAAAGGAAAGGGCTCTGGAGGATCCTGCATCTTCCGGTATGGGAACGACGATTGTGCTTGCGTGGATCATAGATGCAGTAGCACATATTGCGTGGTGCGGTGATTCCAGAGCATACCTTTTCAACAGACAGTACGGCTTAAGCCGGCTTACGAAAGACCATTCTTATGTCCAGCAGCTAGTCGATAATGGTGAATTGGATCCGGATTGGGCATTCTATCATCCCAACAGCAATATAATAACAAGAAGCCTGGGGGACAGTCCTGTAAAAGCTGTCCCTGATTATATCTCCAAAAAATTGGTTTCTGGGGATACGGTTCTTTTGTGCAGTGACGGACTCTGCGGGATATGCCGTGATGACGAAATCATGAATGTGATGATTGACAGCGGTGACAACATTGAGAAATGTCTCGACAACTTGATAGACCTGGCTTTGAAATCCGGAGGCAATGACAATGTCACTGTCGCTCTTTATCAGTCTGTGAGTGTTGAAGAGAATTCATTGAACAAGACCATTGCTTCAGCCGGGAAACAACACTGGTTCCGGCGGTGGCGTAGGCCTTGACATCAACGTCCTCAGACTTACCGTCGGCTACAACTACGGCCTCGTGGACAGGTACGGCAGCGACAACTACGACCTTCATCGCTCGAACCTCCACTTCGGAATCGCCTATCTGTTCTAGGTGAAGTCCTAAGAAAATACTATAATAAAAGCTATGTCGGCCCTGCGGAAAACCTCCGCAGGGCCTTTTTTCAACGCTTGAACGGCTCTCCGTTGACCGTCACATTCTCGAATCTGACATTTTCCGCTCCGACTATGTGGCAGAGCTCCGGCTCGGTCACTCCGTCGATGTTGCAGTTGCGCAGGGTGATGCCGTGCACTCCGACCGTTTCGTCAGAGCCGTCCACATGCACCACAAAGCGGCTCTTGGAGCTGGTCACATTCTCGATGGTGATATCTCTGAAATCGAGCGGATATGGGCCGTCCTTGACCTTGGCGTAGGTCAGCTCGATGCCGAGGATGGCAAGGTCGCACTCGCCCACCGTCAGGTTGCGGGCGTTCAGGTTGGACACCGTGCCGCCTCTGCGAGGGTTCGACTTGACCCTGATGATGCGGTCCAGGTTAGGCGAATCCATCTCGCAGTTCTCAACCCAGAGGTTCTTGAAGCCGCCGCTGATCTCGCTGCCGATGGCGACTCCGGCGTGACCGTCACGCATCTTGCAGTTGCGCACGATGATATTGGATGACGGCACTCCGAGACGGCGTCCGTCAGCATCGCGGCCGGACTTGATGGCTATGCAGTCGTCGCCAGTGTCGAACACGCAGTTCTCTATCAGCATGTCGGTGGTCGATTCCGGATCGACTCCGTCATTGTTGCCCAGATGGCTGTCCATGGTCACTCCGCGCATGGTCACATTACTGCATAGTACAGGATGGATGCACCAGAATGGCGAACGGTTGATGGTGAAGCCTTCGAGCAGGATGTTCTTGCAGGACATCAGGTTGATGGTCTGGGTGCGGGCCGGGTTTTCGTGAGAGAGGCGTCTCTGCGCGAGAGGAGTCTCATCCGCGCACCACTGGTAAAGCACATCCCTGGCCTTGAGCCAGCTGCCGTCCGCCTGCATTATGCCGGCCGTCGTCGGGCCATACCAGTTGTCGTGGCTGGCCTGTCCGTCGATCAGGCCGTTGCCGGTGATGGCAATGTTCTCCGCATTGTCCGCATAGATGAGCGGCTGCACGTTGTAGCAGTCGATGCCCTCCCAATGCGTGTGCACGATGTCGAAAAGGCGGACATCGGTCGTGAACGCCAAGGTTGCGCCGTCCTCCAGATGCAGGTCGACACCTGATTTCAGGCGGATAGGGCCGGTCTCCCAGCGTCCTGCAGGGATGATGACGTGCCCGCCGCCGGCCGCGCTGCACTTGTCGACCGCCTTCTGTATGGCGGCCGTGTACAAGCTGTCGCCTTTGCGGTGATAATCGGTAATGAGGTAATTCTTGTCCTTGAAGGTAGGAGGCACGATGCGGCTGAGGACATCCTGCATCTCATCCCACGGATCCGCCTTGTAGCGGATGAGCAGGGATTTCCTTGGTTTGTTCAAGGTAAGCGTCAGGCCTTCGGCCAGTTCCCTGCCTGTGAATTCGGCCGCAGGCTGCTCTCCACGGTCATATTCGAGCCTGTATCTGCGATCCGGGTCGAGGCCCCGCAACTGCACCGTATAGCTGTTTTCCTCACACTTCTTGCGTCTGAATGCCAGCACGATGCCGCTGTCGTCGGACGGACGGTGAAGCTGGTATGCGAGCCATATGTCATCGCCCGTAAGGTCTCCGTAACCGCTCAGCGGATAGTAGTCCTCCAGGTAGTAAGGTCCGACCTCCCGGAAAAGATCGATCAGTTTGTGCTGCTCTTCCATGGATGCCTGCTTGTAGTTGTACACCCCGAACGTGACATTGCCGCCCGGTCCGAGTGCGGAACGATGATCGTATGGATTCGGGCTGCCGGAGTTGATGCAATGTATCGGGATCCACTGGTTCAGGCTGTATGAGTGGCACTGCTTGCCTTCGACCTCGATGGAGTAGTCCGAGCGCCAGAGGGATATCCCGCGCGAGAGCATCTCCATGTCCAGGCGTCTGCCGCCGCCGGCGCAATTGTCCATAACGAGGAACGGCAGCTGCTCGTGGAGGAAGTCCAGATAGCTGTACAGGCCGTTTATATACTTGGCCTCACACATGCCACGCCTTCCGGGCTCATCGTTGTTCAGCCAGAACTTCTCGGGATCGATGTTGAAGTCCTGACGGTATATGTCCACCTTATATTCGGTGAGTTTGTTCAGCATTTCGCTCTTCACCCACTCGAGCGCCTGAGGGTTGCCGAGGTTCACGATGAACGCGCTGTCGACCACTTCCGTGACAGGTACCGCAGGCTCTCCGGACTCGGCCAGCATCCACTCGGGGTGTTCGTGCGCCCAGTCGGAATCGATGTTCGCGCGCTCCGGCTCGAACCAGAGCAGGAACTTGCCGCCGTCCTCATGTATCAAGTCGGAGAGAGGTGCGAGTCCGTCAGGGAAGCGCTTCGGATCGGCGGTCCAGTTGCCGACCGCACTGTGCCACCAGTATTTCTTCTGCCAGTCTCCGGCTCTGCTGTACCATCCGGCATCAAGCCAGAAGCCGTCTGTCTGGGTGCCGAGGAACCTGATCTGCTTGACATAGGCCTGGGCAAGGTGGTCTGTCAGGCATGCGTTTTCGTCGCAAGGCCATGGACCCGGGCCGCCGAAATCGCTTAGCAGAGGTACTCTGACCGGTTTGCCGGACGCTTCCGGGTGATGATGTGCGAGGATGAAGCGGCGGAAGATGTTCTGGCCGTCCATCCTGTCTTCTCCCTGCCATGGAATCAGTGCTACAGATGCCATGCGGATCTCCTCACCCGGCTTGAGGTAGGAGTCGAAATGGTTGAGTCCTGCCTCGATGCGGAAGCGGTCGGCCGACGGGCGCGTGATGTCTGCGCGCCAGCTGCCGGTCCAGCCCACGGAAACAACTATGCCGCCAGAAGGTGTCTTGACATTGAAATATGGCATCACATGGCTGGATGAGCGTCCCTGGTCGGGGATCAGCGTCAGGCGGCCACCTGCGTCGAACACGGTGTCACGGGCGCAGAAGTCGGCACGGCCGAAAAATGGTCCGTCGGCGTAGAATATCCTCCAGTCATCACTGGATGGGTCGCCGGTCTGGCAGAAATCAGCCGTGCGCACCTTGCTGATGGCCGGGGTGTCCTTCGATGACGTGTTGCGCATCAGCAGCACCCATTCGGTCGCATCGAAGTCTTCGAACGCCTTCACCTGGCATTCGACCTGCAGGCCGGTCTTCGGGTCGGTCCAGCGGTACGACCGCAGGCTTTCGCCAGGCCGGCCGGTGTCCATGGTGCTGGTGGCATAGCGCCATCCCTTTATAAACTTCGATGAAGGGACGCCGCCATACTCGAATGAAAATGGAGGGACGTGGCCGCGTGAGAACTGCGTTGCGGCCCATTTGCTGCAATCGTGGGACGGTCCGGTGACTGGCTGGGAATAAAGCGTCAGCCCTGCCAGG